>NZ_CP191849.1:5380000-5700000 GCF_050956135.1 Actinoplanes sp. CA-131856 | reverse complement strand
GGCGGGCTTGTAGTGGAGGAAAGCGCCGTGCATTTCTCGGGTCTGATCAGCGCCGTCATCGTGGGTCTCGTCATCGGCGCGCTCGGGCGTCTCGTGGTGCCGGGGCGGCAGCACATCCCGATCTGGCTGACCATATTGATCGGTGTCGTGGCCGCGGTTCTCGGCACGTTCATCGCGGCCGCCATGGGTGTCGCGCAGACGCCGGGGGTCGACTGGATCGAGTTGGTGATCCAGGTGATCCTGGCCGCCGCCGGTGTCAGCCTGGTGTCGGGCTCACGAAGCTACCGGTAGCTGGGACTTTGCTGCGAATAACGACCCAGCTGAGGGTGCCGTCGTAGGGCGGGGCGCGGGCGCCGAGTCCGCGAGCATCGGCGCGGCCGTGGAGCCGGTGGCTCGCGTCAACTCGGCCTCGGTCCGCCCGAACCAGGCCACCCCGCACACCAGCAGGATCATGACCACGAAGACCGCGACGAGGGCCAGCACGATCCGCCGCCCGCTGAACGCCGGCTTCGTGGACAGCACGGCCGGCTCCGGCGTCACCGCGGCCCGGGCCACGAGCATGTCGTCGAGCCACCCGGCGTCGCCGACACGCCCGGCCGGCCGCACCGGCAAGGCCTCCTCGTCGACCTCGCCCACGGTCACGACCGCGGCCGCGATGCCGTGGCCGGCCAGCGCGCCGAGCATGAGTGTCGTGTGGTTGACGGCGTCCGCGCCCGGCCCGGTCACCACGACCGCCGGCGCCCGCACGGCTTCCGCCAGATCGGCCAGCGTCCAGCCGCCGGCCCCGAGCGGAACGAGCAGACCCTCGGGCCCCACGACCAGCACCAGCCCGTGCGCCCGCCGCACGGACGTCACCAGATCGCGCGCCTGGTCGAGGCTCAGCCGCGCCACGTCGGGCAGTTCGAGAACGCCCGCCATGTGCGGCCGAGCCGGATCGTCGTCGTCGACGGCCGCTCCGACACTGACCAGCCCCACCGGCACCTCGGCGGCCGCCGCGAGCGCCGCCACCGCCACGCGCCAGTCCACATCGGCCGACGTGGCCGCGACGATCCAGACCCGCAGCCCCGGCCAACCCCGATCCACGTCGATACCTTAGCGGTGCCGGGCATGGCATTCTCCTTCTGTGGACCCGGGACGCTTGTTCTCCGACCCGACAGCCGCACCGGCTCCGCCCCGGCCGGTGCCGCGGCACCAGGACCGGCCGGACCCGGTCGAGGCGCTGTCCCGCCTGCGCGCGGGCAACGCCCGTTTCACGTCGCGTACCGGCGGCACAGCCGATCGGCCGCCCTTCGCCGTCGTCGTCGGCTGCATCGATCCCCGGGTGCCGGTGGAGACGGTGTTCGGGCAGCGCGCCGGCGCGCTGTGTGTGGTCCGTTCGGCCGGGCACGTGCTGGACCGGGCCGTGATGGGTTCGGTCGAGCTGGCGGTGACCGACCTGAAGGTGCCGCTCGTGGTCGTGCTCGGCCATGACGACTGCCGGGCGGTGGCGGCCGCGCGCGAAGCGGTCCGCACGGGACGACGTCCGTCCGGCGCCCGCGTGTACCTGACCGACCAGATCGCTCCCGCGATTGCGCCCGGCGACAGCCTCGACAGAGCCACGCGCAGCCACATCCGCCGGACCACGGCCGCTCTCCGGCAGACCGGCTTTCTCCGGGACGCGCTCGCGGCCCGCCACATCGACGTCGTCGGCGGGATCTACCGTCTGGAGAGCGGCCACATCGAGATGCTGTGACCCGCGTGGAGCGGACCCTACGCGCGGCCGGAGAGGTTTTCGGCGTCGAGCAGCTCGGTGATGCGGTCGGCCTCGGGGGAGCGCAGCACGATCCACAGCGCCCGGGCCTCGTAGAAGTGTTTGCGGGCCTGGTCGCGGTCGCCCCGGGCCCACAGGCAGTCGCCCAGGCCGGTGAGGGCGCGGGCCTGCTGCTGGCGGTCGGCCGCGGTGACGGCGGCCGCGTGGGCGGCGGTGTGCGCGGCGACCGCACCGGCCAGGTCGCCGGCGCGCTGGGCGTCCTCGCCCAGGCCGTTGTGGGCCCAGGCCTGGCCGTCGACGTCGGCGGTCTGCTCGAAGATGTCGAGGGACGCCCGGTGGCAGGCGGTGGCCTCGGCCAGGTCGCCCCGGCCCCGATGGGCGGTGCCCAGGCTGTCCAGGGCCCAGGCCTCCAGGCTGCGGTTGCCCAGGCGGCGGGCGATCGACAGCGCCTCACCGACGTGGGCGACCGCGTCGTCGTGGCGGCCGAGGCGGGTCTCGACCTCGCCCAGGTTGGACAGGGCGCCGCAGGCGCCCAGCTCGTCGCCGGTGGCCTTGTAGAGGGCCAGGGCGGCCGAGTACTGGCTGGCCGCGACCGCGTCGTCGCCGGTGCGTGACTCGAGGTTGGCCAGGTTGACCAGGGCGCGGGCCTGGCCCGTACGGTCGCCGGCCTGCTCGTAGAGGGACAGGGCCTCGCGGTGACGGCCGGCCGCGCGCTCGTAGCGGCCCAGGCGGGTCTCGGCGACGCCGAGGTTGTTGAGGGTGCGGGCCTGGTCGACGCCGTCGCCGGCGTGGCGGAACAGTTGCAGGGACTGCTCCAGGTGGGCGGCCGCGTCCTCGTGGCGGCCCAGCTGCACCTCGGCCACGGCCAGGTGGGCCAGCGCCCGGGCGTGGCCGTGGGCGTCGCCGGACGTGCGGGCGGCGTCGCGGGCGTGGCCGTGCACGGCCAGGGCCTCGGCGTGGTAGCCGCCCATCAGATAGCGGAACAGCACCGCGGCCAGCCGGACCGTGTGGGACGGCCAGCCCTCGGCGGCCGTGTAGGCGCTGACCGCGATGAGGTTGGCCCGCTCGGCGGCCAGCCAGCGCAGCGGGTCGGTGACATCGGGCAGCGGGGTCGCGGGGGCGTCGATCGCCGGGCGGCGGTGGGCCTCGACCGGGTCGAGGCGGTTCATGGCGCCGGCCGCGGCGGCCAGGTAGAGGTCGAAGACGCGGGTCAGGGCGGCCCGGCGATCGGCCCGGCGGTCCTCGTCGGCGGCGCGGCCCGAGGCGTACGACCGAATCAGATCGTGCAGTGTGAAACGGCCTCCGGCCGACGGCTGCACGAGGTGGTGGGCGGCGAGCTCGCCCAGGCGGGCATCGGCGTCGGGGAGGGGACAGCCGGCCAGCGCCGCCGCCGCGTAGACGTCGAAGTCCTGGCCCGGGTGCTGGGCCACCAGGCGCAGCAGGTCGCGGCCGGCAGGTGGCAGGTTGCGATAGGAGACGTCGAGCGCGAACTGCACGCCCGAGTCGAGACGGCCCGCGCGGTGGCGTTCGTCGAGCCAGTCGGCGTGGTCGGTCAGCGTCCAGCCCGGCTTGGCCCGCATGTGGCCGGCGACCAGGGCGAGCGCCAGCGGCAGGCGGCCGCAGCGGGCGGCGATGCGCTCGGCCGCGCGGGGGTCGGTGCCGGTGGGCACGCCGGGCACGTCGCGGGCCAGGAAGGCCAGCGCCTCGCCGGGGGTGAAGACGCCCACGTCGACCGTGGGCAGGCCGGGGAAGCTGCGCCGGCTCGTCACCAGCGCGACGCATCCCTCGGCCATGGGCAGCAGCGGCCGCACCTGCTCCTCCGACGCCGCGTCGTCCAGGACCACCAGGGTCCGGGTTCCGGAGACCTTTTTCCGGTACGCCGCGGCGCGCGCCCCGAGATCATGAGGGAGCTGCTGGCCGGGCACGCCGAGCAGGCGCAGGAACGCGTCGAGCACCGCCGACGGGTCGGCCGGCGGCTGGGTCTCGTCCGGATGGAAGCCGCGCAGGGTGACGAACAGGACGTGGTCGAACTCGCCGAGCCGGTGGGCGACGTGCACGGCCAGCCGGGTCTTGCCGGCCCCGGCCATGCCGGAGATCATCACGGCCGGGCCGTCGCGGACCGCGGCCGCCACCCGGGCCGCCTCGTCCTCGCGGCCGGTGAAGCCGGGCAGGTCGTCGGGCAGGGCGTCCTGCACCCGCACCTGGGCCGCGGCCCGGGACTCGCCGCTGATCACGCGCAGCGCGTGCCGCCACTGGGTGACGTAGCCCAGGTCGCTGTGCAGGGCCTCGACCACCGCGACGACCAGCTCGTCGTCGAGGCGGCGCCGGCCCGAGCGGAAGCAGTCGACCACGGTGGTCTTGCCGACCGCCCGCGCGGCCGGCCGCCCGGCGTTGACCCGGCCGGTGATCGTCTCGTACGACGGATTTCCCGCCCAGGCCTTCAGCAGCCGCAACGCGGCGGCGAACTCGTCCAGCGTCGTGGCCTGCCCCGGGTCGGGCAGCATGGCGAACCGGTCGGCAGCGGGCAAGGCGCGGCTCCGAGGGGGGTGGGCGGACCATCGACGGTAGTCGCTGGGCGCCACCCCGGTTGTCGGACGGCGGACATTCGGATTCGTTCGGATTCCGCCCGCGCGGGCGGAATCTGCCGCAGAGTGAACATGCGCGGCCGGATCGGTAACGGGGGGTCGTTCCCGTCACGTAGGGGAGCGGCACGACCGGCCGCGCCCCTTACGGCCTCGGCAGAGGGCTAGGACGCGGCGGCTCCGCGGAGGAATGCGTCGACCAGGGACTCGGCGAATCCCTCCTCGGGCACCTTGGGTGCCCAGCGGAGCATGCCGTGCATCATCGACGGCGCCGTCATCATGAGCACGGCCAGCTCGATGTCGAGGTCGGCCCGCAGTTCGCCGGTCTCGATGCCGCGGCGCAGCACCCCACGGGTCACGTCGCGCCGGGGCTCCATGACCGTCTGCCACATCTCGAACAGGTTGTCGTCGCGCAGGAACTCCGGCAGCAGGCAGGCCGTGACCTTGCTGTAGCGCTTGGCCCGCTTGCTGCGGTTGGCCTTGACCAACATGATCAGGTCGTCGCGGACCGACACGCCGCCGGGCTCGGGCAGCGGGCCCTTCATGCCGCGGATCGCGTCCATGATCAGCGCGTCTTTGTTGGGCCATCGACGGTAGATCGTCGCCTTGCCCACCCCGGCCCGGGCGGCGACCGCCTCGATCGAGACGGCGGCGGCGCTGGAGCCCTCGGCCATCAGGTCGAGGACGGCGTCGAGGATGGCCTCGTCCGCTTGGGCGTTGCGGGGCCGCCCAGGAGCCTTACGCTCCTGGGCGGTCTCGGATGTGGCCTCGGCCGTGGTCATGTCCATCATTGTTACCGACGTGTCAGGCTTCGACCAGTTCGACGCCCTGCTCCTCGGCCAGCCCCTCGGCGCTGGTCGGAGCGGGCGCGCCGGCCGGGCGCTTGCCGGGGATCCAGATGAGCGCGACCAGGGCGCCGAGCACGGCGAACACCATCGAGCCGGCCGAGGCCCAGTGCATGGCCGTGACGAACGCCTCGTTGGCGTGCGAGAGCAGCTGGGGCGCGGCCGGGCCGGCCTGTGCCGCCACACCGTACGCCCCGGAGATCGACTCCCGGGCGGCCTCGGCCGCGGCGGCCGGCAGGCCGTCGGTGGCCGAGCCGAGCTGGTCGCGGTAGACCGAGGAGAGCACGGCGCCGAGCGCGGCCACGCCGAGCGCGCCGCCGAGCTGGCGGATCGTGTTGCTGACGGCCGAGCCCACGCCGGCCTTTTCCCGGGGGAGCGCCGCCATGATCGACTCGGTGGCGGGCGGCATCACGTTGGCCATGCCGACGCCCATGACGAAGAACGCGGCGCCGACGATCCAGATCGGCGTGGTCTCGCCGACGAACAGCCACGCGGCCAGGCCGATCGCGACCAGGATCAGGCCCACGGTGCTGACCGCCTTGGGGCCGAACCGCTTGACCATCGCGGCGCTGCGCGGGGCGAAGACCATCTGGGCGACCGCGAACGGGACGAACAGCGCGCCCGACGCGAGCGGGCCGTAGCCGCGGACGAGCTGCAGGTAGAACGCGCCGAAGAACATCGCGCCCATGGCGGCGAAGAAGATCAGGCCGATGACGCCGGTCGAGGCCGAGAACTGCCGGTTGGCGAACAGGCGCACGTCCAGCGACGGGAACTCGACCCGCAGCTCCCACAGGATGAAGCCGGCCAGCACGACGGCCGCGCCCACCAGGGTGCCCCACGACTTGGGGTCGCCGAAGCCGGCGTCGCCGCCCTCGATCACGCCGTAGGTGAGCAGGGTGAGGCCGATGACCGACAGGACGACGCCGACGATGTCGATGCGGTTGGGCCTCGGGTCGCGCGACTCGGGCACGAGCGCCAGCACGAGGATGACGCCGGCGGCCGCGATCGGCACGTTGATCAGGAAGACCGAGCCCCACCAGAAGTGCTCGAGCAGCAGGCCGCCGACGATCGGGCCGATGGCCACGCCGAGGCCGACCGCGCCGGCCCACACGCCGATGGCGCGGCCGCGCTCACGCGGCTCGAAGACGTTCGCGATGATCGACAGGGTGGCCGGCATGACGGCCGCGGCGCCCAGGCCCATCAGGGCGCGGGCGGCGATGAGCTGGTTCGCCGAGTCGGCGTAGCTGGACACCAGCGAGGCGATCGCGAAGATCGCGAGGCCGGTGACCAGGGTGATCCGGCGGCCCAGCCGGTCGGCCAGGATGCCGGCGGTGAACAGCAGGCCGGCGAAGACCAGCGTGTACGAGTTGATCGACCACTCCAGCTCGCTCTGCGTCGCGCCGAGCCCGTGCACCGGGTCGGCGATCGTCCGCAGGGCGACGTTGAGAACGGTGTTGTCCAGCACGACCACCAGCAAGCTGATGACCAGGACACCGAGGATGGCCCAGCGCCGGGGGTGCCCGGCCGGTGCCGTCACGGTTTGGTCCATCTGGCGTTTCCCCCACGTTTCGATACGAGACTGTTCCGTATTCCAGGAGCCTAAGCGAAACGAGACGTATCCGTATCGGAATGTGGGGCCGGTCACGATTGCTACGGGGCCGCAACCGGGCGGCAGTGAGACCGGCACCACGGGCCACCGATCTTCGGAGCATGCTGAACATCAGGACCTGGCTACCGGCCGGCGGTGGACTGCGCGACGAGGACTGGTTGCGCCGTCACCGCCTGCTGACGCTGATCCTCGCCGTGTGCGTGGGCGGCCTCACCGTCTTCGGCGCCTGGCAGGACGAGCTGGGCGACACGCTCACGCTCGCCCTCCTGTTCACCACCCTGGCCTGCGTGGTCGCGGCCCGGTTGTTCAGCGGACGGCGCCTGTCCTCGTCGTTCGTGTCGCTCGGCTTCACCGCCGCGTGCGCGGACTTCGTCGTGATGTGCCACGGGCAAACCGAAGCCCACTTCACGTTCTTCATCTCGGTCGCGGCGCTGGCCCTCTACCGCGACTGGGCGCCGTTCGGCCTGGTCCTGGTGGCCACCACGGCCCACCACGCGTTCTTCGGCATCTTCGACGCCGAGGCCACCTACGGGCACCACTCGGCGCAGCAGCACCCGCTGTTCTGGGCCGTCCTGCACGGCGTGGCCGTGCTGTTCGCCGCCGCCTTCCAGGTGGTGGCGTGGCGCCTGACCGAGACCGAGGAGGCGCGGGCCAAGGCCACCCTCGACAAGAGCCAGGCCCAGCTCGGCATCGCCTTCGACGAGACGCCGGTCCCGATGGCGATGATCTCGCCCGAGGGTGTCCTGCTGCGCACCAACTCCGCCTATCGCTCCTGGCTGCGCCTGCCGGACGAGCTGCCGGCCGGCTACCGCGTCGCCGACCTGCCGATCTCGCCGATCGGCACCAAGGGCAGCGCCCTGGCCGAGCTGGTCGCCTCGCCCGACTCGGCCGTGCTGACCCGCCAGTACCAGCGCCACGACGACGGCTCGATGCTGTGGGTCGAGGTGCACAGCACCGGCCTGCGCGACACCGACGGCAACCTCGAGATGGTCTTCGTGCACTGCCTCGACGTCACCGACAGCCGCATGCACGAGGAGGAGCTGCGTCACCAGGTACGTCACGACGCGCTCACCGGGCTACTGTCGCGCCCCGGCTTCGAGAGCGACCTGGTCGACCTGCTGGCCGAGCGCAGCGCGCCGGTCTGCGTGCTCTACCTCGACGTCGACCGCTTCAAGTCGATAAACGACGGCCTCGGCCACGCGGCCGGCGACGAGCTGCTGCGCGCGCTGGCCGTCCGCCTGGAGGCCACCGTGCCCGCCGGCTCGCTGGTCGCCCGTCTCGGCGGCGACGAGTTCGTGGTGGCCCTGGCCGGCCCGGTCGACGCCGGCTGCAAGGTGGGCCGCGACATCCTGGCCGCGTTCACCGAGCCGCTCGCGCTGAGCAGCGGTCACATGCAGATCTCGGTCAGCGTCGGCATGGCCCTGGGCCGCTCGCCCGAGCAGGCCGAGGACGCGGTGCTGGCCGCCGACACGGCCATGTACGCGGCCAAGCGGGCCGGCGGCAACCGTCTGCAGGTCTTCAGCGACGAGATGCGCGTGGCGGTCAAGGAGCGGATCGCGGCCGAGGCCCGGCTGCGGGCCGCCCTGGCCGGCGACCGCGAGACCGCCCTGCCGGTCTGGTTCCAGCCGATCGTCAACACGGCCACCGGCCGCATCGTGGGCGCCGAGGCCCTGGTCCGGATGTTCACGCCCGAGGGCAACCTGCTCGGCCCGGGGCACTTCATCCCGGCCGCCGAGGAGACCGGCCTGATCGTGGCCCTCGGCGAGCACGTGCTGCGCCTGGCCGTACGGCACCTGATGGCGTGGAAGAACCAGTTGCCGTACATCTCGGTGAATGTCAGCCCGCGCCAGCTCGCCGAGCCGGACTTCGTGCCGATGGTCGCCGCGGTGCTGGCCGAGAACCCGGGCCTGGACCCGTCCCGCGTGGTCCTGGAGATCACCGAGACCGCCCTGCTGGGCTCCTCGGTCGACGTCCGCGAACGCCTGGACGCGATCAAGGCGCTCGGCGTGCGGGTGGCCCTGGACGACTTCGGCACCGGATATAGCTCGCTGACCTGGCTCCAGTCGGTCCCGGCGGACGTGGTGAAGCTCGACCGCTCGTTCGTGGCCGGCCTGGCCGCCGACCCGCGCAAGTCGTCGATCATCTCGGCCGTGCTGTGGCTGGCCCGCTCGCTGAACATGACGGTCGTGGCCGAGGGCGTCGAGGACCCGGAGGACTGGAAGGCCCTCCAGGCCGCCGAGTGCCCGTCCTGCCAGGGCTATCTGTTCGGCCGCCCGCTGCCCGCCTCGGAGTTCGAGCTGATGCTCCCGTTCCCCGAGACGGCCCGGGCCCGCCAGCTGGCGAGCTAAAAGAACAACCGCGACGGCCCGTCCCTCACTCGGGGGACGGGTCGCTGCCCAACAGGACCGTGCTGTTCGAGTCCTGCTGGACTTTCTTGCCAAGCGTCAGGACGACGAGCAGATAGACGGCCATGCCGATGACCAGGCCAATCGAGTACCAGCCGAAGGCGTCGCCCTGCGTCGGATCGAACAGCGAGGTCACCACGCCACCGCCGACCACGCCGACCACGGCGGCGATGTCGGAGACGCTGGAGGTCGGCCCGGACCGGGCGAGCGACCGGTAGGTCACGTAACCGACGACCACCCCGAAGCAGACGGCGCCGATGCTGATGACGGTTTGGCTAGTTCCCATTCGTACCTCCGGGGCGCAGGGTCAGATCGGCGGCGCAGTACGGGGTGTAGGCCAGGCCCATGAGATTGCCGCGGGCCAGCAGGCGCCAGCGCGTGCGCCGCATCGCCTCGCCCACGGAGACGTTTCCGGCCAGCTCGGCCAGGAAGAGCTCCATGGCCAGGCCGGCCAGGCGCTGCTCGAGCGTCACCTCGGTGGCGACCACGCCGGCCGCGCCCGCGGTCTGCGCGAAGGCGTCGACGAAGCCGGCGAGCGTCGCGGCCAGGACCTCGCCCGTGTGGCAGGCGTTGAGCACGACCAGCGGCTCCCGGCCGCTCCAGTGGGGGTAGGGCCAGTCGTAGTAGCCGGCCCACTTTCGGACGTCGAGCGGAGTGAAGGAGTCGCCGCTGCCGAGCACGATCTTCGCCTTCGACGCGGTGGCTCCCTCGTCCAGCTCACGATCGCAGTGGGCGTAGACGTAGACCAGGTCCATGTCGGCCGGGGCCAGCCGCCGGCCGAAGGTGTCACGGCTCTCGATCTGGGGCGGCACGACCCCGAGGGCGCCACTCTGGAGGACGGCCAGATGCCGTAGGCCCTCGGTCTCGCTGTGTTTCTCGGTGCTCAGCCGTGAGTTCCAGCCGACCACCGTCGCCACGGGCAGGTCCGCCCGCTCGGAGACGACATGCGTGAGGCCGCGCTCCTCGCCCAGGTTCGGCGGCACCTCCAGGATGTGCGCCAGGCCCCAGAGGCCGTACGGGCAGAGCACCGACGCCCCGGTCCGCGGGTGGCTGTCCTCGTGGGGACAGGCCCCGGGCTGATCCGGGCCGATCTCGCGCACGCTCGGGCAGAGGTACGGCGTCTCGTCGCCGGACTGCATCGGCAGGTCGTAGACGATCTGCCACGGGATGGTCAGCTTCTCGTTGGCCATCCGCCCGCACTGCACGACGGCCGGCCCGGCCGACGCCTCGTGCAGGAGCATCTGCCTGATCTGCGGCCAGTCACCGCGGCCGAAGATGCTGGAGTGCAGGTCGCTGCCGACGCGGGCCAGCGCGAGCAGGTCGGCCTCGAACGCCGGCTGCGTCTTGGCCTGGCTCTCGTCGTACGTGCTGGTCCACTTGTCCTTGACCTTGACCAGATGGGTCTGGAAGAGCCGGTTCCGCGCGGTCTTGCAGGCGTTCTCGGCCTGCTGGTCGCTGTAGGTGAAGGCCATCGGCTCGGCGCTGACCCCGTTGACGTAGATCCGGCCGTCGGAGTCGGCGGCGGGCGAGGTGAACACGCTGAGCTTGCGGTCGCGGAACGGGCCGAGGTCGGCGAAGGAGCGGGTCAGCGAGTAGACGACCGTCGCCGTCAGATGCGCCGGCGAGGTCATCGGCAGGCCCACCTCGTGGACGTGGACGACCGCGGCGCCGTAGTAGACGGCCAGCCGGACGACCAGGTGGGCCGGCGCGGCCGGTGTGATCAGGGTGATCGTCGCGAAGGGGGTGCGCTGTCCGGGCGTACACAAGTGGGAATGTGACCCTGGTGGGCAGGGGCAGACGTAGCTGTCGCCGTCCTCGGGCAGGTAGAGCCAGCGCTGCTCGAGCGCGGACGGTGTGTGGACGACCAGTTGCAGCCAGAGGCCGCCGGGTGGGAGCCGGTCGCGGGGGAAGGCGGCCTCGTCGGCCTTCAGGAGGCTGCGGTCGTCGCGCCGGCCGATGTTGACCAGCAGGTCGTAGCTGGTCGCGGGAAGCAGCGCGGCGTCGCGGGCGACGTCGGCGCCGTCGCGGCACAGCCTCGTGTTGATGAATCGCCGGGCCGGGCCGGATTCGTCCGGTGGGGCGTAGTCCTCGAAGCCGTCGGGAAGGCCCGGCGGGCTTCCCTGGACGCCCGGGGTGATGCCGCGGTAGCTGGGCTCGGGAACGTCGTAGAGAAGGCCATAGAAGTTGCTGTCGTACGGCCCCAGCAGCTCCACGATCTCGTAGGCGGCCTCGTCGTCGCCGCCGGCCGCCATCTGCCGGAGCAGGGCGGTCACCTGTGACCGCACCGCCGGCCAGTCCGGGCCGACGACCTCCGGCAGCTGGTCCCAGACGGCCAGAAGGTAGTCCCCCACCCGCGACTCGGGGAAGGTGGGTTCCTCCGGCCAGTCGGGATCCATGCTATTCAGATATCAGCGCGGTCCGCGCGCGTCCATAGAGGAGACGGCTTTTCACCGTTCCAGGATGGCCACCACGCCCTGACCGCCGGCGGCGCAGATCGAGATCAGGCCCCGGCCCGAGCCCTTCTGGGCCAGCAGCTTGGCCAGGGTGGCCACGATGCGGCCGCCGGTGGCGGCGAAGGGGTGGCCGGCGGCCAGGGACGAGCCGTTGACGTTCAGCCTGGCCCGGTCGATCGAGCCGAGCGGGGCGTCCAGGCCCAGGCGCTGTTTGGCGAACTCCGGCGACTCCCAGGCGGCCAGGGTGGCCAGGACCTGCGAGGCGAAGGCCTCGTGGATCTCGTAGTAGTCGAAGTCCTGAAGGGTCAGGCCGTTGCGGGCCAGCAGGCGGGGCACCGCGTAGGCCGGCGCCATCAGCAGGCCCTCGTCGCCGTGCACGTAGTCGACGGCGGCCGTCTCGGAATCGACCAGATAGGCCAGCACGGGCAGGTTGTGGGCGGCGGCCCACTCCTCGGAGCCGAGCAGGACCGTGGAGGCGCCGTCGGTCAGCGGGGACGAGTTGCCCGCGGTCATCGAGCCGTTCTCGCCGCCGAAGACCGGCTTCAGCTTGCCCAGTTTCTCCAGGCTGGTGTCGGCCCGCAGGTTCTGATCGCGGGTCAGGCCCAGATAGGGCGTCAGGAGATCGTCGAAGAAACCCTTGTCGTACGCCGCGGCCAGGCGCTGGTGGGAGGCGAGGGCCAGCTCGTCCTGGGCCTGGCGGTCGACGTGCCACCGCACGGCGGTGATGGCCGCGTGCTCGCCCATGGACAGGCCGGTGCGCGGCTCGGCGTTGCGGGGAACGTCCGGCTTGAACGCCAGCAGCGGGTTCAGCTTGGCCAGCACCCGCAGCCGGTCGCCGAGCGAACGGGCCCGGTTGAGCTCGAGCAGCGTGCGGCGCAGGTCGTCGTTGAGCTGGAGCGGGGCGTCCGAGGTGGTGTCGACGCCACCGGCCACGCCGGCGTCGATCTGGCCCAGCGCGATCTTGTTGCCGACCAGGATGGCCGTCTCGAGGCCGGTGCCGCAGGCCTGCTGCACGTCGTAGGCCGGGGTGGCCGGATCGAGGCGCGAGCCCAGCACCACCTCGCGGGTCAGGTTGAAGTCGCGGGAGTGTTTGAGCACCGCGCCGGCGACCACCTCGCCCAGCCGCTCGCCGGCCAGCCCGTAGCGGGCCACCAGGCCGTCGAGGGCGGCGGTGAGCATGTCCTGGTTCGACGCCCGGGCGTACTTGCCGTTCGAGCGGGCGAACGGGATCCGGTTGCCGCCCAGCACCGCGACCTTGCGTGGCACGGTTGCCTCCTTGGAAGTCGCTTGGCTACCGATCAGTAGGCTACCAACCGCGGCCCCGAGTAGGCTGCGGCCCATGGGTGACAGGTACGCGAGTTTCGCGAACTCCGGTCCGGGCCGGAACCTCGTCAAGCGCCTGGGGCTGCCCGATCCGCCGCGGCTGCGCCGGTACGAGGCGGGCGATCCGGTGGCGGCGGGCCCGGTGTTGCTCGGCGGCGCCCCGGGCGGGCGTCTGGGCGAGGAGATCCGCAAGGTCCTTTCCGGTACGGCGACAGAGGTGCTCGATGCGCCGGCCGGACCCCACGGTGCGCTGGTGTTCGACGCCACCGGGATCACCGGCACGTCCTCGCTGAGTGCGCTGTACGACTTCTTCCACCCGAACGCGCGGTCGCTGACCCGTTCGGGCCGCGTGATCGTGCTCGGCACCCCGCCCGCGAACGCCGCGTCGCCCGGGGAGGCGACGGCGCAGCGGGCGCTGGAAGGGCTGACCCGCAGCATCGGCAAGGAGTTCGGCCGGGGCATCACCAGCCAACTCGTCTACGTGGCGCCGGGCGGCGAGACGGCGATCGAGTCGACCTTGCGCTTCCTGCTGAGCGGCCGTTCGGCGTACGTCTCGGGCCAGGTCATCGAGATCGGCCCCGGAACGCCGCCGGCCCCGGCCGACTGGGACCGGCCCCTGGACGGAACGACGGCGCTGGTCACCGGGGCGGCGCGGGGCATCGGAGCGGCCATCGCCCGGGTGCTCGCCCGCGACGGGGCCGACGTGATCGCGCTCGACGTGCCGGCGGCTGGGGACGCCCTGGCCGGCGTGGCCAACGACGTACGCGGAAGGGCTCTGCAGTTGGATCTGACCGCGCCCGAGGCCGGGGAGCGGCTGGCGTCCTATCTGAGCGGGCCCCTGGACATCGTCGTGCACAACGCGGGGATCACCCGCGACCGGACGATCGCCAAGATGGACGCCGCCGGGTGGGGGAGCGTCCTGTCGGTCAACCTGATCGCGCCCGAGCGGATCAACAACGTCCTCGTCGAGCGTGGCCTCATCCGGCCGGGCGGGAAGATCGTCGGGGTGTCGTCGATCGCCGGCATCGCGGGCAACCGGGGCCAGACCAACTACGCGACCAGCAAGGCGGGCGTGATCGGGCTGGTCCGCGCGACGGCCCCGGCGCTGCTGGAGAAGGGCATCACGATCAACGCGGTGGCGCCGGGCTTCATCGAGACGGCGATGACCGCGAAGATGCCGCTGACGCTGCGCGAGGCCGGGCGCCGGATGAACAGCATGTCGCAGGGCGGGCTGCCGGTCGACGTGGCCGAGACGATCGCCTGGTTCGCCTCGCCCGGCTCCGGGACCGTCACCGGCAACGTGGTGCGGGTCTGCGGGCAGAGCCTGCTGGGGGCGTGACGCGATGGACGGGAACACGCTGCGGGCGGTGCTGGGACTGATCCCCCGCGGGCGGCGCACGTCGCTGCCCGACCGGGAAGAGGTCCGGCGCGGCGTGTCCATCGACCGTGACCACCTCGCCCGCTACGACCAGGTGTGCGGATTCCGGCTGTCCGACACGGTTCCGGCGACCTATCCCCACGTGCTGGCGTTTCCGTCGGTGATGCGGTTGCTGACGGCTCCGGACTTTCCCTTTCCGGTGATCGGGCTGGTGCACATCGCCAACCGGATCACAGTTTCCCGGCCCGTTTCGGCGTCTGACGTTCTCGATTTCTCCGTACGGGCGGCCGACCTGCGCCCGCATCCGCGTGGCCGTGAGGTGGACGTGATCGTCGCCGCTTCCGTCGCGGGTGTTCCGGTGTGGTCGGCCGTTTCGACGTACCTCTCCAAGACCTCGTCGTCTTCCTCTCATCGTCAGGATCAACTGTCTTTTCCGGCGGTCTCGGCGGTGTGGCGGGTGCCCGCGGGTGTGGGCGGCGCCTACGCCGCGATCAGCGGCGACCGCAATCCGATCCACACCTCGCGGATCGGGGCGCGGCTGTTCGGCTTTCCGCGGCCGATTGCGCACGGCATGTGGAGTCTGGCCCGCTGCCTCGCGTTCTTCGAAGGGCGGCTCCCCGATTCCTACAGCGTGGAGGTGGCGTTCAAGCAGCCGATCCCGCTGCCGTCCACGGTGTCGTTCCACGCCTCGCCCTCCCTGCGTTTCGAGCTCTTCGGCAAGCGTCCTCATCTTGCGGGCCAAGTGACGCCCGCCTAGGGTTACCGGCGAGTAATACCCGCGTCGTCCCGGGAAGGTCTCGCATGGAGTTCTGGCTCGATCTGAACGAAGAGCAAAACGACCTGCGCGACTGGGTGCACGGCTTCGCGGCGAACGTCATCCGGCCCGCCGCCGCCGAATGGGACGAGCGCGAGGAAATGCCCTGGCCCGTCCTCCAGGAAGCGGCGAAGATCGGGCTGTACGGCTTCGAATTCCTGGTCAACACCTGGTCCGACATGGCCGGGCTGTCGCTGCCGATCGCCAACGAGGAGCTCTTCTGGGGCGACGGCGGCATCGGGATGGCCATTTCCGGCACGTCGCTGGCGGTGGCGGCCATCTATGGATCGGGCACACCGGAACAGCTGGTCGAATGGGTGCCGCAATGCTTCGGCGACGCCTCCGACCCGGCCGTCGGCGCCTTCTGCACAACCGAGCCGTCAGCCGGTTCCGACGTGGGCGCGATGCGCACGCGGGCCGTGTATTCCCCCGCCACCGACGAGTGGGTCATCACCGGTCAGAAGGCCTACGCCACCAACGGCGGCATCGCTGCCGTCCACGTCGTGACGGCCTCGGTCGACCCGGCGCTCGGCTCGCGGGGACAGGCGGCGTTCATCGTGCCGCCCGGCACGCCGGGGCTGGAGGCGTCGCGCAAGCTGAAAAAGCTCGGCCTGCGGGCGTCACACACGGCCGACGTGTTCCTCGACGAGGTGCGGGTGCCGGGGTCGTGCCTGCTCGGCGGCAAGGAAGCGCTGGACGAGCGGCTGGCCCGGGCCCGAGCCGGCCAGAAGGCGTCCCGCCAGGCGGCCATGCGGACGTTCGAACTGTCCCGGCCGGCGGTGGGTGCGCAGGCGATCGGGATCGCGCGGGCGGCGTACGAATACGCGCTGTCCTACGCCCGGGAACGGGTCCAGTTCGGGCGGCCCATCGTGGAGAACCAGGCGATCGCGTTCGCCCTGGCCGACATGAAGACCGAGATCGACGCGGCCCGCCTGCTCGTGTGGCGGGCGGCGTGGATGGGCCGCAACGACAAGCCGTTCGAGTCGGGCGAAGGCTCGATGTCGAAGCTGAAGGCGGGCGAGGTCGCGGTGGCGGTCACCGAGAAGGCGGTGCAGATCCTGGGCGGGGCGGGATATCTGCGCGACCATCCGGTGGAACGCATGTACCGCGACGCGAAGATCTACACGATCTTCGAGGGCACGTCGGAGATCCAGCGCCTGGTCATCTCCCGGGCGATCACCGGGATGCAGATCCGCTGATGTTCGTCGTCCGGACGATGGCCCGGCGAGGGCTGCTGAATCCAGGGAACCCCGTGCGGATCGTCAGGCAGTTCGCGGAGCTGGGGCGCTGGGGGTTCGGGCTGGCGGGGGAGCTGAGGCAGGCGGCGGCGCGCAGCCCGGGGCGGGTGGCGGTGATGGACGAGAAGGGAGCGACGACGTACGCGGCGTTGCTGGACCGCGCGTCGCGGTTGGCGGCGGCGTTGCCGTTCGGCCCCGGCGACCGGGTGGGCCTGCTGCGCCGCAACTCGGCGTCGATGATCGAGACGTTGATCGCGGTCACGCAGGTGGGGGCGGACCCGGTGCTGATGAACACGGGCCTGTCGGCATCCCAGTTGGCCGGTGTCATCTCGGCGCAGGGGCTCCGCGGTGTGATCCACGACGACGAGTTCGCGGGTGTCCTGGCGGCGGCCCAGGCTGCTGCCGATCCGTCGGTTGGCTTTTCGTCGGCTGGCGCTTCGTCCGCTTCTGCTTCGTCCAGTGGCGCGTCGGCTGCCGGTTCGTCGGCTGGCGCGTCGGCTGGCTTTTCCTCGGCTGGCGCTTCTTCGGCCGGCTCCGTGGCGTGTTCGAAGTCGTCCACCGAGGCCGCGTCGTCCACGAAGGCCGCGTCGTCCACGGGCGCGGCGTTGTCCGCGGGGGCCGTGTCGCCCACAGGGGCCGCGTCGTCCACTGAGGCCGCGTCGTCCACGAGGGCCGCGTCTACGGGCACGGCGTCGTCCACAGGAGCCGCGCCGTCCACCGAGGCAGCGTCGTCCACAGGAGCCGCGCCGTCCACCGAGGCAGCGCTGTCCACAGGGGCCGCGTTGTCCACAGGGGGCGTGCACGATCTTGGGGCTTCGGGGGAGGATGTCTCCGCAGGCGGGGGTCCCCCTTTGGGAGGGCGGGGTCTGCCTTCGGGGAGCTCGGAGTGCGCGCTTCTGGGCGAAGCCGAAGTCGAGCGGCTCATCGCCGGATCACCTGGCGGGCGGTTGCGGCCGCCGGCGCGGGCCGGGCGGACGATCGTGCTCACGTCGGGGACCACGGGGACGCCCAAGGGGGCTCGGCGGCCCACGCCGGGCGGGTTCTCGCCGCTCTGCTCGATCATCGACCGGATCCCGTTGCGGACCGGGGTGCGGGTGCTGATCGCGGCGCCGCTGTTCCACGCGTGGGGGTTCGCGGCTTTGC
The DNA here is from genome assembly GCF_050956135.1 of Actinoplanes sp. CA-131856. Lineage (GTDB taxonomy): Bacteria > Actinomycetota > Actinomycetes > Mycobacteriales > Micromonosporaceae > Actinoplanes. The sequence continues at coordinate 5,682,460 of NZ_CP191849.1, read as the reverse complement.
AGATCGCCATCGCGCTGCGAGCGACCATCGTGCTGCGGCGGCGGTTCGAGCCGGGCGACGCGATGGCCACGGTGGCCCGGGAGAACTGTCAGGCGCTCGTCGGGGTGCCCGTGATGCTGCAACAGATCATGGAGCAGCCGCCGTACGAGGTGCCGCTCAGCGTGGTCGCCGTGAGCGGGTCGGCGCTGTCCGGCGGGCTGGCCACGAAGTTCATGGACCGGTACGGGGACATCCTCTACAACCTGTACGGGTCGACGGAGGCGTCCTGGGCTTCCATCGCGACACCGGCCGACATGCGGGCGGCCCCGTCGACGGCGGGACGGCCGCCGCACGGGACGGTGGTGCGGGTGCTCGGCGAAGACGGGAGTCCGGTTCCGGCCGGAGCGCCGGGGCGGCTCTTCGTGGGCAACGAGATGCTGTTCGAGGGCTACACCAACGCCTCGTCCGGCGACGTCCGTGACGGGCTGCTGGCCACCGGCGACGTCGGGCATCTCGACGAGGCGGGCCGCGTCTTCGTCGACGGCCGTGCCGACGACATGATCGTGTCGGGTGGGGAGAACGTCTTCCCGTCCGAGGTGGAGAACCTGCTGGCCGACCTCCCGCAGGTGCGCGAGGTCGCGGTGATCGGTGTGCCCGACGAGAAGTACGGCCAGCGGCTGGCGGCCTACATTGTCACCCGGGACGGCGCCGTCCTGGACGAGGACGCGGTCCGCGACCATGTGCGTTCGCATCGCGCCCGTTTTGCCGTACCCCGGGAAGTGCTTTTCCTGGATGCCCTGCCCCGCAACGCCACCGGCAAGGTCCTCATCCGTGACCTGCCTCGTCCTTGGTCCACAAGTAGACCGTCGACGTCGTGATCTCCTGGAAGCCGAGCCGGCGCAGGATGGGCGCGCTGTGCGGGGACGCGTCGACGTGCAGCAGCCGGAAGCCGCGGTCGGCGGCCTCGCGGGCCCGGGCTGCGATCAGGGCGTGATAGAGGCCTCGTCCCCGCCAGCCGGGCAGCGTCGTGCCGCCCAGCAGCGCGACGAAGTCGGTGCCGGGGTGGTAGATCGCCCAGGCGGTGCTGACGAGCCGGCCGTCGGCCTCGGCGACCAGGATGGTGATCTGGTCGGGGCCGGCCGAGACCTGGGACGCCAGATGCTCGGCGACCCAGGAGCAGTCGAATCCCCACACCTCGGTCTGCTGGTCGGCGATGCGGCGCAGGTCTTCGCTCGCGCTGACTCGCCGTAGTGCGACGCCGGCGGGCAGGACCGGATCGGCGGCCACCTCGCCGGCGGAGCCGATCAGCACCGCGAACGGATCCTGAGGCACGAAGCCGGCCGCCACCAGGCGTTCCGGAAGGTCGGTGGGAAGGTCGTGTGCTCGCAGCTTCCACTCGGCGCCCTCGCCACGCTCCCGGAAGTAGTCACGCTGGCGGACGATCAGCTGGTCGAGTGCGGCGCCGTTCACCCCGAGGTCGCGGGGCGTCCGGATGCGTCCCGTGTGTCCGCCGACAATCCGGAGGACCGGCCCGTCCCGCTCGTATGTCAGGCCGGTGGGAACGGCACCCGGCGGCATCCGCATCTGCGAGTCATAGGCGTCCAGAAGAGCAGCGATATCGACCATGGTCACATAGTGCCCGAGTCGCCGTTCAGAAGATGTCCCTCACGCCCGATAGGGTGCGTCGATGGATCGCACTGCTCTGGTCACGGGCGCATCTTCGGGCATCGGACGGGCGACGGCGGCGGCGCTCGTCGCGGCCGGCTACCGGGTGTACGGGACGTCGCGCACGCCGTCATCGATCACGGAGCCGGTGGCCGGCGTCGAATACCTGCCGCTGGAACTGGACGAGCCCGCGTCGATCGAGGCCCTCGCGGAAACCCTCAGCGGCGTCGACGTGCTGGTCAACAACGCCGGCGAGAGTCAGTCGGGACCGTTCGAGGAACTGCCGGACGAGGCACTGCGGCGGGTCTTCCAGGTCAACGTCCTCGGTCCCGTACGCCTGGCGCAGCTCGCCCTGCCGGGCATGCGCATGCGCGGTCACGGCCGGGTGGTGATGGTCGGCTCGATGCTGGCCTCCTTCCCCCTGGCCTACCGCTCGTCCTACGTCGCTTCGAAGGCCGCGATCAAAGGCTTCAGCAACGGCGCAAGACATGAGTTCTCCCCGTACGGCGTCTGGCTCACCACCGTCGAACCGGGCTCCATCGCCACCGGCATCAGCGAGCGCCGAACGGTCTATGTGGCCCAGGATTCACCGCACCGCCGCCGCTTCGACACGATGCTCGCCGCCCTCGACCGCAACGAGCGTGCCGGCACCCCACCCGAGCGCGTGGCCCGGACCATCCTGAAGGCGATCTCGGCCGCCCGCCCTCGACCGCGTTACGCGGTGGGCAGCAACGCCCCGCTGGTCTTCGCCCTGCGCCGGGTGGCACCGGCGTCTCTGGCCGAGCGCCTCACCCACCGCCGGCACGATCTGTCCACCTGAGCGCTCACCGCCGGCACGATCTGTCACCTGAGCGCTCACCGCCGGCCGGCGCCCACCGGGGCCGAGCGCGGCGCGCGGGGCCTGAGCACGGTGATCGCCCGGCGCAGGAAGGGGTCGGCGATGGACGCCTGCCACGCCTCCGAGCCGGCGGGGGTGGCCAGGTAGCGCCGGACGGCCGGGGCCGGGCCGCTCCGGAACGGCGCGTGGCCCTCGTGACCGCGGGTCAGATGGTGGTGCGGGTGGGCCGGCGCCTCGTCGTCGGCGCACGTGACCAGCTCGCCGGAACGGACCAGAGCCCGTACATCCGACTCGAAGGTCTCCCACGCCCGGCCCGGCGCCGGCCATCGCACCAGGTGGCTCGCCGAGGAGGTCACCGACGCGGCCCAGGCCGCGTAGACCTCCTCGACGAGCAGCGGGCGGGTCGCGCTGGACACCGCGCGCAGGATGAAAGGGGCATAGCCGATGCGCTCGAACTCCACTGTGAACATGCCCAGGATTCTTCCCGGGGGGTATGACATTTTTACGGGCGCACGGGCTCGGCGTGCCAGATGCGGTCCAGGTAGTCGGCGACCGTGCGGTCGGAGGAGAAGAAGCCGGCGCGGGCCGTGTTGAGGATCGACATGGTGGTCCAGCGCTCCTGATCGCGCCACGCGGCGCCCACCTCGGCCTGGCAGTCGACGTACGACCGGTAGTCGGCCAGGGTCAGATATTCGTCGCGGTCGAGCAGGGACGCCGCCACGTCGTGGCCCACGCCGCCGAACGCGCCGGACAGGACCGCGTCGAGGGCGGCCCGCAACTCCTCGTCGGCCTCGTAGTGGTCACGCGGGCGATAGCCGCCGGAGCGCAACGCGAGCGCGGCCGGGGCGTCCAGGCCGAACAGGAAGAAGTTGCCGGCGCCGACCCGGTCACGGATCTCGATGTTGGCGCCGTCGAGGGTGCCGATGGTGAGGGCGCCGTTCAGGGTGAGCTTCATGTTGCCCGTACCGGAAGCCTCCTTGCCGGCCATGGAGATCTGCTCGCTCAGGTCGGCGGCCGGGATGATGTGCTCGGCCAGCGTGATGTTGTAGTTGGCCGGGAAGACCACCCGGAGCAGGCCGGACGCGGCTGGGTCGGCGTTGACGACAGCGGCCACCGCGTTGATCAGGTGGATGATGTTCTTCGCGGCCTTATAGGCCGGCGCCGCCTTGCCGCCGAACAGGATCGTGCGCGGGACACCGTCGTACGTCCCGGCCTTGATCCGGTGATAGAGCGTGATCACGTGGAGCAGCTTGAGCTGCTGGCGCTTGTACTCGTGGAAGCGCTTGATCATGACGTCCATCAGGGCACCGGGATCGCCGAGCCCGAGGGCGCCCTTGGCCGCCCGCTTCACCTCACGCCACTGCTGCCGGAACGACGAATCCGCGGCCAGCGGCTCCAGATCGGCCAGGAGCGACAGATCCGAAAGCCACCGTTCGTCACCGAGGGCGGACGTGATCAGCGCCGACAGTCCGGGGGAGGCCAAGCGGACGAAGCGCCGGGGAGAAACGCCGTTCGTCACGTTGGCGAAACGGTCCGGCCAGAGGTCGTGGAAGTCCCGCAACACGGTCGAGGTCAGCAACTGGGTGTGCAGTTCGGCGACCCCGTTGGTCATCGACGTGCCGGTGACCGCGAGATTGGCCATCCGGACCAGCCGGGCCGGCGATTCCTGAATGAGCGACATCCGGCGTACGCGGTCGATGTCGTCGGGAAAGCGCGACCGGACCTCCTCGAGAAGACCGACGTTGATCAGATAAATGATCTCCAGGTGGCGGGGGAGAAGACGGCCGAGCATGTCCACCGGCCACGTTTCGAGCGCCTCCGGCAACAGCGTGTGGCAGGTGTAGTTGAACGTCTGCCGCACCAGCGACCAGGCGCGGTCCCAGTCGAGGCCCTCCTCGTCGACCAGCAGGCGCATGAGCTCCGGGATCGCCAGCACCGGATGGGTGTCGTTGAGCTGGATCGCCGTCTTCGACGGGAACGTGTCCCAGTCGGAATTGCGCAGCCGGAAACGGCGCACGATGTCCCTCAGCGAGCACGAGACCAGGAAGTACTGCTGCTTGAGGCGCAGCTCGCGACCGGCCGCGGTGCTGTCGTCCGGATAGAGGACCTTGCTGATGTTCTCGGCGCGGACCGCGTCCTGCACGGCCTCGGCGTACTGGCCGGCCGAGAAACGCGTCAGATCGAACGACGCCTGATGAGCGCGAGCGCGCCACAGACGTACGATATTGACGGTTGTCGTGCCGTAACCGGGAACCAGCAAATGGCTGGGCTCGCCCAGAACGACCTCTCCGGGCGCCCAGACCTTGCGGCCGTCCTTTTCGTAGACGTGACCGTAAAAGCCCACCGTCTGCGCGTCGTCGGGCGCCGGGAACTCCCACGGGTCGCCCTGGAACGCCCAGTCGTCCGGCCGCTCGACCTGACGGCCGTCCTGGAACTCCTGCCGGAAGATGCCCAGGTCGTAGCGGATGCCGTAGCCCACCGCAGGGATGTCGAGCGTGGCCAGCGAGTCGAGCAGGCAGGCCGCGAGCCGGCCCAGGCCGCCGTTGCCGAGACCCGGCTCGACGTCGAGCGCGGCGATCTCTCCGGGCTCGAAACCGCAGGCCAGCAGCGCTTTGTGCGCGGCCTCGCCGGTGCCCGAATAGAGCAGGTTCTGCTCCAGCTGCGGACCGAGCAGATATTCCGCGCTCAGGTAATAGACCCACCGGGGATTACTCGCGTATTGCGCCGCCGCGGTCCGTGCCCGTCTTTCCGCCAGGCGGTCCCGGACGGTCAAGGCCAGGGTCTCGTACGCGTCCTGAGCGCTCGCCGATTCCACGGTCGTGCCGCGCCGGTAGTACAGATTGCTCAGCATGTCCTGCCGGAACTCGTCGGGCGTGTTTCCGAGCGAGCGCAGTTCCACCCCGTTGTGAAGGTCCATGCCTGCACATTGCCCTCATCAGGTTTCCGGAAGTTGTCGCATTGCCGACGCCAGGGCGGCCCGGACCTGTGCCCGTAGCCACATGTGGCCGGGATCGGTGTCGTAGCGCTGATGCCACACGCTGACCACCGGCACATCCGGCACGGCCACCGGCAGCGGCGTCGTGACCAGCCCGAACGCCTCGATCAGGGGCCGGCTCAGACTCAGCGGAAGGGTCACCAGGCCATCGCTGCCGCTGATCACCTGGGCGGCCGCCGCGCCCGTGCCGACGGAGGCGAGCACGCGCCGGCGCAGGCCGTGCGTGGCCAGGATCTCATCGATGGGATCGGCCAGGCGGCCCCGGCGGGAGACGAGAACGTGCGGCTGCGCCGCGAAACGCTCGAGGTCAAAACCTTGGGTGTACGGGTGTGAGCGGCGCATCGCCACGACGAGCTGGTCGTGTCCGATGGTCTCGGAACGGAACTCGTTGGCGGCGGGCACGTCGGCGCCGACCTCCAGATCGACGCGCCCGTGCCGCAGGTCGTCGGTGTCGACCGCCGTCTCGGCGAGGAACCGCAGGCGTACCCCTGGGGTCTGGTCGTTCACGACGCGCAGCAGGTCGGGGGCGAGGGCGGCGGTGAGCGTGTCGTGGCAGCGCAGGGTGAAGGTGCGGTCCCAGGTGGCCAGGTCGAGCTCGCGGGTGGGCGCCAGCACCTGATGGGCCTGCTGGACCAGGTCGCGTACCTGGTCGCGGATGGCCAGGGCGTACGGCGTGGGGGTCATCGTGCGCCCGGTCCGCACCAGGATGTCGTCGCCGGTGTGCCGGCGGAGGCGGCCGAGGGTGCGGCTCAGCGCGGGCGGGGAGAGCCGGAGGCGGTCGGCCGCCCCGGTCACGCTGCCCTCTTCGAGGAGGGCGTCGAGGGCCGTGAGCAGGTTCAAGTCCAGTTGCATGGCGGTGAATCGTAGCCTAACAACAGTGCACTGGACTTAATGATGCAGCCCGGCCAGGCTCATGGCATGAACATTTCCGAAGTCACCGAGGCGGTCCGGCAGGCCGGCGCCAAGCTGCTCACCCGCTACTCCGTCGACGCCCGCCCGGCCGATCTGCCCGCGCTCGTCGCCGCCGTCCAGGCCAACGACGGTGCCGTGGCCGACCTGCTCCGTCCCGTGCTGACGGCGGCGGTGCCCGGCTCCCGGTGGGAGGAGGACGAGCACGCCACCGGCCCGATGCCCGCCGGCGACTGGTGGGTGGTCGACCCGGTCGGCGGCAACGTCAACGCCGTGCACGGCATGGCCGACTGGAACATCGGGGTGAGCCTGGTCCGCGACGGGCGCCCGGAGTTGGCCGTTCTCTCTGTGCCGCTCACCGGCGAGCTGTTCACCGCGGTGGCCGGCGAGGGCGCGAGGCGCAACGGCGTGCCGATGAAGGTCTCGGAGAAGAAGGACCTGGCGGCCGCGCTGGTGGGAACCGGCCAGGCGAAACCCGGCCGCGACGCCGGGGCCGCCGCCCGGGTCGGCGCCGGCGTCGCGGCGATGATGAGAGAGGCGCTGTACGTCCGGATGTCCGTGCCCGTCACTCATGAACTGGCCCAACTGGCCGCGGGCCGGATGGACGCGGTGTGGCAGTTCGACAACGTCCGCTCCCACATCGGGCCGCTCCTGATCGTCCGCGAGGCCGGGGGCGTGGTGACCGACCTGGACGGCGCCCCTTGGGACATCGCGAGCGACGGCTACCTGGCCGCGGCGCCGGGCTTGCACGGGGCGGCCCTCAGCACTCTGCGCGGCGCCGGCCTCGGCATCGAAAGCGCGGCGGCGTGATGGAGCGGACCGTGGGGTTCGGCGTCGAGGGCGGGGTGGCGTGATGGTGCGGATCGTGGGGCTGGGCGTCGAGGGCGGGGTGGCGTGATGGTGCGGATGGCGGTGCTGGGTGCCACCGGGGCGGTGGGATCGTTGCTGGTGGAAGCGGGGCTCGCTCGGGGTTTGAGGGTCACGGCGCTGGCGCGGGAGCCGGCCCGCGTGGCGGCCCGGGCCGGGCTGAGCGTGGTCGCGGCCGATGTGTACGACCCGGAGTCGATCGCCCGGGCGGTCGAGGGGGCCGACGTGCTCGTGTCCGGGCTCGGGCGGGCGAAAGGTGATCTGCCGGGAGTGCTGACGGCCGGGGCCAAGGCCGTCGTGGGGTCCGGTGTGGGGCGGGTGGTGTGGCTCGGCGCCTTCGGCACGGGGCCGTCGGCCGAAGCGGCGGGTGCGCTGACGCGGGGGCTGCTCGGGCTCGTCATGCGGGACGAGATCCCGGACAAGGTCGCGGCGGACGCGGCCGTCCTGGCCGCCGGTGGCACGGTCTTTCACGTCGGCCCGATGACCGACGTGCCGTCGGCGCGCCAGGCCTTGTCCCTGGACGAGGTGCCGCACCGCACCTTGCCCTTGGAGCGCGTGCCGCGCCGCCTCTTCCCGGCGCGGGTGAGCCGGGCCGCGGTGGCCGCCGCCATGACCGACGAGGCCGTGCGGCCCCGCTACGCCGGCCGGCTCGTCGTCGCGATCGACGGCTGACTGGCCGCAGGCGGGGCGGAGCACGGTTGGCGGTTGGTTCGCTCGCGTTTGGGGCGCGGCTACGGTCTCTGTCAGGCGGCTATTGGGGTGGGGGTGGGGTCGGCGATCGTCACGCGGTCCCGGCCGGCGTTCTTCGAGGCGTACAGGGCCCGGTCGGCGGACAGGACCATCTCCTCGGGGATCCGGGTGCCGGCCACTCCTACCGAGACTGTCACGTGGTGGTGGCGGTCGTCGGAGACCGCTATGGGGGTGGCGGCGATCGCCCTTCGCAGGCGGTCGGCGATGTCGGCGGCCTCGGCCGGGCCGGCTCCGGGGAGCAGGACGGCGAACTCCTCGCCGCCGTAGCGGGCCACCATGTCGCCGGGGCGGATGGCTGTCTTCAGGCGGTCCGCCACCTCGACCAGGACGCGGTCGCCGCCGGCGTGGCCGTAGGTGTCGTTGACGGATTTGAAGTGGTCGATGTCCAGCAGGAGCATGCTGAGGTCGGCGTCGTGGCGGGTGGCCCGCGACGACTCCGAGCGCAGGGACTGCTCGAAGAAACGGCGGCTTCGCAAGCCGGTCAGGGCGTCGGTGATGGCGGCGTGCCGCTGGGCTCGGACCAGGCCGGCCATGCGGCCGACCACCAGCAGGAAGAGGAGGTTGCAGACCAGGCCGGCCACGATGATGTGCGGGGTGGCGCCTCGCAGGTACTGCACCATCATTACGGTCGGGGCCATGACCGCGGCCACGGCCAGGACGATCAGGCGGCGGGCGGTGGCGTCGGCGGTCACCGTGGTGTTGCGGGCCAGCAGCTTCGGGGCGTCGGGGTGGGCCACGCCGGCGGCCAGGATGAAGGAGGCAGCCATCCAGAAAGCGTCCAGGAAGTTGCCGGCGCGATAGGAGCCGTCCAGGGTCTGGATCATGTAGAACGTGTCGGAGAACAGCACCAGCGCCAAGTAGGCGGCGATCATCAGCAGCGGTGCCGTGCGGACGCCGCCGATCAGCAGGCGGGCGCCGACCACGATGAGCATGAGGTCGCCCACCGGATAGGCGACCGAGACCAGCGTGGCGATGTTCGCGGAGCTGATCTCCATGGTGGGCAGGATGGTGAACTCGAGGACCAGGTAGCCGGCGCTGACCGCGACGATCGCGGCGTCCACCGCGCTCGCGAAGTCGCGGCCCGGGGTTCGCCGCCGCACCAGCAGCAGCAGGCCGGAGGCCAGCAGGGGGTACGCCGCCAGATAGCCGAGATCGGCGATGCTGGGGTACGCCACCTCGCCGCCGACCAGCGCCAGGAAGTAGAAGACCACGTCGCCGAAGATGGAGGTGATCGCGGAGGCCGCGAACAACAGCATGACCGGGCGCAGGTCGCGCCGGCGGGCCGCGGTGACCAGGCAGCTCACCGCCAGGGCGCCGTTGGCGCTCGTGTAGAGGGCGACCTGTAAGCCGCCCCAGCCCGGGCCCAGGTGCAGGAACCAGTAGTACAGGACGATCACCGGGGCGCCGAAGGCAAGGAGGAACTGCCATCCCGCCCATCGGCGGAGCGGCGCGTTCATCAAGGCCATCGGCACCACTGAAGCCTGCGCGGCCCGGGGCGTCATCCGGGTACGGCCCGGGTGCAAGCTGGTTGCACCCGGACCCGGGGTCAGTGCGCGGCCACGCCCTCGGTCGGTGACGTGCCGCGCCGCACGCCTACGACGGCGACCACGGCGGCCACCACGCAGAGGATTGCTGTGGTCAGGGCGGCCACGTGCAGGCCGGTGATGAACGACTGGCCGGCGCCTTCGAGCACCGCCGCCCTGATCTCGGCGGTCATGTCGGGTGAGACCGGGGCTACGCCCATGGCGACGGCGTCCTTCGCCTCCTGCAAGCCGGTCGCCAGCGGGGCGGGCACGCCGGCGGCGGTCAGCGACGTGTGCAGCGTGGTGCCCACCTTGCTGCTGATCAGGGAGACCAGCACCGACGTGCCCAGCGCGCCTCCCACCTGCAAGGCCGTCGCCTGCAAGCCGCCGGCCACGCCGGCGTCCCTGACCGGCGCGTTGCCGACGATCGCCTCCGAGGACGCGGCCATGATCATGCCGATGCCCAGGCCCAACAGGATGAACGAGGGCCACATGACGGCGTACGGCGAATCGGTCTGCAAGAGCAGGAGGCCGAACGAGGCCAGCGCCTGCAGGACCATGCCGAGAGGCATGGTCAGACGCGGGCCGAAACGGTCGGTCAGCGCCGCGCCGAGCGGCGACGCCACCACCGAGGCCAAACTCAGCGGCAAGGTGAGCACGCCCGCCATCACCGGTGTGTAGCCGCGGACGTTCTGTAGGTAGAGCATCACGTAGAAGATCGAGCCCAGCAGCACGAAGAAGTTCACCGCGGTCAGCACCGTGCCGATCGTCAGCGCTCTGTTGCGGAACAGGCGCATCGGCAGCAGCGGGTGCTCGACGCGGGTCTCGTACCAGCCGAAGACCACCAGGATCGCCAGTCCGGCGGCGATCGTGCCGAGCGTCGCGGCCGAACCCCAGCCCCACGTCTCGCCCTTCACCACGCCGAAGACCATGACGACCAGGCCCGCGGCCAGCAGCACGATGCCGGGGATGTCGAACCTGTGATGCCCGGTCGAGTTCTTGCTCTGCGGCAGCACGAGCGCGCTCACGACCAGGGCGACGATGCCGATCGGGGCGTTGACGTAGAAGACCGACTCCCAGTTGACGTGCTCGACGAGCAGGCCGCCCACGATCGGGCCGAGCGCGGTCGACACCGACGACACCATGGCCCAGATGCCGACCGCCATGCCGAACTTCCTCGGAGGGAAGACGGCCCGCAGGATGCCCAGCGTGTTCGGCATCAGCAGGCCGCCGAAGAAGCCCTGCACGGCCCGGAAGACGATCACGCCGGTGATCGAGCCGGACAGGCCGATGGCGACCGACGCGACGGTGAAGCCGGCCACGCCGATGAGATAGTAGGTGCGGCGGCCGAAGCGGTCGCCGAGCTTGCCGCCCAGGATCAGCGAGGCGGCCAGGGCCAGCAGATAGGCGTTCGTCACCCACTGCAGGCCGGCCGTGCTGGCGTTCAGGTCGCGGCCGATCTCCGGGTTGGCGATCGACACGATGCTGCCGTCGAGGCCGACCATGAACAGGCCGAACGCGACGGCGATCAGGGACAGCCAGGGCCGGCTCCGCCTCGATACGACCGCGGGCGGGGTGGGCGCCGTGGTTAGGGTGGTCACTTACTCTCCCTGCTTAATCTGTTCGGTGATGCGGTGGAGCACGGGCAGCGCCGCGGCGAGGTCACGCCGCTCCCCGTCGGTGAGCGTGGACAGGGCCGCCTCGACATAGCCGGTGAACAGCCCCTGGACCGTGTCGTGCCGCTGCTGCGCCTGGTCGGTCAGCCGCAGGCGTACGACTCGGCGGTCGGTCCGGTCCGGCTCCTTGCGCAGCAGACCGTTGGCGACCATCGCGGTCACCAGGGCGCTCGCGTTGTTCGGTTTGAGCTGGAGCTCGCCGGCGAGCTCGCGCACCGTCGTGCCGGGGCGGCGCCGGATCAGCCGCAGCGCCGAGAGCTGCATCTCCGGCGGACGTGGATGTTCGAAGTCGGTGTCGGCGCGGCGCTCCAGGGCCCGGTGCAGAGCGGGCGCGAGCTCCACGACGGCGGCGGCGATCTCGTTCACGAGCCGAGTATTAGGTATGACGGCATACCCATATAAGCGAGTGAGTCCCAGGTCACCCGGGGGCCGCACCAGGGCCCACCCGGGACTCACCAGGGACTCCTACCGGCTCGGTGGAGGTGCTTCCGACGACAAGCTGTTCACATGTCGATCATCCGGATGCACGAGACCACGACCCTCACCCCCGAGCAGTTCGTCGCCGGGCTCACCGACTTCGGACCGGGCCGCCAGAAGCTGTTCGCCAACAGCTCCGACGCCGACCTCAAGGTGCACGAGCTGGGCGCCACCTCCGCCGACGTCACCGAAGGCGGCGGCGGTGTCTGGGAACGCCTGTCGTACGACTGGTCGAATCCGACCCGCGTGACCATGAAGACCACCGACTCCAACATCTGGGGCGGCGACTCGGGCCACACCTACACGCTGACCCGGCAGCCCGACGGCACCACCACCCTCGACGCGGTGGTGGTGCGCGACGGCAAGAACCTCAAGGGCAAGATCACCGGGCTGCTCCTCGGCAGCGTCGGCAAGGGCGTGCTGGTCAAGGCCCTGCACAACACCGTCAAGGCGATCGAGGCGCGTCAGGCCTCGATCAACAACTGATCACGTGAGCACGATCCGGGAGCGGACCTGGCGGAAGCCGGTCCGCTCCAAGGCCGCCAGCACCTCGACCCGGTAGGAGTCGACGTCGGCCACCACCTCCCGGGCGCCGCCGCCGGTCAGCACGCGGACGGCCTCGGCGATCAGCTCCTCCCGGGCGCCGGTGTCGAGAAGCCCCAGATAGCCGATCAACGGATAGCAATGGTCACCCGCGGCGGCGACCAGACCCGCCTCTTCGGCGACGAGCCATTGAGCCGTACGCAGCCAGGGCAGCGGCTCGGACGCAAGATCGGCTCCCAGGACGGCGAGCGCGGTCTCGGCCCCGGTGACGATGTCGGGCCGGCCGATCCGGGCGACCATGGACCTGATCTCGTCCTCGCCGGTGACGGGCCGGAAGGTGTGGCGCCCGCTGGTGGCCGGCAGGTTCGCGCCGGCCCAGGTCAGACGGAGACGCTCGCCGCGCTCGGCCAGGCCGGCCCGGCGCGCGGCTTCCAGACGTACATCAAGAACCGCTTTTGACTCGGGCCGTTGCCGCCAATGCGCGGGAGCGGCGGCGTAGTAGGGCAGGGGACCGCCGAGCGCCGCGTGGGCCTTGGTGAGCAGGGCGGCGCCGATCTCCGGACTGGCCGCGTCGAAACGCTCCAGCCACGGCCGGCCGACGGCACCGGGCGGCAGGACCCAGGCGGCGCGGGCGACGACCCGGCCGTCCTCGGACGCTATCCAGGCGCGCGAATGATCGAAGCCGCCGGAGGCGAGCCCGTCGGCGAACGACGCCTGGCGCAACTCGGGCAGCGGATCGGGCAGAGAGTCGAACAGATCTTCCTCACCCGCGACGAGCGGGCGGAACGTCAGAGCGGTCATGGTGGGCCTCCGGGAAGGAGCGCGCCTCGCTAGAACCGCGGGGACGCCGGGCCGCGGAAGGGGCGCAGAACATCGGACATTGTTCTGACCTCCCTTCGGCTGCTCGTCGGCGTGCCGCACCACGCTATCAGCCCCGGTCGGGCAGCAGATAGACGAAGGTCCGCTCCGGATCCGGCGGATTGGCGCGGACCAGGATGGTCATGGAGGCCGGCAGACCCGCTTCGGCAAGAGTGAACACGCAGCTCCACGACTCGGACAAGGCGCGCCGGGAAGCGAACCGTCTCGTCCGGAGACTCTGGATCCCCGTGTGGTCGTAGCGCAGGATGAGCGGGTTGGCCGCCTCCAGGCGGAGCCGGGACGGGTCGCCGATGTCGAACCTGAGACAGGCGGCGCTCCGGGCGAGCTCGGTCGCCTCGCCGGCGCTCAGCCGCTGCCGGCCCGAGAACGGCCTCCGCGCCGACCAGCGCTCGGCGATCGACTTGCAGGTCACCTTGAGCAGGTCGTAACCGGCGTTTCCGACAGCGCCGCTGAGGAGCATCCCGCCGACGAACGTGAGGAGCTCGGGCAGCCCGAACCCGCCCGCCGCGGAATAGGCCGAGACCGCTAGACGGGAGCCGTCCCGGACGCCGGCCTCGAGCAGAGTCGCCTGTGGATCGAGCCGAACGGGGCCGGGGCCCGCTATGAGGTCGGCCTTCCACTGGCGCAGCCGCCAGGGAACCTCGGGATATCCGGACTCGAGGAATCCGATCAAGAAGTTCCGGACCGGTTCGTCCCCGGGGACCCCTTCGACGAGGAATTCCTGGGAATCGGGTCCGACAACGGTCAGCGTCAGGAGAGACGTGCCTGGATCATCCGCCGAGTCGCCCACGGGTGCCATCAAACCATCCATCTGGGGTGAAGCGTGCGCGCGGCGGCTTCCGTGAGGCTCGATCCATGACCGGTATCAACGAAACGCGCCCGGCCGTCAACGCGGGCAAGCTCTGGTCCGGCGGCGCGGCCACCGCCGTGGTCGCGGCCCTGATCGCGATCGCCGGGATCCTGTTCGGACGGGGACTGTTCGACATCGACGTGCTCGCGCCCAAGGGGCAGGGCACGTGGGGCGACGCGTCGACCGGCTGGTACGCCTTCGGCGCGGCCATGGCGGCGCTGGTCGCCACCGGCCTGGTCCACCTGCTGCTGCTGACCACGCCCCGGCCCATGCGCTTCTTCGGCTGGGTGATCGGGCTGGCCACCATCGTGGCGATGCTGGCACCGTTCGTCACGGACGCGAGCCTGGGCGCCCGCATCTACACCGCAGGCCTGAACATGGTCCTGGGCATAGCGATCGGCTCCCTGGTGGCCGGCGTCGCCAAGTCGGCCGTCGTCCGCGTTCCCCAGCCGCCGCCGTCGCCGCGCCCGTATCCGCGCACCTACAGTTAGGTGTCATGCGCCATCCGACGGACTACGAATGAGGCGGCGACGGCCGGCTGGCGGAGAACCTCGGCCGTAACACCTCGCGGACCCGGTCGCCTGTCTGAAGGAGACGTCCCGGGTGATCCGGCCGGGCGGTGTCTTCGTGGCGTGCGCGCCGAGCCGTCGCAACGACCCGGAGTTCGCCTCTGTGCTGCCGGGCTGGGGGACGAGGTCGACGTTCGACGCCGAGGAGGCGGTCGGCATCGTCGAGCAGGTTTTCGACATCGTCCGGGCCGAGCGGTGGGACGCCCCGTTGATCTCCTTGCCGGACGTGGCGGCGGTGGCCGCCTTTCTGCGCGGCCGTGGGCTGACCGTCCCTGACGCCCGGCGTGCGGCACGGCAGTTCGTCACCCCGATGGACGTGACCAAACGTGGCGTCCTGATCTGGGCCCGCCACCGGTGAACGCCGGCCGCCCCCGGTGGTCCGGGGGCGGCCGGGGTGGTGGTCCTTACTGGCCCAGGATGCGGGCCTTCTGGGCCTCGAACTCGGCGTCGGTCAGGATGCCCTGGGATTTCAGGTCGGCCAGCTGCTTCAGTTGGTCGATCTTGGCGGACATGTCGGGGGCGGCGGTGGGCGCGGCGGCGGCGGGCGGGGCCGCGACGTAGACCTGCTGGGGCGGGGGAGCGTAGGCCGGCTGCTGCTGTTGTTGCAGCATCTCGTTCTCCGCCTCCTGGCGGGCCCAGCGGCCGTCCTGGCGGTGGCGTACCCGGCCGGAGACGGCTGAGGCCGTGCCGGCCACCACCGCGGTTCGGGCTATTCCTCGGAGCAGTCCGGGCATCGGGGTCACCTTCCCTTGGCCGCGTACTGCGGCTCCGAGTCGTCCAGGGCCTGGATCAGTTGCTGCACCGGGATGCGGCCGCTGGCCAGCAGCTGCGCTCCTATGTGGCGCAGCTGGCGGGCCAAGGGGGCCGCCCACGTGTTCTCGTAGATGAGGATCACCGCGGCCGCGCCCGGTTCCAGCAGCTCGCCGGCCTCCTGGAGGTCCTCGCCACCGAGCACGCCGGAGGCGGCGCCGTGGAAGGAACCGAGGCCGTTCACGTCGAACTCGGCCTCCTCGAGGACCGTCACCTTGCCGTTCGGGTTCTTGCGGACCAGCGCGATGTCCAGGACCCGGATGATGTGCCGGTCGACCAGGTCTTCCAGCAGCGAGAACGCCTTGCCGTCCATGCTGCCCGGCGGCAGCTCGACGCACAGGTAGTCGATGGGGCCCAACTCGTCGACTTCGGGCATGTCTGTCCTTTCAGTGCACGGGGCTCGGAGCGCCCGAGATGTGGGTGAGGGCGACGATCTGGCCGCGCGTCGCGGCGACCCGGCCGGCCAGGTCGCCGATCCAGCGGTGTTCCAGGAGCACGGCCAGCACCTCGGTCGCGTCGTCGTCGAGCAGTTCCGCCACGTCGGAGATGTCGGACTCGGTGATGAGGCCCGTGGCCAGGGCCGACAGCACATCGGGATCACCGCGGATGCCGGGCAGGTCGCTCAGCTCGACCGTGCGGGTGCCACCGGCCTGGTCGCTGCGGACCACCAGCGCGTCCACGACGCACATCTGGTCGGCCCGCTCCAGCCGGTCCAATGTCGCCCACACGCCGTCGTTGAGTTCCTCCGCGGGAAAGGACAAGACCATGAGTTCCAGCGGCCCCAATGCCATGCGTCTCAGCGTGCGCCGACCGGTGGGGGCGGGATTCATCCGGCAGGGATGAATCGGCGCGCCGGGCCGATCGGCGACGGTCGGAGCATGACGAGCAGCGTGCCCACGGCGGCCGAGGCTGCCGGCAACGGCGACCAGCCCAACCGGGCGGCGAGCGACGAGAAGAGCAACAACGACACCTCGGTGAGTACGCCCGTGGAGGGCGACCAGGAACTGGAACGGCTCCGGGCCGAGGTCGCCGACCTACGACGCGAGCTGGCCGCGAAAGAAGAGCTGGCCGCGAAAGGAGAGCTGTCCGGGAAAAAGCAGCGCGGCCCCACCGGCCGCCGGGTCCGGGGTGTCATCGCCGCGATCCTGGCCGCGGTCGCCGCCTTCGCGCTCGTCCTGAGCGTGGTCGGACTCTGGGCGGCCCGCACCACCCTGAGCACCGATCGCTGGGTCAGCACGGTGGCCCCGCTGCCGCAGGATCCGCAGATCTCGGCCGCGGTCGCCGAATACGCCACCGCGCAGACCTTCTCCGTGATCAACGTCGAGCAGCGGCTGCGCGACGTCCTCCCGCAGCAGGCCGCGTTCGCCGCCGGCCCCATCGCCGGGCAGCTGCGCACCCAGGTCCGCACCGTGGTCACCAACGTGCTGCGCAGCGACGGCTTCCAGACCGTGTGGATCGAGCTCAACCGCCGCGTCCACGACCGCGTCATGGCCGTCGTCGAGGGTGAGAGCGAGGTGATCACCGCACAGGGCGACCACATCGACATCGACCTGCTGCCGCTGATCAACCAGGCCCTGCGGGAGCTCAGCGCGCAGCTGCCGACGCTGTTCGGCAAGACGATCACGTTGCCCGACCTGAGTTCGGGGGCGATTCCCGACAATCTGCGGCTGCGGGTGGAGGAGGCGCTGGGCGTCTCTCTCCCGGCCAACTTCGCGCAGTTCACGGTGTACGACGGCGGCCAGCTCAAGGCGCTGCAGGACACCGTGGCCGCCTCGAAGCGCTATCTGGCCCTGTTCGTGGCCTCGACGATCGTGCTGGTGCTGGCGGCTTTCCTGGTGTCGCCACGGCGGCGCCGCACAGCCGTACAACTGGGAATCTGGCTTGTCGTGGCCGCCGTGACGGTCACGGTGATCGTGCGGGCGGTGCGCCGCCAGGTGGTCGAGCAGGTGCCCGAGGGGGTCTACCGCGACGGCGTCAACGCGGCCGTCGACAGCATCTTCTCGGTGCTGCGGGAGAGGGGCACGCAGATCATCTGGATCGGCGCGCTGCTGGCCGTCATCGCCTATCTGGCCGGGCCGGGACGGGTGCCGCGGTGGTTGCGGCGCCAGGCCGTGGCCGGCACGAAGTGGGCGTGGCGGGGCGCTCTGGTGGCCGGCGATCACGCGCCGGGCTTCATCGCGCGCTACCTGGATGCGGTGCGGATCGGCGGGCTGGTCGTGGCCGGGATCGCGGCTCTCATCTGGTCGTCCTGGATGAGCCTGCTCGTGATCGTGGTGCTGCTGGCGGCGTACGAGGTCGCGGTGACGTTGATCGCCCGCAAAGAAACTCAGGACGTGGAGCTGAAGGCCGCGTGATCGCTCTCGGTCCGGTCGGCGTAGTCCTCGGCGAACCGGACCAGGGCGCGGTCCATGGCGTCAGTCTTGCCCAGATAGGCGGCGATCGCGATGCGGTCGCCGCCGCGGGCGTGGGCCCGGGCCAGCGTCCACGCGCAGATCTCGCCGTAGAGGCGCAGCCCCTCGGGCTTGAACGACGCCGACTCCATGGTGCCCTTCCAGTCGCGCAGCTGCCGCACGTAGAAGTCGCGGCCGCCGTAGCTCTGCCAGCCCAGGAAGATGTCGCTGTGCGCCTGCATGAGGCGCTGACCGGCGACCACCCGGCGGCCGTGGTTGTCCCACTCGTCGGCCTTGATGTGGTCGGCCAGCACCGACGGGCCGCTCTCCTTGACCTGGAGCAGCAGCGGGTCCCTGTCGTCGCGGCCGGTGAGCAGGATGATCCAGCACCGGGTGCCGACGCTGCCGACGCCGACCACCTTGCGGGCCATGTCGACGAAGGTGAAGCCGTCGAACAAGCGGCGGCGGTCCTCGGGCAGCGTGTCGCGATAGCCGGCGAGCAGCTCGCGGATCTGGCCCTGGAGGTCCTCGCCACCGGTGACGATGTCGCGCACGGGCACCAGGAGCGGGGGATCGGCGACGATACGCCGCGTGCCGTCGACGACCTCGGTGAGCTTGCGGAACGCCTGGAGGCTCGTCCGGGACCGGGCCTTGACCCCGGCCGCCGCGACCTTCTTGCTCCGGGTCTTGTCGAGCTGTGAGCGCAGCGACTCGACGTCCGCGTGCGCGTACCAGAGGTCGAGGTTGCCCATCGCCGCGAACGAAGCCATCGCCTCGCGATAGGCGCGGGCCGCTCCGCCGGTGACGACCGCGCGCTCCTTGCGTTTGAGGCCGTTGGCCCGGCCGGCCAGGGCCAGGCTGGCGATCAGGCGTTTGAGGTCCCACTCGAACGGGCCGGGGTGGGTCTCGTCGAAGTCGTTGAGGTCGAAGACGAGACGCCGCTCGGGCGACGCGAACATGCCGAAGTTGGCCAGGTGCGCGTCGCCGCAGAGCTGGGTCCGCAGCCCGGTGGACGGGCCGGCGGCCAGGTCGGCCGCCATCACGGCGGCGCTGGCCCGGTAGAAGGCGAACGGGTCGGTGCTCATCCGCTCGTGCCGCAGGGGCAGGAGCTCCGGCAGCCGGTTCTGTTCCTGCTCGGCCAGCACCGCGTTGGCGTCCCGCCGCTCCGGCGTGGGCACCTCGGCGTGCGCGTCCAGCGGGACCTCGTCGCGTGCGGCCCGGCCGGCCGCCGCCCGTTCGTCAGGTGTCATGTCAGGCCTTGGCGTCGGAGAAGGTCTCGAGCAGGATGTCCCGCTCGCCCTCGGTCAGGTTGGTGGCGATGAGCTGGCTGTGCTCGCCGCGGAAACGTTCGCCGAGCCGGTCCAGGTTGCCGCTGTCGGTGACCAGGAACAGGGCCGAGGTGCCCTCGGTGACCTCGGTCCGGATCCTCTCCAGCTGTTCCTTGGAGATGCCGGTGCCCTCGGTCGCCTTGGCCAGCGCGCCCACGCCGGCGCCGACCGCGCCGCCGATGATGGGCACCAGGAAGAGGCCGCCGACCACGATGCCCCAGAACGCGCCCCAGCCGACGCCGTGGCGGGTGCTGTCGTGCGAGTGGTGGACGTCGGGCTTCTCGGCGCCCTCGGGCCAGGTGACGATCGCGTGGTCGACGATGTGAATCAGATGATCGCCGGCCGCGTTCTTGACGATGCCGAAGACGCTCTCCGCGCGCTTCGGGTCGTCGAACTTCCACACCGTGAAGGTGGTCATGGGGTGCTCCTAGCGGATCGGGGACGCCGCCATCGTCCGTTGGCGCGCGCCGGGGGCGCCTCATCCGGAGAGGGCGATTCGGGCGGCACGGCGTTCGAGAGCAGCGCGTTGACCCAGCGTGTGCTGGGGTCGATGTCGATCAGCAGGCCCTTGGCGAGCAGCGTGAGCGGGATGGCCAGCAGCGCGCCGAGACCGCCCAGCACCCAGGCCCAGAAGATGAGCGACAGGAACGAGACGGTGGCCGACAGGCCCACCGCGTCGCCGACGATCTTCGGCTGGATCACCGACTGGATCACGAAGTTGACCGCGCAGTACATGACGATGACGGCCAGCATCAGCCCCGGGCCGCCCTCGAGCAGGCCCAGCAGGGCCGGCGGGATCAGCCCGATGACGAAGCCGATGTTCGGGATGTAGTTGGTGATGAACGACAGCAGACCCCAGAGCAACGGCAGGGGTACGCCCAGCGCCCACAACCCGAGGATGTCGATGACCGCGACGATCAGCCCGAAGACCGTGGAGACCAGCAGGTAGCGCCGGGTGCCCTGGGCGAACGAGCGCAGCGCGCCGACCACCTCGGGGCGCTCGCCCGCGGTCGACACCAGCCGCCGCGGGAAGTCCACCGTGTCCAGGCACATGAACAGCAGCACGGCGAGCAGGAACACCGTGTTCGACAGCGCGCCGGCCAGCCCGCCCAGAATGCTCTCGGCGAAGCGCAGCACCGTGCCCGAGTCGATGCCGGACAGCGCGGCCTGCAGCTGGCTCGTGCTGATGCCGAGCCCGGCCAGTTGGTCGATCAGGTCCTGGCGGAGGTCGGCGAACTGGGCCTGATATTGCGGGATCAGTTCGAGCAGCCGGGCCGCGGAAAGATAGAGGGCGCCGCCGAGCGCGAACAACACGACGTTGACGACGACGATGGTGGTGATCGCGGCCAGCCACACGGGCGTCCCGCGCCGGCGCATCCACTCGGTGAGCGGGCTGACCGTGACCGCGAGCATCAGCGCGAGCATGACCGGCGCGACCAGCCCGGCGATGCCCTTGATGCCGGCCACCACGACGACCAGGCAGGCCGTGCCGAGCAGGACGACGACGCCGCGCGGCAGACCCGGGCTCAGCGGGGCACTCGGCTCAGACACAGCACCTCCACCCCGGACCGGTCGAGCCGCTCGATCAGCCGCTCCAGGTCCTCCTCGGACAACCGGCCCTCGATGACGCTCTGCCGCGGCACGGCCCGGAAACGCAGGCTGCCCAGCGCTATGCGAAGCACGGGGCCGAGGAAGCCGCGGACCCGGAACTCGTACTGCTCCATACCGTCCGACCTTCGCCGAAAGCCCCGGCCGATCCTTCCTCCCACAGGGATGAACGCTCGCCGGTTTCATCCCCGAGAGGTGAGCCGCGGCGGCGGCCGCGCGTGGCTGACTGTGCGGGACGCCGCCGCCACGGCGGCGACGGCAGTTACCACGCGGTACGAAGGGGAAGGTCAATCATGGCAACTCTGGTCGCCATCGGGTACCCCGACGAGACCACGGCGACGGCGGCGTCGCTGGAGGCGGATCGACTGGCCAAGGATCTCATCATCCAGCCGGACGCGATCGCCGTCATCATCCGGGACAAGGAAGGCAAGTACCACGTCACCACGAACCATCAGCCGGTCGGCGCCGGCGCCACGTGGGGCATGTTCTGGGGCCTGCTGTTCGGTGTCCTGTTCTTCATCCCGATCCTGGGCATGGCCATCGGCGCCGGACTGGGCGCGCTCACCGGCAAGCTGACCAAGAACGCCATCAGCAAGGACTTCCAGGACCGCATCCGCGACGAGCTCCAGCCGGGCACGTCGGCCCTGTTCCTGGTCGTCGAGGCGGTCACGCCGGACAAGGCCGTCGAGGCGCTGAGCAAGTTCGGCGGTACGGTGATCAAGTCCTCGCTGTCCAAGGAGGCCGAGGCCGAGCTGCAGGACGCGCTGCACGGCAAGGGCGCCGCTTAGTCAGCTGACGCAGCATCGGACGCCGCCCGCACGAGCGGGCGGCGTTCGCCATGAGAAGCGTGGGAGGGTGGGGGATGGCGCGCTCCGACTGGATTCCCGGGCTGCGGGTAGCGGCCACGTACAAGACCGGCTATCTGCCCCGTGACCTCGTCGCCGGCATCGTGCTGACCACGCTGCTGGTGCCGCAGGGCATGGCGTACGCCGAGCTGGCCGGCCTCCCCGCGATCACCGGCCTCTACACCTCGATCCTGTGCCTGGTGGCGTACGCGGTCTTCGGCCCTTCGAAGGTCCTGGTGCTGGGGCCGGACTCGTCGCTCGGCCCGATGATCGCCGCGGTGGTGATCCCCATGGTGGCCTCGGGCGGCGACCCGGAGAAGGCGGTGGCCCTGGCGTCGGTGATGGCGCTGCTGGTCGGCCTGTTCATGACGATCGCGGCGGTGGCCAAGCTCGGCTTCGTGGCCGACCTGCTGTCGCACCCCACCCAGCTCGGATATATGAACGGCCTGGCCCTGACCATCCTGATCGGCCAGCTGCCGAAGCTGTTCGGCTTCTCGGTCGACGCCGACGGCCTGTTCGGCGAGGCCGCGGCCTTCGCCCGGGGCGTGGTGGACGGTGAGACCGTGCCGGCCGCGCTCGCGGTCGGCGTGGGCGGGCTGATCGTGATCGGCGTGCTGCGCCGCTGGCTGCCCAAGGTGCCCGGCATCCTGGTCGCGGTGGTGCTGGCCATCCTGGCGGTCGCCCTGTTCGGCCTCGAGGAGCGCGGGGTCGAGCTGGTCGGCCCGCTGCCGCAGGGCTTCCCGCCGTTCACCATCCCCACGGTGAGCTGGTCCGAGCTGGGCCTGCTGGCGGCCGGCGCGCTCGGCATCACGCTGGTCTCGGTCACCGACACCATCTCCACCGCCTCGGCCTTCGCCGCCCGCAGCGGCCAGGAGGTGCGCGGCAACCAGGAGATGGCCGGCATCGGCGCCGCCAACCTCGCGGCCGGGCTCTTCCAGGGCTTCCCGGTCAGCACGAGCGGCTCCCGCACGGCGGTCGCCTTCCAGGCCGGAGCCCGGACGCAGGTGACCGGGCTGGTCGGCGCGGCCCTGATCACGCTGATGCTGGTCCTCGTGCCCGGCCTGCTGCGCGACCTGCCCCAGCCGATGCTGGCCGCGGTCGTCATCACGGCGTCGCTGTCGCTGGCCGACATCCCCGGGATGGTCCGGCTGTGGCGGCAGCGGCGGATCGAGTTCGCGCTCGCGGTGGCGGCGTTCCTCGGTGTCGCGATCCTGGGTGTGCTGCCCGGCATCGCCTTCGCGGTCGCGCTGTCCGTGCTCAACGTCTTCCGGCGCACCTGGTGGCCCTACCGGGCGACGCTGGGGCGGGCCGAGGGGATCAACGGCTTCCACGATGTACGGGACCACCCCGAGGCCGAGACCCTGCCCGGTCTCGTGCTGTTCCGGTTCGACGCGCCGCTGATCTTCGCCAACGCCCGCAGCTTCCGGGAGGAGATTCGGCACATCGCGAACGCCGACCCCGCTCCGCAGTGGATCGTGGTCGCCGCCGAGCCGCTCACCGACGTCGACACCACGGCCGCCGACATGTTGGAGGAGCTCGACGCCGAGCTCGACGCCGAGGGCATCGCGCTGGTGTTCGCCGAGATGAAGAGCCCGGTGCGGGCCAAACTCGACCGGTACAAGCTGACCGGCAAGATCGAGGAGGAGCACTTCTTCCCGACCGTCGAGGACGCGGTGGCGGCCTATCAGCGGCGCACCGGGCAGGCCTGGAGTCATCCGCCTCGGGTGTTGTGACTCTCCGTGATCAAGCCGACGCTGACCGCATGGCCAACTCTTCCGGCGCCGAGTCGCGGCGCCTGCACGACGCCGACATCGGAGCCACCGCCTGGCGGCGATGGGGACCCTATCTGAGCGACCGGCAGTGGGGGTCGGTCCGCGAGGACTACAGCTCCGGCGGCGACGCCTGGTCCTACTTCACCCACGATCACGCCCGGTCACGGGCGTACCGGTGGGGCGAGGACGGCATCGCCGGCTTCAGCGACGACAAGCAGCTGGTCTGCCTGGCCCTGGCCATGTGGAACGGCAACGACCCGATCCTCAAGGAGCGCTACTTCGGGCTGACCAACGGCGAGGGCAACCACGGCGAGGACGTCAAGGAGTACTGGTTCCACGTCGACGGGACGCCGACGCACTCGTACATGAAGATGGTCTACAAGTATCCGCAGCGCGAGTTCCCGTACAACGACCTCGTCGCCACGAACGCCGCCCGGGACCGCAAGTCCTTCGAGTACGAGCTGCTGGACACCGGCATCTTCGCCGAGGACCGCTACTTCGACGTCACCATCGAGTACGCCAAGGACGGCCCCGAGGACGTCCTGGCCCGGATCACCGTGGCCAACCGCGGGCCCGACCCGGCCATGCTGCGCCTGCTGCCGACGGTGTGGTTCCGCAACACCTGGTCGTGGGACGAGCACGCGCCCCGGCCGGTCCTGCGCGAGCAGGACGGCGCGGTGCGGCTGGAGCATCCGGAGCTGGGGGAGCGGTGGTGGACCGTCCTCGGTGACCATCCGCTGATCTTCACCGAGAACGAGACGAACAATGAGCGCGTCTTCGGCGGGCAGAACCGCAGCCCGTACGTCAAGGACGCCTTTGATCGTTACGTCGTGCAGGGCGAAAAGGAGGCCATCAATCCCGAGAAATCGGGCACGAAGGCAGCGGCCGACATCGTCCTGGAGATCGCCCCCGGAGCGGAGGCGACGGTCCGGGTGAGGCTGAGCGAGTCCCCCGGGGGTGGTGACTTCGACGCGGTCTTCGAAGCCCGGCGGCAAGAGGCCGACCAGTTCTACGCCGACCTGCTGCACCCGGACCTCGGCGAGGCCGAGAAGCGGGTCACCCGGCAGGCAGTCGCCGGCCTGCTCTGGAGCAAGCAGTACTACGAGTACGACGTGGAGCGCTGGCTGGCCGAGCACGGCCAGGACACGCTGGGCGAGTCCGGCCTGCGCAACGGCGACTGGTACCACCTGTCCGCCTCCGACGTCTTCTCCATGCCGGACACCTGGGAATATCCGTGGTTCGCGGCCTGGGACCTCGGCTTCCAGGCGGTCGCCCTGGCCACCGTCGACCTCGGCTTCGCCAAGAACCAGATCGACCTGCTGCTCAGCCGCCGCTATCTGCACCCCAACGGGCAGATCCCGGCCTACGAGTGGAACTTCGGCGACGTCAACCCGCCGGTGCACGCCTGGGCCGCCTATCTGGTCTACGAGCTCGACAAGGCCCGCAACGGCCGCCCCGACCACGCCTGGCTGGAGAGCACCTTCCACAAGCTGGCCAAGAACTTCATGTGGTGGGTCAACCGCAAGGACGTCGACGGCCGCAACATCTTCCAGGGCGGCTTCCTCGGCCTGGACAACATCGGTGTCTTCGACCGCAGCGCCCCGCTGCCCACCGGCGGGCACCTCGACCAGGCCGACGGCACGGCGTGGATGGCGCTCTACGCGCAGACCATGCTGTCGATCGCGCTGGAGCTCGCCGAGACCGACCCGGTCTATCTGGAGCAGGCGCAGACGTACTTCGAGCACTTCGCCTGGATCTCGGTGGCGGTCAACCACGCCGCGGCCGGCGAGGGCATGTGGGACGAGGAGGACGGCTTCTTCTACGACCTGCTGCGCCTGCCCGACGGCTCGGCCCGGCGGCTCAAGGTGCGCTCGATGGTCGGCCTGCTGCCGCTGGCCGCGGCCACCGTCTACGATCCGCGCCTCATCGAGCGCCGGCCCGAGCTGATCAAGGGTGTGCTCGAGTTCGCCGAACGGCACCCGATCGTGCGGCAGCTGCTCGAGCCCGGCCTGGCGCCCGGCCCGAACGGTGAGCGGCTGCTCGCCCTGTTCGAGAAGAGCCGACTGCGCCGGATCCTGGCCCGCCTGCTCGACGAGAAGGAGTTCCTCGGCCCCTACGGCCTCCGCTCGCTCTCCAAGCATCACGCCGAGCACCCGTTCGAGTTCCCCGTGGGCGACCAGGTCTTCGGGGTGAGCTATCAGCCGGCCGAGTCGGACAGCGGCATGTTCGGTGGCAACTCCAACTGGCGCGGCCCGGTCTGGTTCCCGGTCAACGCCCTCATGATCCGCGCCCTGCTCAACCTGTACATCGCCTACGGCAACGACTTCACCGTGGAATGCCCGACCGGCTCCGGCCACCAGATGAACCTGTTCGAGGTGGCCCGGGAGATCTCGGCCCGGCTCACCGGCACCTTCGTGCCCGACGCGGCCGGGAACCGGCCCTGCCACGGGGGCCAGGCGATCTTCGCGAGCGAGCACTGGAAGGATCTGATCCTGTTCGCCGAGTACTTCCACGGCGACAACGGCGCGGGGCTCGGCGCCGCCCACCAGACCGGGTGGACCGGGCTGGTGGCGGTCTTCCCCAACCTGTTCGCCGGCCTCAGCGGGCAGGAGCTGCTGGACAACGGCATGGTCGGCGTGCTGCGCCGCGAACCCGGGAGGGACGAGTCATGAAGGCGATCTATGAGATCTTCGCCTGGCCCTGGCTGGCCGGGCTCGCCGAGCGCTTCGGCCGGCCGGTGACCCTCGGCGACGTGCCGGGTGAGGTCTGGGACGAGGTGGCCACGGCCGGTCTGGACGCGGTCTGGCTGATGGGCGTGTGGGAGCGCAGCCCGGCCGGCCTGGCCGTGGCCGCCGGCAACGAGGGGCTGCAACGCTCTTTCCGCGACGCCCT
The DNA here is from genome assembly GCF_050956135.1 of Actinoplanes sp. CA-131856. Lineage (GTDB taxonomy): Bacteria > Actinomycetota > Actinomycetes > Mycobacteriales > Micromonosporaceae > Actinoplanes. The sequence goes on along the minus strand of NZ_CP191849.1, from coordinate 5,656,295 downwards.
GCCCGACTACAGCTCCGCCGATCTGGTGGGTTCGCCCTATTGTGTACGCCGATACCGCGTCGACGACCGTCTCGGCGGCCCGGACGGGCTCGCGGCGGCGCGGGCCGAGCTGTGGGCGCGCGGGCTCCGGCTCGTCCTCGACTACGTGCCCAACCACGTCGCCCCGGACCATCCGGCGGTCACCGAGCATCCCGACTGGTTCGTGCCGGGCACCCGGGAGGACCTGGCCCGCGACCCGGCCGGCTTCTTCGTGGCGGGCGATCGGGTGATCGCCAACGGCAAGGACCCGTACTTCGCCCCCTGGCCCGACGTCGCCCAGCTCAACGCGTTCTCACCGGGCCTGCGGGACGCGGCCGCGGCGGCGCTGATCTCGATCGGCGACCAGTGCGACGGCATCCGCTGCGACATGGCGATGCTGCTGACCAACGAGATCTTCGCCCGCACCTGGGGCGATCGGGTGGGCCCGGCCCCGGCCGGCGACTTCTGGCCCTCGGTGCTCGGCCGGGTCCGCGCCCGGCACCCCGATCTCACCCTGATCGCCGAGGTCTACTGGGATATGGAGTGGACGCTCCAGCAGCAGGGCTTCGACCTCTGCTACGACAAGCGGCTCTACGACCGGCTGGCCCACGAGGACGCCGGCTCGGTCCGCAAGCACCTCACCGCCGGGCTCGACTATCAGCGGCGCCTGCTGCGCTTCACCGAGAACCACGACGAGCCGCGGGCCGCGGCCGCCCTACCGGGTGGCCGGGGCCGGGCCGCCGCCGTGGCCGTGGCCACCCTGCCCGGCACGACGCTGTGGCACGACGGGCAGTTCGAGGGCCGCCGGGTGCGCCTTCCGGTCTTCCTCGGCCGCTTCCCGGACGAGCCGGCCGACGCCGAGCTGCGCGCCTTCTACCGCAAGGTGGTGGGCGCGGCCGAGATCGTGCGGCGCGGGCAATGGACGCTGCTGGAGCCCGGCGGCTGGCCCGACAACCCCTCCCATCAGGACGTCCTGGCCTGGTCGTGGCACGACGAGGGCACCCGGCACGTGGTCGCGGTGAACTTCGGCGACCATGACTCCCAGGCCCGGATCGCCCTGCCCTGGGGTGATCTGGGCGGGCGGACGTGGCGGCTGACCGAGCTGACCGACGGGCGGATCTTCGAGCGCGAGGGCGACGACCTGGCCGGTAACGGGCTCTACGTCGGGCTGCCACCGTGGGGTCACCACATCTTCAGCTTGACGTAGCCGTCGCGGCACCGAGGGTCACGTCTATCCGAATCGGACGATGTGCACGGGTCCAGCCCCGGCGAGGGTGAGAGTCGTGCTCGACACTTTCGCCGACAGCGCCATCCTGGCCAGCAAGTTCGCCGTGCCGGCGGCTCCGCCTTTCATGGTGGAGCGGCCGGCGCTGCGCGACCGCGTGACCGAGGGAGTTCGGGGATCGGTCACGCTCGTCACCGCCGTCGCCGGCGGTGGCAAGACCCAGCTGCTCGCCTCGTGGGTGCGCAGCCGCCCGGTGGACTGGCCGATCGCCTGGATCACCGTGGAGAGCGACGACGCCTTCTGGGTCTATCTCGTGGAAGGGCTGCGCCGGGCCGGGGTGCCGGTGCCCCCGCTGGTGCCGGTCGCGGCCGGCGCCGGTGCCAGCCGTGCCCTGCTGACCCGGTTGGCCGCCGTCCTGGCCGCCCAGCCGACACCGGTCGTCCTCATTCTCGACGGAGCCTCCCAGCTGTCCGGCGAACGCTGGGCCGGTGGCCTGCAGTTCCTGCTCGAGCACACCGCCAACCTGCGGGTCGTGCTGGCCGGCCGGTGGGACCCGCCGCTGCCGCTGCACCGCTATCGGCTGGCCGGGCAGCTGCGCGAGATCCGTACGGCCGATCTGGCCTTCACCGACGACGAGACGGCTCATCTGCTCGACCTGCACGGCGTGCCCCTCGACGAGGCCCACCGGCGGGCCCTGCTCACGCACACCGAGGGGTGGGCGGCCGGCATCCGCCTGTGCGCCTGCGCCCTGCAGTCCAGCGAGAACGCCGGGAACCTGGTCGCGACGATCACCGGCGACGAGTCGACCATCGCCGAGTACTTCATGGCCGAGGTGCTGCGGACCCAGACGCCCGAGGTGCGCCGCTTCCTGCTCGAGACCAGTGTGCTCGACACCTTCACGCCCGGCCTGGCCACCGCCGTGACCAGCCGCTTCGACGCCGGCCACCTGCTTTCCGAGCTCACCCGGGAGAACGCGTTCATCCAGCCGGTCGGCGAGGGCTCGCACGTCTACCGCTATCACCGGCTGTTCGCCGAGCTGCTCCAGGCCCAGCTCGCCTGGTCCGAGCCCGATCTGGTGGCCCAGCTGCACCAGCGGGCGGCGATCTGGCTGGCCGACCACGGCCGGCTCGAGGAGGCCGTGGAGCACGCGGTCCGGGCCGGCGACTGGAGCACGGCGGCCACGATGGTCATCGAGGACTACGCGGTGGGCCGGCTCCTCATCGAGGGCGGCGCGGGACGGCTCGGCCGGCTCTTCGCCCGGCTCCCCGAGCACCTGGCCCACGCCGAGACGGTCGTCATCCGGGCCGCCATCGCCTACGGCGACGGCGACCACCTGGGCGCGGCCGAACAGCTCCGCTACGCCGGCCGGTTGCTCAGCCTGCACGGCAGCGGCTGCGGCGACGGGCTGACCCTGTCCTGTTTCCTCATGCGGGTGCTGCTCGTGCGCGGGGCCGACCCGCAACGGGTGGACGAGCTGGTGCCGGTGGCCAAGACCTTCCTGTCCGTGGCGCCGGCCGACCGCCTGGCCCGGCACCCCGAGCTGCCGGCGCTGCTGCGGGCGGCCGAGGGCATGGCACACGCCGACGCCGGCTCGGTCGACAAGGCGGCCGAGGCGCTGGCCGACGCGGCCGCGCTGACCCCGGTCGGCAGCGAGTCGCTCAAGGTGGACTGCCTGCGGCAGCTCGCGCTGCTCGAGGCCCACCGCGGCCGGCTGGGCCGGGCCGAGACCAGCGCCCAGCAGGCCCTCGACCTGGCCGCCCAGTGCGGCCTGACCGGCCATCGGTGGCCCGGGGCGGCCGAGGTCGCCCTGGCCTGGGTGGCCCTGGATCGCTACGACGTCGAGGCGGCCGACCGGCACCTGCGCGCGGCCCAGCCGCTGTGCGGGCCGGGCGCCGACCCGCTCGCGGCCTCCGCCTACGTCCTGGTCAAGGCGCGCCGCCTGCAGACCCGGGGCGAGCAGCGCAGCGCGCTGGCCACACTGGCCGCGGGCGCCCCACCGGCGGCGCCGGCCTGGCTGCGCTCGGCGATCGTGCTCGGGCATTGCCGGCTGCTGATCGGCTCGGGCCACCTGACCGAGGCGGCCGTGATCCTCGGGCCCCACCCCGCGCCGCGCCCGCCCGAGGTGGCGATCGTGGACGCCACCCTGCTGCACGCCCGTGGCGACGCGGTGCGGGCGCACGAGGTGGCCCGGACCGTGGCCGACGGCGTGCGCGTCCCGGTGCCGGTGGCCATCGAGGCCTGGCTGCTGCTCGCGGTGCTGGCCGCCGACACCGACGACGCGCCGGCCGCGCGCGAGGCACTGCGCCGGGCCATGCGGCTGGCCGCCCCCGACGGGCACCGCCGGCCGATGCACCAGGTCCGCTCCCAGCTGCGCCGGGTACTGCGCGCCGAGGACCAGTACCGCTGGCTCGGCGCCGAGCCACCGGCCGAGGGGCCGGCGGCGGCGCCGCCGGCCATGGTCGAGCCGCTGAGCCGGCGCGAGCTGGACGTGCTGCGGGGCATGGCCGAGATGCTGCCGACCGAGGAGATCGCGGCCCGGATGTACGTCTCGGTGAACACCGTGAAGACGCACGTCCGCAGCATCCTGCGCAAGCTGTCGGCGGCCCGGCGCAACGAGGCGGTGCGCCGGGCGCGGCAGCTCAACCTGCTCTGACGTCCCGCCCGTGCGCGCACAGCGCGTAGATGATCAGAATGTCCATCACGATCAGGATCGTGCACCACACCGGCGCCGCCGGCAGGAACGTCGCGTGCACCAGGGTGGCGACGAAGACGATCGCGACGCCGGCGATCCGCGCCCACAGCCAGCCCGCGAAGACCCCGCCGCCGGCGGCGATGGCGAGCACCCCGAAGATCAGATGGATCCAGCCCCAGGTGGTGTAGCTCAGCTCGATGAGCAGGCTCTCCGAGGTGACCAGCAGGACCTCGTCGCGGAACAGCGCGGTCAGCCCTTCGATCACCTGGAAGGCGCCGGCGACCATCAGCATGATGCCGCCGAAGACGATTATGCCGATCCATCCGGTGGTCGGCGGCGCGGTCGCGGCCCCCGGCGGCCGTTCCGTGGCGTAGCTGGACATGACGGCAGCATGGCCGCCGCCATGCCGCGCCGCCTCATGCCCGCGGGATGAACGCTGCATTTTCTTCGTGCCATGCGAATACCGGGGGCTTGTTGCCGGTCCACCCGGTGTGTTTCGGTGACGGTGGAACCCGGCCGTGGAAACGGCGTCTCCAGCCGGAGGGTGACGATATGGGTGATTCCGTGGTGCGCGGCCGTGCCGTGCCCGCGCTGGGCGCCCGGCCGTCGGGCCCGCGCCTTCCGCCGGCGCTGCTCTGGCGCGGTCGCCTCGCCGAGCGGCTCGACCAGGGCGTCCGGCAGCCGGTGACGCTGATCTGCGCCGGGCCGGGCTGGGGCAAGACCGCGCTCGCCGGCTCCTGGGCGGCCGCCCGTGCCGTGTCCGGCCCGATCGCCTGGCTCTCCTGCGAGCCCCGGCACAACCACCCGTACGCGCTCTGGTCCGACCTGGTCCTGGCGCTGCGCACCTCCGGAGCCGTCCCGCCCGGGCACACCCTGCCCGAGACGGGGCCGTTGCCGGCCGAGGACGACGTCGAGTACGCGGTCCGGGTCGCGGCCGCCGTGGCGGCGCTTCCGGCACCGGTCGTCCTCGTCCTCGACGACTTGCACCAGGTGACCGACGAGCGGACCCTCACCGGGCTCGCCGCCCTCGTCGCCCGGCCCGGCCACCGGCTGCGGTTCGTGCTGATCTCGCGGGGCGAGCCCGGCCTGCCGCTGCATCGCGAGCGCGCGGCCGGCGAGCTCACCGAGATCCGGTCGGCCGACCTGGCGTTCCGGGCGGCCGAGACGGCCGAGCTGTCCGCGCGGTCCGGCCGCCGCCTGCCGGCCGACCGGCTGGCCGATCTCCTGCGCCGCACCGAGGGCTGGCCGGCCGGCCTGCGCCTGGCCATGGAGGCGCCCGACGGCGTCAGCCCGGCCGCCGCGGCCGAGGACTACCTGCTGCGCGAGGTGCTGGCCGCCCAGCCCGCCCACCGCCAGCTGTTCCTGCTGCGCACCAGCGTCTCCGACCGGATCTGCGCCGGCCTGGCCGACGCGCTCACCGGTCAGCAGCACAGCCAGCAGATCCTCGTGGAGCTGGCCGCGGCCAACCTCTTCGTCGAGCGCATCGGCTCCGGCCGGTGGTTCCGCTATCACCCGCTCTTCCGGGCCGCGCTGCGTTACCGGGTCACTTCGAACAAGCCCGGCGAGGTGCCGCGGCTGCACCTGCTGGCCGCACAGTGGCACAACGGTCAGGGCGACGGGCTGACCGCGCTGACGCACGCCGCCGCGGCCGGCGACTGGGGCCTGGCCGGACGTCTGGTGGTCGATCATGGACTGCCGCTGGCGGCCTCGGCCGACCACGCCGAGCTGTTCGAGGTGCTGCGCCGCATCCCGCCCGGCCGTCTCACCGACAGCCCGGAGCTGGTGCTCTGCGCGGCGCTCCTGCGATATGCGCACGGCGACCTGGCCGCGGTTCCGGAGCAGCTCGCCCGGGCCCGGGGCATGCTGCAGTCGTACGCCCCCGGCTATCGCGGGCGGGTCGAGCTGGCCGTCGCGATGCTGGAGTCGGGCGCGGTCACCCGGCGGCGTGGCGACATGCCGGCCGTCATCGAAAGCACCACGGCGCTGTTGGCCGAGCTGACCAGCCTCGACGCCGAGCGGGTGCCGTCGCTGCTGCCGTACCGGGCGATGGCCCTCAACAACAAGGGCTCGGCCCTGTTCTGGACCGGGCGGCTCGACCACGCCGACCGCTATCTGTGGGCCGCCGCGTCGGCGGCCCGGGTCACCGGCACCCCGCTCATCGAGATCAACGCCCTCAGCCACCTGGCCCTGCTGGTCCACCGGCAGGGCTCGCCGGGCGAGGCGGCCGGCCACGCGGCCTCGGCCCTCGACGCCGCCCGCCGCATCGACGCGGTCACCCACCCGGCGGTCGCGCCGGCCCATCTCGCGCAGTCCTTCATCGAGCTCGACCGGGGCGCCGACACCGAGGCCGAGACCGCCCTGCGGCAGGGACTCAAATCGCTGGGCGAACATCCGGAGACCGTCATGGCCGGCCTGGCCGCGGTACTGCGGGCCCGGCTGCTGGTGGACCGGGGCGAGCCCACCACGGCCCGGGCCGTGCTGACCAAGGCGGCCGGCGAGGCCGGAGAGGGTCAGGACGCCCCGCTGCTCGATCGCTCGTTCGCCCTGGCCGAGTCCGAGATCGACCTCGCGCTGGGCGAGCCGGCGGCGGTCGTGAAACGCTACGCGGCCGGTCCGCTCACCCCGGCCGAGCAGGTCGGCCTGGCCCGCGCCCACCTGGCGCTGGGCGACTTCCACGCCGCCGAGCAGCTGCTGGCCCTGGCCCGGGAGGGCTCCGACCGGGTGGCGATGGTCTCGGCGTGGGTGCTGACCGCGCTCGCCGCCGACGCGCACAGCCGCAGCGGCCGGGCCGCGGACGCCCTCGGCCACGCGCTCGCCGCCGCCGAGGCCGACCGGATCCGCCGCCCGTTCCGCCGCCTCGACCCCGAGCGGGTGCTGGTGCTGGCCGGGCGCCAGCAGTGGCTCAACGAGCCGCGCGGACCGGCCGGCGACGGGGTGCTGGCCGAGATCACCGGCGAGATCCCGGTGCTCAGCGGCCTGCCGTCGGCCGACCCGCTCAGTGAGCGCGAGGTCGACGTCCTGCAATATCTGCCGACCGTGCTGACCGCCGGCGAGATCGCCGAGAGCCTGGGCATCTCGGTGAACACGGTCAAGGCGCACATGCGCTCGATCTACCGCAAGCTCGGCGCCGGACGCCGCCGTGAGGCCGTCGTCCAGGCCCGACAGGCCGGGCTGCTCTGAGGTCGCTCACTCGCTCCGGATGAGGCCCGGCGCCGGGGGAGCGCCGACGCTGGGCAGATGACCGAGGCAACCATCCGGACGCAGCCCCCCGACCTGCTCGCCGAGGTACGTTCCCAGCCGTTCCCCTGGTGGGCCATGCTCGTCACCGGCGTGCTCGGCACGGCGTTCGGCGTCGCCGTGCTCGCCTGGCCCGACATCAGCCTGCGCATCATGGCGCTGCTCGTGGGCATCTGGCTGTTCATGAGCGGCGCCGCCTGGACCGTCGGCGCCTTCATCCCCGGCCGCGGCAAGAGCGCCGGCGAGCACGTGCTCACCGGCATCGTCGGCATCGTGGTGCTGGTCGGTGGGCTCCTCTGCCTGCGCGACCTGGTCACCCGCCTCACCGTGCTGGCGCTGATCTTCGCGGTGACCTGGATCCTCAGCGGCATGGCCGAGGTCATCGCCGCCTATCGGGCGACCGGGGTGCGCCGGGCCGGCCTGCTCGGCGTCGGCCTGCTGTCGATCGTGGCCGGTCTCATCCTGCTGTTCGCGCCCGGCCTGTCGCTGACCGCCCTGGTGCTGCTCACCGGCATCAGCAGCATCGTGGTCGGGCTGGGCGAGATCGTCCTCGCGTTCTACCTGCGCCGCACGGCGCACTGACCGATGGGCGCCGTCGCCCGGACGGTGGCCGTCGTCGCGCTCGGCTGGGCGGCCGCGGCCATCACCATCGCCGTCCTGCCCGGGATCAGCGCCCGCAGCGGCTGGGACGTGCTCGTGCTGGCCATCGTGGTCGGCGTCCTGGGCGCCGTCCTGCGCCCGGCCCTGGCCCGGCTGCTGACGTGGATCGGCTGGGCCGGGGTGGTGGCAGGCTGGCTCGTGGGGCAGGCCCTGCTGCTCTGGCTCGCGCTGGAGCTCTCGCCCGGCGTCCACGTGGACGGGTTCTGGCCGGCGTTCTCGGCCGCCTGGATCGCCGCGGCGCTGATGAGCCTCGGTCTGTGGCTGATCACCGCCGGTCAGCCCGGCGTCGTCACCCGCCACCTGATCCGCGCCCACCGGCGGTTCCGCCGCGACGTCGTCCGCGACGACACACCCGGCCTGGTGATCATTCAGATCGACGGGCTGTCGGCGCCGCTGGCCCGGTGGGCCGTCGAGGCCGGCAACCTGCCCACGCTGAGCCGCTGGCTGCGCACCGGGCACACGCTGACCGAGTGGCACGCCCAGCTGCCGGCGACCACGCCGGCCAGCCAGGCCGGGCTCCTGCACGGCGCCAGCGATCAGGTTCCGGCCTTCCGGTGGTACGAGAAGGAACCCGGCCGCCTCATCGTGACCAACCGTCCCGCGGACGCCGCCCTGGTCGAGCAGCGGTGCGGCGGCGGCCTGCTCACCGACGGCGGGGTGAGCATCAGCAACGTCTTCTCGGGCGGCGCGCCCACCTCGCTGCTGACCATGAGCACGGTCCGCTCGGGGCGTGGCCCCGACCGCTACGTGAGCGCCTATCTGCTCGATCCGTTCGGGCTGACCCGCTCGCTGGTGCTGACCGTCGGCGAAATCGTCAAGGAGCTCTACCAGGCCCGCCGCCGGAGGCTGCGCGGCGTGGAGCCGCGGATCGGCCGCGACTGGGGCTACGTGCTGCTGCGCGGCGCCACCAACGTGCTGCTGCGCCATCTCAACCTGGCCCTCCTGGCCGAGCACATCATGCGCGGGGCGCCCGCGATCTACTGCGACTTCGTCGACTACGACGAGATCGCCCATCACGCCGGCCCGTTCCGGCCCGAGGCGCTCGCCTCCCTCGAGGGCATCGACGCGGTGCTCGGCACCCTGCGCGAGGTCGCGGCGGCGGGGCCCCGGCCGTACGAGTTCGTCGTGCTCTCCGACCACGGGCAGAGCCAGGGCGCCACCTTCGCCCAGCGCTACGGCGTGCGCTTCGAGGATCTGGTCGGCCAGCTCACGACGCCGGGCGAGGTGGTGGCGCCGGCCGAGGACGAGCAGGAGGGCCGGGCCCGGGTGCTGCGCCCCGTCCCCGACCGGGACGGGCCCGCCATCGTCCGTCCCGAGATCGTCGTCGCCGCGTCGGGCAATCTCGCCCTCGTCTATCTGGCCCGCCGGCCCGGGCGGGTCACCCTGGAGGAGATCGAGGAGCGCCATCCCAAGCTCGTCGACGGCCTGGTCGCGCACCCCGGCGTCGGCTGGGTCATGGTGCGCTCGCGGCGCGACGGCCCGGTCGTGATCGGCCGCGGCGGCCGCCGGCTGCTCGACGGCGACCGGGTGGAAGGCGCCGACCCGCTCGACGGCTTCGGCCCGTACGCCGCCGACGACCTGCGCCGCCACGACGGCCTCGCCCACACCGGCGATCTGCTGGTGAACAGCCTCTGGGACGCCGACACGCAGGAGGTCGCCGCGTTCGAGGAACTGATCGGCTGCCACGGCGGCCTCGGCGGCTGGCAGGACCGGCCGCTGCTGATCCACCCGCGGGACTGGCCCGCGCCCACCGGCCTGATCGGCGCCGACGCCGTCCACCGGCTGCTGCGTCATCGGCTCGACGAAAGGGAGGCACCATGTGCCGCTGGCTCGCCTACTCCGGAACGCCCATCCGTCTCGACGAGGTCCTCGTCAAACCGCAGTACTCCCTGATCGACCAGAGCATGCACTCCAAGCTGGGGGTGGAGACGACGAACGGCGACGGGTTCGGCGTCGGCTGGTACCCGGTCGACGGCCCGGCCGAGCCGGCCCTGTTCCGCGGCGTCGGCCCGGCCTGGAGCGACGCCAACCTGCGCGAGATCGCGCACGCCACCTCCTCACCGCTGTTCCTGGCCCACATCCGGGCCAGCACCGGCACCGCCGTGCAGCAGACCAACAGCCACCCGTTCCGGCACGACAACTGGCTGTGGGTCCACAACGGGTCGATCCGCGACTTCGCGAAGCTCAAGCGCGACCTGGTCCTGGCCATCGACCCCGACCTGTACCCGTCGCTGGCCGGCTCGACCGACTCCGAGGTCATGTTCCACCTGGCCCTGACCTACGGGCTGCGGGACCGGCCGATCGCCGCGGTCGAGCGGATGGCCGGGCTGATCGAGTCGGTGGCGCGGTCGCACGGTGTGCCGGATCCGCTCCAGATGACCGTGGCCACCACCGACGGGGACCGGATCTGGGGGTTCCGCTATTCGAGCGAGGGGCACAGCCGGTCGCTGTTCTACAGCACCGACATCTCGGCCCTGCACCGGCTCTACCCCGATGACAAGCGGCTGCGCGGGCTCTCCGACGAGACCCGGCTGGTCGTCTCCGAGCCGCTGGGCGAGCTCGAGGGGGCCTGGCAGCCGGTGCCGGAGTCGAGCTGGGGCGTGATCCAGAAGGGTGAGGACGAGATGGGCCGCTTCGAACCGGCGATCCCCTGACCGTGGTGGTCGTCGCGCACGTCTCGGATCTGCACCTGGGCGCGCACGATCCGCGGGCGGCGGCGGGGCTGGTGGCCGACGTGATGGCGGCGCGGCCCGACCTGACCGTGGTCACCGGTGACCACACGATGCGGGCCCGCGCCCGTGAGTTCCGGCCGGCGCGGGCGCTGCTCGACCGGTTGCCGGGGCCGCTGCTGGTGGTCCTCGGCAACCACGATGTGCCGCTGCTGAGCAAGCGGCGGCTGCTGGACCCGTACGGCGCCTATCGCAGCTGGATCACCGACCAGCTGGACCCGGTCCGCCGGGTCCCGGGGCTGACCGCGCTGGGTCTGCAGTCGATGCCCCGGTGGCGGTGGAAGAACGGGCGGCTGACGGCCCGGCAGGCCGGCCTGGCGCGGACAGTGCTGGGTGCCGCCCCGGAGGGCGACGCCCGGCTGGTGGCGCTGCACCACCCGCCGGACGAGGGCTGGCTGCCGGGCTGGGAACGGGTGCGCCGCGCCGGCCGGCCCGATCTCGTGCTGGCCGGGCACACCCACGTGCCCCGGGTGACGCCCCTGTACGGCTGCCTGCTGGTGGTCGCGGGGACGGCGACCAGTCACCGCGTGCGCGGCGTCCCGCACTCGTGGAGCCTCATCTCGGTCTCGCCCGGCGCCTTCGTGGTCAGCGAGCGCTATCTCGACGACGGCGGCTGGTACACGGCCCGGGTCGTCGACGTGCCCCGGTTCAGTGCAGCAGTGTCTTGAGCACGACCAGGCCCGCGCCGAACGCGCCGGCCACCAGCGTGGACACGATCCGCTCGTTGACCGTCAGCCGGCCGCCCCCGCCGATCCGCCAGCCGGCCATGCACAGCAGCACGGTCGTCGTGCCCAGCGAGGCGATCTCGGCGCTGATCAGCGACGCGCCGGTGATCTTCACCGCGAGCAGCACCAGCAACGGCAGGACGGAGGCCGTCACCAGCTCCCAGCCGCTGGTCAGCTGCCGGCGCACGGTGTGCCAGGTCGGCCGGTGGCCCTGGTGGATGCGCTCGGCCACGATCCGGGCGTAGCGCTCGGCCGCCCAGTAGATGACCAGCGTGACCATCACCGCCACCACGACCGCCCGCGCGGTCGCGGCGTGCCCGGCGACCAGCACGGCGGCCCCGACGATCAGGCCGTAGATGCCGGAGGCGGTCGCCTCCTCGTCCTCGACCCGGAGGCGCCGGCTCAGCGGTAACCACGTGCGCACCATGTCACCGAGCCTCACCGGGATCCCCGTACGAGGACTCATCCGGCGAGGGTGAACCCACGAGCGCCCCGCCACAGGGATGCTGGATCACGTGCCGAACGAGTTGCGCCGCGTCACCGACCGCCTGGAGGGCCTCATGCTCTTCACTCTGGTCATGACCTTCCTGGCCGGCGCCCCGCTGCTGGGCTGGTGGGCGGGCCAGCAGGCCTATCGCACCGACCTGCGCGCGCAGCGCTGGGAGCAGGCGCACGTCTTCCAGGCCGAGGCGGTGCTGCGCGGCGATCCGGTGCCGTCGGTCGGCGGGCGCACCGGCGCCACCCTGACCGCCCGGGCCACCTGGACGGCGCCGGACGGCAGCCCGCGCGAGGGCGCGGTGCCGGTCACGCCGAACGACGCGGCCGGTGGCCGGGTCCCGATCTGGGTGGACGACCGGGGTACGCCGCGGCCGCCACCGCCGCAACGGCAGCCCGCCTCGCAGGGACTCATGGTCGGCGCCGCCGTCGTGCTGTGCGCCGCCGCGGCCACGGCCGGGCTGCACCGGATCGGCCGCGCCCTGCTCGACCGCCACCGCTACCGCACCTGGGAGCGGGAATGGCTCGAGGTCGGCCCACGATGGAGCCGCGAGAGCCGCTGAGTCATGCGTCCCGGAGGATGCCGGGCCCGCCCCGCGGCGGAACGCTCGGTGCCATGGCCGTCCGCTTTTCCGCCTCGCTGCGGCGAGCACTCATCCCGTTCGCGCTGGCGCAGTTCATTTGCAGCTACGCCGGCTCCAACATGAACGTCATGATCAACGACATCAGCGAGGACCTGAACACCACGGTCTCCGGTGTCCAGGTCACCATCACGATCTTCCTATTGGTGATGGCCGCGCTGATGATCCCTGGAGGCAAGCTGACCGACCGCTACGGGCGCAAGCGCTGCCTGACCGTGGGCCTGCTCATCTACGCCGTGGGAGCCCTGCTCAGCGCGGCCGCGCCCGGCATCTGGGTGCTGGTGCTCGGCAACTCGATCCTGGAGGGCATCGGCACCGCGCTGCTGATCCCGCCCGTCTACATCCTGACCACGCTGCTGTTCACCGACATGGCCTCGCGGGCCCGGGCGTTCGGCGCGATCAGCGCCATGGGCGGCATCGGCGCCGCCACCGGCCCGCTGATCGGCGGCTTCATCACCTCGTTCTTCAGCTGGCGGGTGGCCTTCCTGTTCCAGGCGGCCATCGTCATCCTGATCGCCGTGCTCAGCCGCAAGTGGGTCACCGACCCGCTCCCGGCCGACCCGGACATGCCGTTCGACGTGCGCGGGTCGATCACCTCGGCCCTCGGCCTGGTCCTGGTCGTCAGCGGCATCCTGGCCGCCGACAACAACCTGGCGCTGTGCGCCGGCATGGTGGTCCTCGGCATCCTCGTGCTGGCCTGGTTCTTCATCTCGGTCCGGGCCCGGGAACGGTCCGGCAAGCCGGTGCTGCTCTCGATGGTCCTGTTCAAGAACCGCACGGCCAACCTGGGCATGGTCACCCAGAACCTGCAGTGGCTGATGCTGATGGGAACCTCCTTCGTGGTGTCGGCGTACCTCCAGGTCGTGCGGGGCTACAACGCCATCGAGACCGGCGCCATCTTCACGGCCACGACGGCCGGGCTGCTGCTGTCCTCTCTCGGCGCCGAGCGCTTCGCCCGCCGCCGCACCCAGCGGACGCTGATCGTGGCCGGCTTCATCATCGCGGTGGTGGGCATCGCGATCCTGGTGCCGATGGTCAGCAGCATCGGCGGGCCGTGGGCCTTCCTTCCCGGCCTGTTCGTCAGCGGCTTCGGTCTCGGGCTCATGCTCACCCCGTCGGTGAACGTGGTGCAGTCCGCGTTCGGTGAGGATCTCCAGGGCGAGATCTCCGGGCTGTCGCGCAGCGTGTCCAACCTCGGGTCGTCGCTGGGCGGCGCGATCGCCGGCACCATCCTGGTCGCCGGGCTGGCGGCGACGCCCGGCCGCAACTACGCCCTCGCGATGATCGCGGTGGCGGTGGCCGGGGTCATCGGGCTGGCGGCGGCGCTGGCGCTGCCCCGGGGACGTGTTGCCGCGTGACGACCCGGTCGTAGGGCCCGCGTTCCTGCTCCCGGGCGAGCAGCTCCAGCGCCCGGGCGTCGGCCTCCGTGGGGCGGCGGGGGTCGAGGGCGCGTGGCCACAGGCGCGCGTGGCGGACGGCGGCCGCCTCCGCCGCGTACACCAATATGTTGCTCAGAAGGTAGAGCAGTGTGAAAGCGGCGGCCACGGTGGCGAAGGCGCCGTAGACCGGGCCGGCCCGGCGGACCATGCCGGGCAGCACGTTCGCGCTGAGACCGAGCACGAGCGCGATCGCCAGGCCGCCGGGTGCCGCGGCCGGCCACAGCGCCCGCAGCGGGGCGGGGCGGGCCAGCAGCAGCTTGGCCACCGCGATCAGGGTGAGGCCGGCCACGACCGCGCTGCCGGCCAGCAGGACGGTGGCCGTCGCGGCCGAGGCGGCCGTGCCGATCAGCACGACCACCAGGGCGGCGAAGACCCGCAGCAGCCAGGAGAGCAGGCCGTGCCGCTCGCGGAACGGCACGGCGGCCAGGTGGTTCAGCGTCCGGTAGGCGGAGAAGACCACGCCCGCGCCGGTGAAGACCAAGGTGCAGAGGCCGACGACCAAGGCGGCGTACGACGAAGGAAGCTCTCTTCGAATGTCGTCGCTCAGGGTGGGCGGCACGATGGCCTCGATCAGCTCCTCCAGCAGCTCCGGGCGGTCGGCCAGCAGCTGGGTCAGCACCGCGACGCCGAGCAGCAGCAGCGGGAACAGGCTGAGGAAGCCGTAGTAGGTGATCAGGGCGGCCTCGCGCCCGCCGCCGTCGTCGAGATATTTCCGGACAACGGCGTGCGGGAAGCCCAGCACGGAATGCCGCCGCTGGAGGTCGTCGAGGCGGCGGAGCATCGCAGCCGGGGTCAGCAGGTCCCCTTCAGCGCGTCGACCAGGTTCTGCCCGGCCGTGCGGACCTCGTTGACCGCGGCCCGCACGGCGCCGAGGTCGGCCGGCCGGCCCCGCAGGGCCGTGCCGAGCTGGTCGGTCGCGGTGCGCAGCGCGTCGGCCTGCGGCTTGAACTGGGCCTGCGCGTCGGACACGACCTGGCCGAGCTCGTCGCGCAGCTGGGTCAGCAGCGTGCGCATCTGAGTGACGCCGCCCTCGGACACAGTGGTCTCCCGGATGTGGTTCACGGTGTTCTGCGCGGCGGCGACGCTCTCGCAGACGGCCGGGCCTTCGCTGTCCGGGGAACACCCGGCTAGCACTCCGAGGAACAGCAGCACTATCACCAGTCGCTTCATTACTGGAACGATCCCCGGCCGGAGCCGCGCGCTCCTCGCCCGCGCGGGATGAGGCGGCCGCCGGGACGCCCGCCCGACGATGGGGCCATGGCGATCGGACCGGTCCAGCTCATCGTTCTCGGCTTCCGGCGACCGGACTTCCACGGCGAGATCATCGAGGAGCTCGAGCGGGTGCGGCGGTCCGGCGCGGTGCGGGTGATCGACGCGCTCGCCGTCTACAAGAGCGCCTCGGGCCAGATCGGGGTCGAGCACCTGAGCGACCTCACCGTCGCCGAGGCCATCGAGCTCGGCAGCCGGGTCGGCGCCCTGGTCGGCCTGGACATCGAGGGTGAGCCCGGCATGGTGGCCGGCGCCGCCGGCGACACCGGGCCCTCCGACGACGACTGGGACGTGATCGGGGAGATCCCGGCCGACAGCGCGGCCGCGCTGATCCTGCTGGAGCACCACTGGGCCGCGCCGCTGGGCGACGCCGTGGCCCGGGCCGGCGGGTTCCGGCTCTCGGACGGCTTCATCAGCCCGGCCGACCTGGTCGAGGTCGGCCTGCTCAGCGCCGAGGAGGCGCTTCCGGTGCTCGGCTCGCGCCGGATGGCCGGCCGGACCGGCCGGCGGCCCGCCCGCCGGGTCACCCGGCGGGTAGCTCGCCGCCGGTGAAGGCCAGCCGCCTCAACCGCGCCCAGTCCAGGTCCGGCCGGGCCGGGGGCACGCCCGGCCGGTGTCTGGGCACCCGCACGCGCAACGCGCCCGGGCGGATGGTGCAGCGCACCGGCGTGGCCAGCACGAGCGCCTCGCCGTCCACACCGACCGGCAGCTCGGCCTCGTCGGCGTCGATCACGGCCTCGGTGGTCTCGCGGGCGGCCACCGAACGGGCCCGGCCGCCCGCGCTGATCAGGTTGGCCGCGTCCAGCGCGCCCCGCACGGTCACCGCCAGCACCCCGAGCACACCCTTGTCGAGCCGGGACCGCCGTCCCGAGCTCGCGTACGGGTTGTTGCTGACCAGCACCGCCTGCGGGCCGCTGAGCGTGTCCCCGCCGGCGGTCAGCCGCAGCGGACGGCCCTCGGTGAGGACCGCCGGCAGCATCTCCAGCGCGGTGCCGATCTTGTCGTCGCGATAGGCCGCGCTCTGCACGACCTCGGCGTACGCCCCGAACGAGGCGTTGTTGACGAAGGTCCGGTCGCCGATCACGCCGAGGTCGATGCGCACCTCGACCCCGTCGGTCAGCGCGTCCAGGCAGGTGGCCGGATCCTCGCGGTCCAGGCCGAGGTCGAGCGCGAAGTGGTTGCGGGTGCCGGCAGAGATGACCAGGAAGGGCAGGCCGTGCTCGGCGGCGATCCCGGCCACCAGCGCCTGGGTGCCGTCGCCGCCGGCCACGCCGAGCAGGTCGGCGCCGTCGCGGACGGCCTGCCGCGCGACGTCGGCCACGTCCACCGCCGCACCGTCCAGCAGGAACACCTCGGCGCCGAGGGTGCGGGCCCGCTCGGCCAGGTCGAACCGCTCGACCTTGCCGCCGCCGGAGCGCGGATTCATGATCAGGTACGGCTTGCGGGGCGGGGCGGTCTCGTACTCGTCCGGCTCCTTGTTCGCCACCGTCAGAGCCCGCCGGCCGGCCGCGGCCGCACCCGCCCACAACAGCCCGAACAGGACCACCACCCAGATCAGGCTCGCGCGCGCGAACAGCACGGCCACCGTCAGCGGCGCCAGCACCACGACGAGGCCGGCCAGCCAGCGCAGCACCCCGTGATGGGTGAGGAACCACCACGCGGCGGCCAGGCCGACCGCCACCCCGATGATCCCCGTCAGCAGCAGCGCGACGCTGCCGCGAATCCCCGCCGCGGCGAGAACGAGCACTCCAGCGGCCGCGATCAAGACGAAGGCGAGCCGGGCCAGCCAGCGTTCCGACATGTACCCAGCCTCTTCGGCGTGCGGGCGCCACACCTCATACCAGCAGGATGAGGTGTGGCGGTCCGGGCCGCGGGAGCGTCGTCCTCAGCCTCTGAGAGAAGGGACCCCGCCGTGCCGACCAAACCCTTACGGCACCCCGCCGAGATCCCCATGTTCGTCTTCATGGTGATCCTCAACGTGATCATCATCTGGGCCATCGTGCAGGCCGCGATCACGTTGCCGTTCCTGCCCGACCGGATCCGCGAGTCGGGCTGGGGCACGACGGTGCGCTCCGCCTTCATCGCCCTGCTGCTGCTCGTCCCGGCCCTCGTGGTGATCCGCGAGACGCAGCGGGCGTCCATCCGTGGCGGCGCCGTCGAGCTGAACCCGCGGCAGTACCCGGACCTCTACGAGATCGTGGACGAGTTCGCCCACAAGCTGGCCCTGCCCCGCCGGCCCAGCATCTACCTGGCCAACGGCAACGGCACCCTCAACGCCTTCGCCGCCCAGGCCACCGGCCACGACTACGTGGTCATCGCCAACGAGCTGTTCGTCAACCTGCGCAACGAGAACCGGGCCGGGCTGCGGTTCATCCTCGGGCACGAGGTGGGGCACATCAAACTCCACCACGTGGCGCTGTGGTACCAGCTCGCCGTCGCCTACTCCGAGCGCATCCCCATCCTCGGGCCGACATTGTCCCGGCTGCGGGAGTACTCGTGCGACCGGCACGGCGCCCATCTGTGCCCCGAGGGGGCCACCGGGCTCGTGCTGCTGGCCGGCGGCCGGTACACCGAGAACACCGTGGACATTCCCGAGCTGGTCCGGCAGGGCAAGCGCCTGCACGGGTTCTGGGTCGGGCTGGCCCAGCTGCCGATGTCCCACCCGTTCACCGTCCGGCGCCTGGAACGGCTCGTCTCCCTGGGCATGCTGCGGTCATCCGCAACGGATGACGTGCGGGTGGGCCACCCCGTAACAGGCTGAACGTCATGGATCTCGACAGGGTTTGCGAGAAGCAGGCGCACGAGAAGGCTCTACGCCCCTGGCAGGTCGAGCTGCTCAAGCTCCAGAAACACCTCGAGGTCCAGAACCTGCGGATGATCGTGCTCTTCGAGGGCCGCGACGCCGCCGGCAAGGGCGGCGCGATCCGGCGGGTCACCCGGTTCATGAACGAGAAACGCTACCGGGTGGTCGCCCTCGGCCGGCCCACCGAGGAACAGCGCTCGCAGTGGTATTACCAGCGGTACGTGGCCCAGTTCCCGGCCGGCGGGGAGATGGTCCTGTTCGACCGCAGCTGGTACAACCGCGCGATGGTCGAGCAGGTCTTCGGATTCTGCACGCCCAAGGAGTACATGGACTTCCTGGACGGCGTCACCGGGTTCGAGAAGGACCTCGTCCGCACCGGGACCATCCTGGTCAAGCTCTATTTCAGCGTGACCCGCGAGGAGCAGGCCCGCCGCTTCGAACGCCGCCGCACCGACCCGCTGCGGCAGTGGAAGCTCAGCGAGATCGACCTGCAGGCGCAGGACCGCTGGGACGACTTCACCAACCGCAAGTACGACATGCTGCGGCGCACCGGAACGGCGGCGGCGCCGTGGATGATCGTGCGCTCCAACCACAAGCAGCAGGCCCGGCTCAACACCATGAAGGTCATCCTCAACGCCGTCGACTACAAGCACCGCGCTCCCGACCTCGACTTCACGCCGGACCCGCGGATCGTCGTGCCGGGCGACGAGGAGGTCGCCCTCATGGAGGGAGGCACGTGGTCATGACCGACGCGACATATCAGGTCAGGGTCTCCGGGGTGATTCCCGAGGAGCTCCTGGAGGAGCTGCGCGACCTGACGGTCAGCGTGGAGCCGCCGGAGACGATCCTGCACGGCTCCCTGCCCGACCAGTCGGCGGTGGTGGGGCTGATCTCCCGCATTCACGGCCTCGGGCTTCGCCTCATCGAAGTCCGGCGCATTCCACCTTCGCAAGAATCCTGATTGGGGACGGGCATGTCCGAGACACAGGCGAGGTCCAACTACGCGGCGGACGAGACGTACGCCGCTCCCCGCCGCCGCACCGCCGAGCCGACGGCCTGGGTCGGTGTGGTCGTCTTCGCCGCCGTGATGCTCATGCTGATGGGCGGCTTCCAGATCATGGAGGGCATCGTCGCGATCGTCCGCGACGACTACTTCCTCACCACCAGCAGCGGCCTGGTGCTCACCCTCGACTACACCGCGTGGGGCTGGACCCACCTGATCATCGGCCTGATCGCGGTCGGCACCGGCATCGGCATCTTCGCCGGGCAGATGTGGGCCCGCGTGGTCGGCATCGTCATCGCCTGTCTGAGCGCCCTGGCCAACGCGGCGTTCCTGCCGGCCTATCCGATCTGGTGCGCGATCCTCATCGCGATCGACGTCCTGATCATCTACGCGCTCGCGGTGCACGGCCGCGAGGTCAAGTGAGCGCTGCCGTGTCACGCTCGCTCAACTGGCTGAGGCTGGCCGGCGGCGTCCTGGCCATCGTGGTCGGCGTCGTGGCGTACAGCTGGCCCGAGGCGACCCTGAAGGTCGTGGCCTTCCTGTTCGGCCTCAACCTGCTGATCGCGGGCATCGTCCGCACGGTGGCGCTGCTGATGAGCCCCGGGTACCCGGTACTGAACCGGGTGCTCGGGATCATCCTCGGCGTGCTGACCGCCCTGCTCGGCATCCTGTGCATGCGCAACGTCATCGCCTCGCTCGGCATCCTGCTGCTGATCGTCGCCCTCGGCTGGATGCTCGACGGCCTGGCCGAGATCTTCTCCACGGTCGGCAGCGGCGAGTCCGGCGGCAGCTGGCGCATCGGCCTGGGCATCGTGGCCGTCCTGGCCGGCGTGGCCCTGCTGGTCTGGCCCGGCATCGGCCTGAAGGCGTTCCTCTTCTTCGGCGCCACCGTCCTGGTCTTCGTGGGCATCTGCCTGGTCTTCGTCGCCATCGCCCGGCTGCGTACCCCGGAGCCGGCCCTCACCCCTCAGTGACTTTCCGCTCCGCCCGAGTTCGTCCGGCCTTCCGCGATGGGGAGGCCGGACGAACTTTTCTCGCCGGCCGGAACGGTCATCCACGCCGGGTGAGGCGCGGCGATCGGGGCCGCCCGACCATGGCGTTCATGACAGATGAGGCTTCGTCGCGGCCCGGTCTCCAGGTCGGGCCGACCAGCGAGTTCACCCTGTTCTTCGACGTACGCCCGGGCCACGGCCCGGCCCTGCGGGAGGCCCTGCGCGAGCTGCAGGAGGCGCCCGGTTACCGCCCCGGCGACTACGACCTCCCGATCGCGACCATCCACGAGGCCCGTTTCGTGCCGTTCGACGACGACACCCGGCTGCTGTTCGCGACGAGCTTCGACGGACCCTGGGACGCGTACATGGACGACTTCGCCTCGAAGCCGCTGCGGCTGTTCGACGCGATCTTCCGGCACGTCGAGGGCTACGAGGGACTGCCCGACCTCGAATCGGTGAAGAAGTTCGTGCTCGGCGCGCAGGCCACGGCCGGCGGTTACGCCCGCAACTACGGCGGCACGGTCAAACAGATCCGTAAGGCCGAACGGGTGAACAACGCCTTCCAGCAGGTGCTCGACGACCCGGCCGCGGCCGAAGCCCTGCGGGCGCCGGCGCTGGCCCCGCTGCTGGCCGAAGCCGCCGACTGAGCCGGCGCGGCATGTCCGACCACATCTCGGGGCCGCGCGCGCTCGCCGAGCCCATCGCCGACATCACCGACGTCTACGCGTTCCCCAGCCCCGAGACGCCCGGGCATCTGGTCCTGGTCGTCAACACGCTGCCGTTCGCCCCGTTCGCAGCCCGCCACTCCGACGGCCTCGTCTATCGCTTCCGGCTGCGGCCGCTGGCCGCGGACGGCGCCGTGCTGGAGCCGGAGCTCGTCTTCGACACTGTCTTCCCCTCGGCGGAGGAAGGTGTCTGCCGGACTCCCGCCGGAGAAGACGTGACCTTCCCGGTCGACGATCCCAAGGGTGGGACAGGCGGCGGCGTACGGGTCTTCGCCGGGCCGCGCTGGGACCCTTTCATCCTCGACGCCCCGGCCGCCCTGCGCACGGTCGCCACCGGCCGGCTCGCCTTCACCGATCCCTCCTCGATCTATCTGGACGGCAAGAACGTCCTCAGCATCGTGATCGAGGCCGACTGCGCCCGCCTGCTCGGCGACCACGCCCTGTTCGGCGTCGTCGCCGAGACCTTGACCCGGGGCCGGCTCACCGTGCGCATCGAGCGCACCGGGCGGCCCGAGGTCAAGAACCTGCTGCTCGGCCCGAAACAGTTCGACCAGGTCAACCGCGACCTGGAGATCCGCGATCTGTACAACATGGAGGACGCGTATCACCTGGCCGACGGCTACCTCGGCGCCTACCGGGCCCGCCTCGACGCCAACCTCGCGTTCTGGGACGGGCTCGACGGCAAGGCCGACTGGCCGCCCGGCCCTGGCGGCCGCCATCCTCTGACCGACCTCGTGCTGGCCGACCGTCTCGTCGTGGACGTCCGCAAGCCGTATCGGGAGAGCGGCACCTTCCTCGAGATCGAGCGAGCGATGCTGGCCGGGCGCCCGCACGGCACCTGCGGCGGGCGGGCCCTCAACGACGACGTGATGGACACCCTGTTCACCTTCCTGATCAACGCGGGGTCGGGCCCGGTGATCCGCGACGGCGTCGACCGGTCGTCCCGGCCCGCCGGCCGCGTCTTCCCGTACCTGTCCGACCCGAACCCCGACCCGCCCCAGCCTCCGGCCCACCACTAGGACGGTCATGGACCTCGACCTCGACGACATCCAGGCCGGCGCGCTGCACGAACGGCCGTCCCCGTACTCCGGGACCTACGTGCTGCTGCGCGTCGACGACCGGCGCGACGGGCGGAACCTGATCCGGCGGCTCCTTCCCCTGCTGTCGCCGGCCCGGGCGGTCCTCCAGCGCACCCCGGAGGCCTGGCTCACCGTCGCCCTCACCTGTCGCGGCCTCGAGGCGCTCGGCGTGCCCCGGGAGTCGCTGGACAGTTTCGCCCCCGAGTTCCGCCAGGGCATGGCCGCCCGTGCCGCGATCCTCGGTGACGTCGGCGACAGCGCGCCGGAGAACTGGGAGCCACCCCTCGGCGGCCCGGACGTGCACATCGCCCTGGCCGCCCTCGCTCCCGACCAGGCCGGTCTGGACGAGCTGGTCACCCGGGCGCGCCGGGCCCAGGAGGAGTTCCCCGGCGTCCAGGTGGTCTGGCGGCAGGACTGCTACCAGTTGCCGAGCGGGCGTACGTCGTTCGGCTTCAAGGACGGCATCGGGCAGCCGGCCGTCGAGGGCGCCGGCGAGCGCCCTGGCGAGACACCCGTCAAGGCCGGCGAGTTCCTCCTGGGTTACCCGGACGAGACGGGCGCGCTGCCACCGGCGCCCGTGCCCGACGTCCTGGGCCGCAACGGCACCTACGTCGTGTTCCGCAAGCTGCACACCCGGGTCGCCGCCTATCGCCGCTATCTGCGGGACCGTGCCGCCGACCGGCACGAGGAGGCGCTGCTCGGCGCCAAGATGGTGGGCCGCTGGCCCAGCGGGGCGCCGCTCGCCCTCGCTCCCGGCACCGACGATCCCGAACTCGGCGCCGACCCCAAGCGCAACAACGATTTCCGGTACGGCGACGACCGCCGCGGCCTCAAATGCCCGGCCGGGGCGCACGCCCGCCGGGCCAACCCCCGCGACGCCCTCGACCACGAGGGCGCGGTCGACGTGCGCCTGCACCGGATGATCCGCCGGGGCACCAGCTACGGGCCGCCGCTGCCGGACGGGGTGCTCGAGGACGACGGGGCCGACCGGGGCATCATCTTCGTCTTCGCCGGCGCCCACCCGCGCCGCCAGTTCGAGTTCGTCAAGACGCAGTGGCTCAACGACGGCGTCTTCATCGGCGCCCCGGCCGAGAGCGATCCCCTCGTGGGCCGGGGTGGCGACTTCACCGTCCCGCGGCAGCCGATCCGCCGGCGGCTGCGCGAGATGCCGCCGTTCGTCGTGACCCGCGGCGGCGAGTACTGCTTCGCGCCCAGCCTGAGCGGCCTGCGCTGGATCGCCGACCTTGAGGAGAGGCCATGACACCCACCGACCGCTGGAAGACCCTCGACTTCGGCCCGCCCGCGCCGGACGGCGACGACCCGGACGAGTCCGTGCGGCTCGACTACGAATCCGGCGGCGCCGTCGCGGTCATCACCCTGAACCGGCCCGGCGCCGACAACGCCATCAGCACCGAGATGGGCGCCCGGCTGACCGGGGTCCTCGAGACGATAGCTGTCGAACCGGCGGTCCGGGTCGCGATCCTTACCGGCGCCGGCTCGCGCGCCTTCTCGGTCGGCAGCGACCTGCGGCAGCGCCACAGCATGACCAAGCAGCAGTGGCTGCGCCAGCGCCAGGACTTCGACCGCACCCTCTACACGCTCCGGCAGCTCCGCAAGCCGATCTTCGCGGCGGTCAACGGCATCGCCTACGGCGGCGGCTCCGAGATCGCGCAGAGCACCGACTTCATCATCGCGGCCGAGAACGCCACCTTCGGCCAGCCCGAGGCGATGATCGGCCTGTCGGCCGGCGGCGGCTCGCCCGCCCTGCTGCCCCGGCTCCTGCCGCCCGGCCGGGCCCTGCAGATGCTCATGACCGGCGAGCCGATCACCGCCGGCGAGGCGTACCGGCTGGGTCTGGTCACCGAGGTCCATCCGCCGGGCGACCTGATGCCGGCCGCGATGCGCATCGCCGAGAAGATCGCGAGCAACTCACCCACCGCGGTGCAAGCGGTCAAACGGGCCGTACGCCTGGGCGAGGGCCAGCCGATCGAACAGGCCATCGCGATCATGATGGAGGCCCACTGGCGCTCGGCCGTGCACCCCGACCGGGCCGAGGGCATCGGAGCGTTCAACGACAACCGTGATCCGCATTTCCAGGACGCCGACTACTGAGCCAGGAGCGCCGCCATGACGATCACCGACGCCATCGCCCGCAACCGCGCCTCCCTCACCATGATCAAAGAGGAGCCGTTCAACGCCGAGGCACCCCATGCCGGCCTGACCGGCGACATCACCTCGACGGCCGACCATTACGTCCGCAGCAACTTCGCCCTCCCGGACCACGACGGAACGCTGCACGTGGCCGGGGCCGTGGCTCATCCGCAGACCCTCACTGTGGACGACCTCCGTGCCCTGCCCGCCGTGGAACGGGCGGTCACCCTGGAATGCGCGGGCAACGGCCGCCTGGGCATGCGGCCGCTGCCGACCGGCGAGCCGTGGGGCGGCTACGCGGTCTCCACCGCGCGCTGGAAGGGCGCCCGACTGGCCGACGTGCTCGCGCGCGCCAACCCCCTGGCGGCCGGCGTGGAACTGCGATGCGAGGGCGCCGACCACGGCAAGTACCACCTGGCGTCGGTTCTCGAGCCGGCCGACGCCGAGCTGACCTTCGTCCGCTCGCTGCCTCTGTCGCATATCGCCGAGGTCCTCATCGCCTACGAGATGAACGGCGAGCCCCTCGAACCCGACCACGGCGCGCCGTTCCGGCTGATCGTCCCGCACTGGTACGCGGTCGCCTCGGTCAAGTGGCTGCGCCGCCTCGACGTGCTGACCGAGCCGTTCCACGGCGAGTTCCAGACCGGCCACTACATCTACGAGTGGGCCGACCGGGAGCCGGAGCCGGTCACGTTGATGCGCGTGCGGGCCCGGATCACCGACCCGGCCCCCGGCACGACGATCCCGGCCGGCACGTACACCATCCGCGGCAAGGCGTGGTCGGGCACCGGCCCGATCACCGAGGTGGGCCTGAGCTTCACCGGCGACAGTCCGTGGGCCCCGGCCACGGTCGAGGCGGCGGGCGGCCCCTACCAGTGGCAGGACTGGAGTTTCCGCTGGGAGGCCACCCCCGGCCGGCACAGCCTGAGGGCCCGAGCCCGCGACGCCGCCGGCAACGTCCAGCCCGAGGTCCCACCTTGGAACCGCCTCGGCTACGGCAACAACGCGGTCGAGCTCTCCTGGGTCGACGTCCGCTAGGCCCGCGTGCGCGTCCAGCGCCTCTCCGCGAAGTACGTCCAGGCCAGTCGGGGCAGGTCGCGTTCCGGGGCGGTGTGGAACGCCTGGCCGCTTTCGTCGTCGACCAGGTAGCTCGTTCCGGTCTCGCCGTCGGCGGACCAGTCGAGCGCGATCCGCCAGACGCAGTCGCACCCGCTGCTCGTGGCCACCAGGGAGAAGGCCTCGGGCTCGTCGTTGCCGACGGTGTAGGGGAAATCGGTCTTCTCGCCGCGGGCGGGCACCATCCGGCCGGACGGATCATCGAGGTCGACGGTGAACCTGCGGGGCTCCAGAGTGCCGCCGCACTCCTCGTAATGGAGAAACACCACGGTGGCGACGGCGGCCGGATCGCTCCGGCTCACATATTCGGCGCGGATCCCGAGCAGGGTGGCGGTCCGGCCGGGCCGGGCCTGGACGACGAAGTCGTACGCGGTGACGCCGCGATCCGCCGCGTCGTACTCGTCGATCCATCGCTGCGCCGCCTCGTACGGGTCGCCCTCGTCATCGGGTGGCTCGATAGCGTCCGGGCCGAGATTGACGACGAGGCCGTCGGTCTTGCGGCTGCCGCAGGAGCGGAATCCTTGCAGGTCTCCCTCCCACCGGGCGGCCGCGGTGGTCCCGGCCGGGCTGGACCGGGGGCCCGAGCTGGACGGTTCATCCGGGCTCGACTGTGTGGTCGAGCCGGGCCGTGTGGTCGAGCTGGGCTGCCGGTTCGAGCTGGGGCTGGGCCCTACGTCCGGGCGGCGGCCGGTCACCGTCAGGGGCGCGTCGTCGCGGAAGATGCCGGCGACGGCGTCGATGCCCTTACCGGTCAGTCCGGTGATCCAGGCGGTCACCCCGGCCAGGACGGCTGCCAGCACGAACGCCCCTGTCTTGCGGGCCGCCGGGCCCAGGCGCCGGCCGGGCGGAGGCGGCGCGGCCTGCGGCCGGCGGCGGGCCGTTCGCGACTTCTTGGATCGGGCCATCGGTTCCCCCGAGCGGGGCGCGGGACGGAGACGATTCTGTCGCGCTCACCGGCCGGCGCTGGGCTGAAGTCCCTGATCCGACACATCGGAAGCGGGTTCGGGGGCCTTGGGGATCAGCATGGGGTCAGGTCGGCGAGGGCTCCGGACCGCGGCGACCGGTCGAGGGCGGGTCGTCCCAGGGGCCGGGCTCGTGCCCGGGGCCCGGCCGCGGCGGCGCGCCTGGGTCGCGGTCGGACGGTGGTGTGGCGGTCTCTGGTGTGCTGGTCTCTGGGCCGTAGCCGGATGGTGGCGTGCCGGGGCCGGGTCGGTATTCAGGTGGTGGTGTGGGGCCGGGTGGCGCGTTCGGGTCGGGTGGTGGGGTCGGGGCCAGCTCGGCGTTCAGGGCGTTCAGGACCGCGTGGACCTGCGGGCGCAGCAGGCGCCAATCGCGGGCGGCGGACTGGGCGTCGCTCTCGTCGTCGATGGTGGCTATCAGGTCGCGGAGCAGGACGCCGATCTGGTTCGCGGTGGCCTGACGGCTGTCGTCCGAGGCCCGGGTGGCCAGGGACTCCCAGCGGGTGATCAGGGCGATCAGGTCGTCCCGGACCGGGGGCCAGGCCAGGCGGCGCTCGGCGAACGTGGTCGTCTCCAGCACGCGGGGGATGGCCCGGTCGAGCAGGGCGCGGGTCTCGGCGGTCAAGCCGTCCAGTTCGGTGTCCCAGGAGTCCTTCTTGCGGGTCCGGGCGATCAGGACCGCGGCGATCACGCCGCCCACCACCAGGAAGAGCAGGAACCAGGCGAGCAAGCCGCCGGAGTCGCTGTCGTCCGACGCCGGCAGGGCCGCGGCGGCCGAGGACGACGTGGCGGTGGCGGCCGGGGCGCGCGTGGCCTCGGTGGTCCGGGTCGGCTCGGGGTCGGTCGTTCGGGTCGGCTCGGCCTCGGTAGTGCGAGTGGCTTCAGTGGTGCGAGTGGCTTCGGTGGTTCGGGGGGCTTCGGTAGTGCGGGTGGCTTCGGTAGTGCGGGTGGCTTCCGTGGTTCGCGGGGCTTCGGCGGTCCGGGTGGGATCGACGGTCCGGGTCCGGGTCGGCTCCGCGTCCTCGGTGGGGTCGCCGGTCGCGTTCGGGCGGTCCAGGGAGACCTCAACCGACGGGCGGGTGGAGGGCAGCGCGACCCCGCCCTCCCCGTCGCCGCACGCGGCCAGGCCCAGCAGGGCGGCGGCGGCCGCCACGGCCGCCACGAGTCCGGTGCTTCTCATGGTCAGGCGACGATGTGCAGGTCGTGGCTGGTGTTGTTCAGGCGGCGGCCCGCGTTCTCGGTGACCGTGACGATGTCCTCGATGCGGACGCCGAAGCGGTCCGGCAAGTAGATGCCCGGTTCGATCGAGAAGCACATGCCGGGGACCATCGGCCGGGTCTCGCCCTCCACCATGTACGGCGGCTCGTGCGTGGTCAGCCCGATCCCGTGGCCCACCCGGTGGATGAAGTTCTCGCCGTAGCCCGCGTCCGTGATGACTTTGCGGGCCACCCGGTCGATCTCCTGGCAGGGCACGCCGGGCTGGACCGCTTCGAACGCCGCCTGTTGCGCCTCGCGGACGATCGCGAAGATGTCCCGTTCGAGCGGCGTCGGCGGGCCCACATGGACCGTGCGGGTGGTGTCGGAGCCGTATCCGTCCTTCAACCCGCCGAAGTCGAGGACCACCATGTCGCCGTCCTGGATGACCCGGTCGCCCATCTCGTGGTGCGGGTTGGCGCCGTTCGGCCCCGACCCGACCACCGTGAAGTCGACCTGGGAGTGCCCGTGCTCGCGCAGGAACCCCGCGAGGTCGTTGCCGACCTGGGTCTCCGTGCGGCCGGCGAAGCGTACCTCCTTGATCTGCTCGTAGGCGGCGTCAGCCGCCGCTCCCGCCGCCTCCAGCAGGGCCACCTCGTCCGGGCCCTTCACCGCCCGCAGCATCGGCAGCGACGCCGTCATCGACGTGTAGCGGGACTGCGGCAGCGCCGCCTGGAGGCCGAGCAGGTGCATGGCCCAGGCGTTGTCGGAGATCGCGTAGTGGCCGGCCGGGTCGAGCAGGCGGGAGACCGGCTCGTACGGGTCGGTGCCGTCGGCCCAGTCGGTCGTCTCCACCACCGGGTAGCCCGGCGCCGCGGCCGCGTCGGGGCGTTCCAGGGTCGGCACGATCAGGTGCGGGTCGTGGTCGCCGTCGAGGACCAGCAGCGTCAGCCGCTCGGTGATCGCGGTCGGCTTGTAGCCGGTGAAGTACGTCAGGTCGGGGCCGGGCGTGACCAGCAGCCCGGTCAGGCCGGCCGAGGCCGCC
Source organism: Actinoplanes sp. CA-131856 (assembly GCF_050956135.1). Lineage (GTDB taxonomy): Bacteria > Actinomycetota > Actinomycetes > Mycobacteriales > Micromonosporaceae > Actinoplanes. Next base: position 5,628,098 of record NZ_CP191849.1, on the reverse strand, counting down.
TGGGCCACCGCGGCCTCCATGCGGCGGGCGAAGTCTTTCGCAGTCATGCCGATGCACCTTCCGGGACGGGCTTGGTCGGGATCGTGTGGCTCGACGCGGCGGCGGCCGCGGCGAGATGGACGGCGTGGACGGGCTCGGAGCGGTGCCGGCGCAGCAGGACCACGAGCGCGATGCCGGCCAGCGACATGATGGCCAGGAACAGCGACGCGGCGCTGAGCCCGGCGGCCAGCGCGTCCGCGGCCGGTTCGCCCTGATGGTTCTCGGTGGCGGCGGCGGAGACGGTCGCCGCGGCCGCCACGGCGAGCGACCCGCCGACGTACCTCGCCATGTTGGAGATGCCGGAGGCCTGGCCGACCTGCGACGGGTCGACCGACGAGGTCGAGGCGGACGACGCGGGGCCGTTGGCGAATCCGAGGCCGACGGCCAGGACGATCAAGGGAACGACGAAGGCCGCGTACGTCCAATCGGCCGTCACGAAGATCAGCGCGCCTGCTCCGAGCGTGGCCAGCAGGAAGCCGCCGGCGACCGCCACCCGCCCGCCCAGCTTGACCGCGAGCGGGGTGATCAGCGGCGTCACGGCGATCATGGCGGCGGCGGCCGGCAGCGTGGCCAGACCGGCCTCGAGCGCGGTCATGCCGAAGCCGGCCGGGTCCTGGAAGTAGAGCGAGAGCAGGTACATCAGCGCGTTGATGACGCCGGCCACGAGCAGGATGGCGATGGTCGAGCCGACCAGCACCGGGTTGCGCAGCAGCTTCAGGTCGACCAGCGGGGCGGCCGCCCGTTTCTCCACAACCACGAAGCCGACGCCACCGAGAACCGCGATGACCAGGCAGGAGATGGTCGGCAGGGACAGCCAGCCCCAGCTGCCGCTCTCGCTGAGCGCCAGCACCAGCGGGACCAGCAGCACGGCGACGAGCACGGTGCCCAGGATATCGATCGATCGACTGCGATGTTCGTCGCGCGATTCCTGTACGGCCGCGAGGGTCAGCGGAATGCAGGCGGCGGCGATCGCGGCGTCGATCCAGAACAGGCCCTGCCATCCGGTCGAGCCGACCAGGACGCCGCCGATGAGCGGGCCGATGGCGGCGCCGATGGCCGAGGCCGCGCCCCACATGGTGATGGCCTTCATCTGCGCGGCCCCGGACGAGGCGACCGAGAGCAGGCTCATTCCGCAGGCGAGGATGGTCGATCCGGCCGCGCCCTGGATCATCCGCCCGGCGATGATGCCGGCCGCGTTCTGCGACAGCGCGATCAGCACGCACGAGGCCACGAACAGGATGAGACCGCCGAGGAAGATGCGGCGGCGGCCGAACACGTCGCCGAGCGCGCCCGAGGTGACGATGACCGCCGCCCCGACCAGCATGTAGCCGGTCACCGCCCACTGCAGCAGGTCGAGCGAGGCGCCGACGTCCTGGCTGATCGCGGGGAGCAGGATCGTGACCGCGGACGTGTTGGCGTTGACCACCAGCGCGGAGACGCAGGCCGCGAGGAGGACGCCGGTGCCCGCGGCCCGGCTCGTTGTCACCGTCATGCGATCAGGGTGGCTGCCGCCTCCGTACGCCGGGATCCTTCGTTCCGGATGAATCCGTTTCGCACCGGGCACGGTTAGCTTCGGCCGATGGAGATCCTCGGACCGCTGGTGGAATGGCTGCTGCGCGGCAGTTTCGAGGGCACCGCACGCAGCGAGCGGATCGTGTACGACGTCGCCCGGCGCTACGGATATTCCGCGGAGGTCACTTTCCTGGCCGATTCGGCGCTGCTCACGATCGATGGCCGAGCATATTCGTACAGCCGGGAACCTGGTGTCCCCCCGCTGAACCAGGTCACCGCTTTCAAGAGATTCCTCAGCGAGTTGCCCGATTTGTCGGAGGCCGACGCCACCGCGCGGCTGAAGGCGATCGAGGCGATGCCGCCGCGCTGGAACAAGGCCTGGCAGGTCCTGGGGCTCGTGCTCTTCAGCGTCGGCTTCGGCATCTCCGTGCAGGCCACCTGGCAACAGGTCGGTGTCTCCGCGCTCACCGGCCTGCTGGTCGGCGGTCTCGTCGTGTCGGGCCGGTGGCGCCTGGCCCAGCCCTTCGTCGCGTCCGTGCTGGTCACCACCGTGGTTCTTCTGCTGTACGACCGCGGGCTGCTCGACGGCGGCCCGATTCAGCTCATCGTGCCCGCCCTGTTCTACTTCATCCCCGGTGACGCGATCAGCGCCGGCGCCCTCGAACTGGCCATGAACCGGATGACCGCCGGCGCCGCCCGCCTCATCTACAGCACGGTCGCTCTGCTCGTGCTGGCGTTCGGCGCGCTGGTCGCGACGGTGCTGCTCCAGATGCCGCCCAGCGTCCTGTTCGACGTCACCGTGCCCGGCAACCTCGGCCCGTTCGAGGTGTGGGCCGGGTGGGTGCTGTTCGCGCTCGGGGTGATGTTCGTCTTCCAGATGGCCCCGCGAGACTTCCCGTGGGCGCTCGGCCTCATCCTGCTGACGGCGGCCGCGGCCGAGCTGGGGACGCGGGCGCTGGGTGACCCGTTCGGCACGTTCTTCGGCGCCGTGGTGATGACCGTGGTGGCGCTGCGGCTGGGGCGCCGGCGGGCGCTGCCACCGGCGTACGTCCTCTATCTCGGCGCCTTTTATGTCCTGACCCCGGGCTCGCACGGGCTGCGCGGGCTCGAGAGCTGGATCGGCGGTGACCCCATCCAGGGTGTCGGCGGCGTCGCCGACATGGTCGGTCTCCTCGTCGCCATCGCCGTCGGGATGCTCGTGGGGGCGACTCTCACTCGTAAGGGGTGAGGCGTGTCCCATCCAGCGCCACCGATGATCCGAGCATGAGCACGACGGATACGGCGCGCACGACCAGGGCGGTCAACTACATCTCGTGGGTGGCGCTGGCCCTGATGACGACGAGTTCGGTGGCCAGCCTGCGGCCGGCGCCGACCATGGCGGTCTACGGACTGGCCAGCATCTTCCTCTATCTGCTTCCGGCCATCGTGTTCCTGCTGCCGACCGCTCTGGTCTCGGCGGAGCTCGCCTCGGGCTGGAACGGCGGGGTCTACAAGTGGGTCAGCGAGGGCATCTCGAAGCCGATGGGCTTCCTGGCCGTCTGGTGCCAGTTCGCGATGACCATCTTCTACTACCCGAGCCTGCTGGGTTTCGTCGCCAGCACCCTGGCGTACGTCATCAACCCGGACCTGGCCTCCAGCGGCGTCTGGACCGCCATCGTCATCATGGTCTGCTACTGGACCGGGGTCTGGGTCTCGTCGCGCGGCACCAGCGGCGTGGCCGGGCTGGCCAGCGCCGGCCTGGTCATCGGCACGCTGATCCCGGGCGTCCTGCTGGTGATCCTGGGCATCGCGTTCCTGGGACAGGGCAACGAGTCGGCCGCCCCGATGACCGCCGACAACCTGCTCCCGGCGTGGGCCGGCCTGTCCAGCCTCGTGCTCATCGTCAACAACTTCCTGTCCTACTCGGGCATGGAGATGAACGCGGTGCACGTGTCCTCGCTGCGCAAGCCCGGCCGCGAGTTCCCCCGGGCGATGTTCCTGGCCATGGGTCTCGTGCTGCTCATCTTCATCCTGCCCGCGCTGGCCATCAGCTGGATCGTCCCGGCCGACCAGCTGTCGCTGACGGCCGGCGTCATGCAGGCCTTCGACGCGGTGTTCGCCGAGTTCAACTCGCAGTGGCTCACCCCGATCCTCGGCGTCATGCTGGTCGCCGCCTCGCTCGGCGGCATGCTGACCTGGCTGGCCGGCCCGTCCAAGGGCCTGCTGCTGATCTCGCGCCAGGAGGGCTATCTGCCGCCGTTCCTGCAGAAGCTCAACAAGCACGGCGTGCAGCAGAACATCCTGGTCACCCAGGGCCTGGTCACCACCGTCATCGCGCTCGCCTACGCGCTGATCCCGGACGTGTCCAGTGTGTACTGGATCTTCTCGGTGATCACGACCCAGGTCTACCTGATCATGTACCTGCTGATGTTCGTGGCCGCCGTGCGGCTGCGCCGCAACAACCCCGACCACCCGCGCGGCTACAAGGCGCCCATGCTGACCGGCCTGTGCGGCATCGGCTTCGCGGCCTCGTTGGCCGCCCTGCTCATCGGCTTCGTGCCGTCGTCGCAGTTCGGCTCCGGCAGCGTCGGCACCTATCTGGCGATCGTCGCCGGGGGCGCGCTCGGGCTCGGCCTGCTCGTGCCGTACCTCTTCTACCGATTCCGTAAGCCGTCCTGGAAGACCGCCGACGCCGAGCCGGAGGAGGCCGTCGCATGAACGTCTCCGTGAAGCACAAGAGCAACACCGTGACGTACATCGTGCTCGGCATCGTCTTTCTCGCGCTGTTCGGCACGGCGCTGTTCGCCTTCGGCAGCGCCCACGAGTCCCGCCAGGCCGAAGAGAAGGCGCAGGAGCTGCAATCGCAGCTCTCGGCGGCCGGCATGCGGGTTCCCACCACCGATCAGATCGTCCGGGTCCTGGGCGACGACGGCGGCGCGGTCTGCGACGACCCGGGCAACGCGCTGCGCCGGGCCACGCTCTACGGCCTGCTCACCAACGGCGCCGCCGGGCCCGGGCAGCGGCCGGTCATCGCCGACAACCGGGCGCTGCAGGGCCAGCTGATCATCATCAAGGTCTACTGCCCGCAGTACATAGAGGACTTCCAGGAGGTCATCGACGACCTCAAGCTCGACGATGTGGCGGCGACGTGATGCGTGCACAGATCGACCAACTGATGGGCCGGGCCCGGACGGACCTCGCCGAGCTGGTGTCCATCCGCTCGGTCGCCGACCCGAGGCAATACCCGGCGTCCGAATGCGCCCGGGCCGCCCAATGGGTGGTGGACAACTTCGCCGAGGTCGGCTTCACCGACCTGGCGCTCGAGGAGACCTCGGACGGAAGTCGCGCGGTTTATGGTGTACGGGCGTCAAGCGTCCCGAACGCGCCGACAGTGCTCCTGTACGCCCACTACGACGTGCAGCCCCCACTCGACGAGGCGGCCTGGCGGACGCCGCCGTTCGAGCTGACCGAGTCGGGCGGCCGCTGGTACGGCCGGGGCACGGCCGACTGCAAAGGCAACATCGTCATGCACCTGACGGCGTTGCGGGCGCTCGGACCCGACCTGCCGGTGAACCTGAAGCTCATCGTGGAAGGCTCCGAGGAACAGGGCACCGGCGGCCTCGAGGACTTCGTCGCCCATCACCCCGACCTGCTCGCGGCGGACGCGATCCTGGTCTGCGACACCGGAAACGCGGCCGTCGGCGTGCCGGCGGCCACGGTCACCCTGCGCGGACTGGTCAACGTGGTCGTCACGGTGAGCACCCTCTCCGGCGAGCTCCACTCCGGGATGTTCGGGGGAGCGGCCCCCGACGCGCTGGCCGGGCTGATCCAGATCCTGTCGTCCCTGCGGGACAAGGCGGGCAACACGACGATCGCCGGCCTCGAACACGATCAGACCTGGACCGGAGCCCCCTATCCGACCGAGCAGTTCCGCTCCGACTCCGGCCTGCTGCCCGGGGTGGGCCTGCTCGGCGACGGCACGGTGTCCGACATGATCTGGGCCCGTCCCGCGGTGACGGTGCTGGGCATCGACGCCCCACCGGTGGTCGGCTCGGCCGCGGCGATCCAGCCGCACGCGCGGGCCCGCCTCAACCTGCGGGTGCCGCCCGGCACGGACGCCGTGAAGGCGCAGGACGCTCTGATCGCCCAGCTGCACGCGGCGGCGCCGTGGGGCGTGCGGGTGACCGTCGAGAAGGAGGCGATCGGCCAGCCTTTCGAGGCCCACACGGGCGGTCCCGCCTATCAGGCCCTGGCCGCAGCGATGAAACAGGCCTACGGCCGTGACATGACGACCCTGGGCCAGGGCGGTTCGATCCCGCTGTGCAACGTCTTCGCCGACACCTATCCCCAGGCCGAGATCATCTTGATGGGCGTGGAGGAGCCGCAGGCCCTGATCCACGCCCCGAACGAGAGCGTGGATCCCACGGAGATAGCCGCACTGGCCCACGCCGAGGCGGTGTTCCTCCAGACGTACAAGAAATCCTGAGACCCTGCTCCGTTCCGCCCCTCGCCCGGCCCTCTCCCCGTGGAGGGCCGGGCGAGCCTGCTGGTCCGCTTGAGGAGCCGGCTTCGACCGGCTCGGCGAGCTCTTCGGCAATGGCCTGGACGGCGATCACGACGGCTGTTGTTTCGCTGGATCGGGCCGTGGAACTACGGTCGCCATGAACGCCGTCACTGACTCGTCGTCGTCTTCCATCGCGTTCATGATTTCAGGAAGCGGCGGCCGATGATCGGAACGGTAAAGGGCTTGCGTGGGGCGGAAAGATGGGCCGGGTGAGGCGACGCGCGGCGGGGTGGGGCTGGTCCAAAGTGAGCCGGATCCACTTCGGGGACGGGGCGTGCCGGGGTGAGATCCGGTCGTATCGCTATCGGTATTACCCGCTGGGGCATGTGTCCTATGAGCGGTGCGTCGGGCTTCTCTGGTGTTCCGGCTGTCGTGAATACTCGGGGGCGATGGTCTTCGTGGCCCGGGACGAGGTGCTGCCGGATGTGCTGGCCGGGCTGTCGGCGGGGGAGCGTGAGAGGGTGTCGGGTGGTGAGGTGAAGCTGCTCGACCATCTCGATCGGCTGGTGCGGCGGGCTGAGGGGAGTGGGCGTGCCTGAGCGGGACGTGACCATGGAGTCGATCGCGCAGGCGGCGGGGGTTTCCGTGCCTACCGTGTCGCGGGTGCTCAGTGGGCGGGGGCAGGTGTCGCCGGCTACGCGGGAGCGGGATCTACGGCTGCTCGCGGAGCGGGACTATCGGCCGCGGCGGGCGCGGCGAGCGCGGACCGGGCTCATTCAGGTGGTCTTTCCGGGGCTTTCGTGCGGGTGGGAGATGGAGCATCTGCGGGGCATCGAGGCAGTCGTACAGGAAGCGGGGGTCGGTCTTGTCGTTTCGGCTCTGCGCCGCGGGGATTTCGTGCGTACGGATGGTGCCATCCTCGCCTCGACGAGTGGCGCCCGGGCGCTGACCACCCTGTTGGACGACTTCGGGGTGCCGTCGGTGGCGCTCGACCCGGCGACCGGTACGGCGGCGGGACTGCCTACCGTGGGCGCGGCCAACTGGCAGGGGGCGCGGTCCGCGACGCGGCATCTGGCCGGGCTCGGGCATCGGCGGATCGCCTTCGTGGCCGGGTCTTCCGAGTTGATGTGCACCCGGGCGCGGATCGACGGGTACCGCGCGGGGCTCGAGGAAGCGGGGCTCGCGGCCGTCATCGAGCACGGCTCATATTCGTACGACAGCGGGCTCGTGGCCGCGAAGCGGCTTCTGGAAGGCGAGAACCGGCCGACCGCCGTCGTGGCGTCGAGCGACAACATCGCCCTCGGGGTGCTCGACGGGGCGCGGCGACTCGGGTTCGACGTGCCGGGCGATCTGAGCGTGACCGGCTTCGACGATCTGCCGGCCTCGCGCTGGTCGTCGCCGCCGCTGACCACCGTGCGGCAGCCGCTGCGCGAGATGGGGCGGCTGGCCGGGCGCACGATCCTGCGGCTGCTCGACGGTAAGCCGGTCGAGTGGCACCACGCCGAGCTCGGTACCGAGCTGATCGTGCGGGCCAGCACGGCCCCACCCCGCTGACTTGACAGACCGACCGAATAGGTTCGGCCGGCGGCCGGATCAGCAGTAACTGTCCAGGGTGTTCTGCAGCGCGGTCTTCTCGGCCTGTTGGAGGGTGAGGTCCCAGTAGTACTTCACGCCGATCCACATGCGGGCGTAGGTGCAGCGATAGGCGGTGCGCGACGGCAGCCAGGTGGACGGGTCCTGGTCGCCCTTGGACTGGTTGACGTTGTCGGTCACCGCGATGAGCTGAGGGCGGCTCAGGTCGTTGGCGAAGGACTGGCGTTTGGCGGTGGTCCACGAGCTGGCGCCCGAGCGCCAGGCCTCGGCCAGCGGGACGACGTGGTCGATGTCGACGTCGGAGGCGGCGGTCCAGGTGGCGCCGTCGTACGGGGAGTACCAGCTGCCCGAGGTGGCGGCGCAGGCCGAGCTGGTGACCACGTTCGAGCCGTCGCGCTTGAGGACGGTCTCCCGGGTGTTGCAGGCGCCGCTGATCGTGATCCAGTGCGGGAACAGGTCGCGGGAATATCCGCTGGTCGAGCCCTGTGTGGCGACGGTCAGGGCGTTCAGCTGGGACTGGGCCGTGGTGGCGGACGGGATGTTCGGCGGGGTGGCCGCGGCCGGGCCGGCGGCGGCCACGGTGACGCCGAGGGTGAGGGCGACGAGCAGGGCGAGACGGCGCTTCATCTTCAGCTCCCGGGGGAAGGGGATCGATGAGGATCAGTCTCGACGGCCGGGGTGAACGTGTGGAGATCCCGTCAGTGTCCTACGTCTGAATGAATGCCGCGGATCGCCCGGCCGAGCCGGCCGGGATCGGTGGCGATCACCTGACCGGCCGCGGCCGTGATCAGGTAGGCGAACGACAGCACGTACAGCCAGCCGATGTAGGTGAAGGCGACGCCGATGGTGCCGAAGCGGGCCGAGCTGACGTCGAGCGCGTGCGGCAGATAGACCGAGCCGATCGGGCGCAGCACCAGCATCGCGACGCCGAACAGCAGCGCGCCGGGCAGGAGCAGCCGGGCCCGGATCTGCCGTGCGGACAGGATCCAGGGCACGAACAGGGCGCCGCCGAAGTCGGCGGCCAGGGTCACCAGGGCCACGGTCAGATAGGGCGCGGGCGCCTCCATCGCGGCCCGGACCAGCAGCTGGACCACCACCACGCTGAGCGTGAGCACCACGACGGCCAGCAGCCACCGCCAGGCGTGCCGGGGACTGCTGCGCGGCCGGGGCAGGTTCCAGATGGTCGCGTAGGCGCGGGTGAAGGCCCGGGCCAGGCTGGTCGTGGAGACCAGCACGATGAGGCCGCCGACCACACCGAACGCGCTGACGCTGCTGCCCGCGATGGCCTCGTTGAGGACGCGGGCCACCTCGTCGGGCACCTTCACGACCTCGGCCAGCTTCTCGTCGAAGGTCCGGCCGAGCAGCACCGCCGCCATGATCAGCAGCGGGAAGATGGACGTGAAGAGCTGGGCGGCCAGCGTCATCGCGCGATCGAAGATCTCGAGGCGGACGATGGCCGCGAGGGTGCCGAGGCCGACCCGGCCGGGCCAGCGGGTGGACGCCCACGACCACAGGGCTTCCGCCCAGCGCGGCGCGCTGAGCACCGGCCGGGTCGTCACCGTCAGCGGCTGTCGGTGCTCACCGGGGCGAGCGGGGTGGCCGTCGCGGCCTCGGCCGCCGGCTCCGACTCGGCGCGGTTCCTGCGGCGGCCGATCACCACGGCGGCCACGCCCGCGGCGGCCAGTCCGGTCGCGGCGAGGATGGCGGGCCGGCGCGACTTGGCCGCCTTGCTCTTCTTCTTCGACTTAGTCATGGCTGAATCCTCCGATCGCATACGCCCGAAACGCCTCACCCGCAGGGGGTGGGCTCAGGCGTCGTCGTAGTCCCGCCGGACCTCCGTGCCGTGCGCGGTGACCGCGTAGATCGTGATCATGTTGAACGAGATGATCAGCAGCGAGTACACGGGGAACGCGGCCAGGAAGGCCAGGTTGGACAGGGAGCTCAGGAAGGCCAGGACGACCGCGAAGATCCGTCCCCAGCTCTGACCGGAGAGCAGGCCGAGACCGACGACGATCTGGATCGCGCCGATGATCAGGTGGGTCCAGCCCCAGGCCGTCCAGCTCGTGGCCACCAGCAGCCGGGACTCGTCGATGGCGAACAGTTCGTGCCGGGCCAGGGCGATGATCCCGAGCGTGACCTGCAGAATGCCGACGATGGCGAGCAGCACCGCGGCGAATACGACCCAGCCCGCCCAGGCGGTGACCCGGGTCGGCTCATTCTGTACGGACATGGCCCTCAGGGTGAGCCGCCATACGCCGGACGGCCTCACCCGTGAGGAATGAGCGAGCCGTCAGTCCAGCAGGCCCAACTCGCGGCCCTGGACGACCGCGGCGGCCCGGGTGGAGGCGCTGAGCTTGCGATAGACGGCCGCGACCTGGGTCTTGACCGTGTTGCGGGACAGCCGCAGCTCGCCCGCGATCTGGTTGAGGGTGAGGTGGGTCGGCAGGAGCAGCAGCACCCGCTGCTCGGCCGCGGTGAGCCCGGCCGTGCCGGCCGCCGGGTCCGGCGCGTTCTCGCGGCCCACGTCGGCCATGAGCACCCGGTAGCGCTCGGCCAGCACCCCGGTCGTGGTGAGCTGATCGAGGGCGAGCCGGGCCCGTACCGCCGCTTTGGACGCCGCCGCGTGGTCCCCGGCGTCCAGGGCCACCCGGGAGAGCCGGATCGAGGCCGCCGCGACCAGCCACGGGAACGGCCGCGCCCGCTCCATCGACTCCGCCGCCTCGCCCATCAGCAGCCGGAACGCCGTGGCGTCGCCGGCCTCGAGGGCCACCCGGGCCCGGACCAGGTGGGTCAGGACGGCCCAGCCGCACGTGCGCAGTCCGGGGCCGAGCAGGGCCGCCGACTCGTCGGCGTACGCGCCGGCGGCGGCGCAGTCGTGCTGGTCGGCGGCGTGCCAGGCCAGGCCGGCCAGGGCCAGCGCGGACGGCGCCGGATGTTCCGGGCCGGCCCGGGCGGCGCGCGCGAAACGGGCCATGGCCAGCACCGTGTTGCCGGTGAGCTCCTCGGCCACGCCGAGCAGGGTCATCGTGGTCGCGTACCACTCGGAGCCGGGCCGGTCGGCGCGGGCCGCGCGGCGGGCGTTGCCGAGCATCCCGTCGACACCGCCGGGAGCGAGCGCGGCCCGCAGCCGGTCGACGGCGGCCGCCGTCCGCGCGTCCGGCGCACCGTGGCCGTCGGCGGCGGCCAGGCAGGCCGAGGCCTGCAGGGTGCGGCCGGCGAACGCGTACACCCAGCCGGCCCGCGCGGCGAGCCGGACGTCCTGCTCGGCCCGGCCCCGGCCCAGCCCGTCGAGGGCGTCGGCCACGGCCACGGCCCGGCCCTCGTCGATCAGCCGTCGCCCGTGGCGCAGCACGAGGCGGGTGGTGGCCGGCCCGTCGCCGGCCGCGGCCGCGTGCCGCACGGCCGGTTCGGCCTGGTCACGCCGCTCGAACCAGGTGGCCGCCCGGCGGTGCAGGGCCGCCTCGGCGGCAGGCTCGCGACGGCGCAGCTCGGCCATCAGCATCTCGCGGAAGGCCGGGTGGTAGCGGTAGGAGCGGGCGGCCGGGTGGATGGGCTCGACGAACACGTTGCGGACGGCCAGCCCGGCCAGCAGCTGACCCGACCCGTGCCGGCGCAGCACCGCGTCGCAGACGCTGCCGGTGAGACTGTCCAGGGTGGCCGAGCGCAGCAGGAACCGCACGGTGTCGGCCGGCTCGGCGGCCAGCACGACATCGCGGAAGTATTCGCTCAGATAGGCATCGGCCCCGGTCACGTGCTCGGCCGCGCTTGACGCGTCGGAGCGCCCGCGCAGGCTCAGCGCGGCCAGGTAGACCCCGGCCGGCCAGCCCTCGAACCGCCGGTTCAGCCGGAGCGCCTGCTCGGCCGGGAGCACCGTGCCGGTGGCCCGGATCAGGTTGAGCGCCTCGGCCCGGGACAGCCGCAGGTCGGCCGGGCCGAACTCGGCGCACCGGCCCTGGCTGCGCAGCCCGCCGACGTGCAGGCCGAGGCGGCTGCGGGCGCCCAGGGCCAGGTGCGACCCGGCCGGCATCCGCTCGGCCAGGGCGAGCACGAGCTGCTGGCCGGGCGTGCCCCGCAGCAGGTGCACATCGTCGATGACCAGCACGTCCGGCGCCGCGGCGGCCAGCCGGGGCACGGCCTCCTCGGCCAGCTCCGCCGCCGGGGCGGACAGCGAGCGCCACGTCGCCGGCTCGACCGGCCTGATCTCGGCGATGGCCCGGGCGACGCGGCGCAGCAGCCGGTGCGGGTCGCGGTCGGCCGGCTCGGCGGTGACCCAGGCGAACGAGCGCTGATCGCGGGCGGCCCACTGGCGCAGCGCGATCGACTTGCCGTAGCCCGGGGGAGCGACGACCAGGATGAGGGGCACGTCGTCGCGGACCGCGGCCAGATCGTTCAACAGCCTGCGGCGCGGCACGAGCTCCCCACGTGTCATCGACGCACTGACCCCCGTCCGCCAACGTGAAGCCGGTCGATGGACCGGCGAGATCGAGTAATCATCAGATCGCACACAGTGCAGTCGCCGCAACGTGTCGTCGCACAACTTTTCACCACCCGTGTGCCGCATGACCTGGCATCTGTCCGCTCTCGTCATCCACTTACGGAATCACCCAGGTCGGGTGATGTGACTGTTGATGATCGGTAGAAAACTCTCCGTAGACACCGGGGTCCCCTGGGCAGGCCGCGAATCGTGGGCGACGCCGGTGCCGACAAGGCGGGGCGATCGCAAATGGGGGTACTGGATGCATGGGGAGATCGCTACCGAGCTGACGACGACCGACGGCGAGCCGATCATGACGATCAAGCTGGAGCCGCCGGGCCTTCCACCGTGGTGGGTGGTGCGCGAGCGCCTGCGTGAACGGCTCGATATCGGGCCGGCCCGCCGTCTCACCGTCGTGACCGGGCCGGCCGGATCCGGCAAGAGCAGCCTGGTGGCCGACTGGACGGCCAGCGGGCACGCCGGTGGCCGGGTGGCGTGGCTGACGCTGGAGCCGGACGACGACCGGCCCGAGGCGTTCTGGTCCTACGCCGTGGCCGCGCTGCGCCGCGCCGGTGTGAACGTGACCAGCCAGTGGCACGAGGGCGCCGAGCGGTCGTTCCTGGTGCGGCTCGTGGTCGCCCTGTCGGCCCAGGACGAGCCGGTCGTCCTGATCCTCGACAACGTGCACGCGCTCACCCGGGCGTCCATCCTGGACGGCCTGCACTTCCTGATCGAGCACGCCGGTCCGCAGCTGCGCTGCGTGCTGGTCGGGCGCGTCGATCCGCCGCTGCCGCTGCACCGCTACCGGCTGGCCGGCTCGATCACCGAGATCCGCCACGACGACCTGGCCTTCACCCCGGCCGAGGCCGACGCGCTGCTGACCGCGCACGGCACCCGGCTCGGGCCGAACGCCGTGGCCGAGCTGACCGAGCAGACCCACGGGTGGGCGGCCGCGCTGCGGCTCGAGGCCCGGGCCCTGCCCATGACCGGGGACAAAAAGGACGAGCTGGCCGACTACATCCGCGACGAGCTGCTCGGCGAGCAGACCGCGGCCACCCGCGAGCTGCTGCTGCGTACCTGCGTGGCCGAGCGGTTGCCGGCCGGTCTGGCCGTCGAGCTCAGCGTGCGCCGCGACGCCGCCCAGGTCCTCGACCGTCTCGCCCGCCAGGGCGTCTTCGTGACCGCGACGACCGGCGGCGAGCGCACCTACGTGCACCATCCGCAGATCCGCGAGGTGCTGCTGGCCGCCCTGGGCGAGGGGCCGGTCGACCGGGTCACCGGCCTGCACCGCCGGGCCGCCCGCTGGTACGCCGGCTTCGGCCGTTACGCCGAGGCGCTGCCGCACGCCCTGCGCGCCCAGGAATGGGCGCTGGCGGCCACCTCGGTGGTGCGCGGCCTCGGCATCACCGACCTGCTGGACGGCCGGGGCGCCGCGGCGTTCACCTCGATGCCGCCCGACCTCGACCGTCCCGAGGCGGCCGTCGTCGCCGCGGCCGTCGCCCACTATCTCGACGACCCCGAGGCGTGCGCCAAACACCTGCTGCGGGCCGGTGAGATGGCCGGCGGGCACGACATCTCGCTGCCGCTGAGCCTGGCCGCGGTCGAGGTGGCCCGCGCCCGGCGGCACGGCCGGCCCGGTGACCTGGCCGCCTCGGCCGAGCTCGCCTGGCGGCTGCTCGACGACGCGCTGGCCGGCGGCGTGGCCGTGCCACCGGCGCTGGCCTCGCTGATCCGGCTGGCCCGGGCCGAGAGTCTGCTCTGGCGGCACGACCTGACCGGCGCCTGCGCGGTGCTGCAACCGTCCGAGCACGACGGCGGCGAGGTGCTCGGCCGGCTCGCCCTGGCCGAGGCGCTCTGCGGCCGGCTGCGCCGGGCCAACGAGCACGCCCGCCGGGCCCTGGACCGCACCGGCGCCGACGACGGCCCCGGCGACGCGGCGGCCGACGTGGCCCTGGCCTGGGTGCACAGCGACGAGTACGACCTGACCGCGGCCCGCGTGCACGCCGAGCAGGCGGCGGCGCGGCTCGACGAGCACCCGGACGCCCTGCTGGCCGGTCTGCTGGCCCTGGTGCGGGCCCGCGTGCACCGCGGTGGCGGCGACACCGCCCGGGCCGTCGAGGCGCTCGCCGCGGCCCCGGCCGGCGACCGCCCGCCGTGGCTCACCGAGATGATCACGCTGAACCGCGACGCGCTGATCGCCCCCGGCCGGCCGCCCTCGGCGACCGGCACGACCGCCCACCACGCCGTGGCCGAGGCGATGGCCGCGGTGGCGGCCGGTGACACCGCCCGCGCCCGCGGCGTCGTGACGTCGTTGGGCGAACGGCCCGGGTTGCCGCTGGACGTGCGGGTCGACGGCTGGCTGGTCACGGCCGCGGCCGAGCTGAGCGACGGGCGCCGCGACCGCGCCCGGCGCGCCCTGCACCGGGCCCTGGCCCTGGCCGAGGGTGAACGGCTCCGGCGGCCGCTGCTCGAGACGGCGGCCCCGGTGCGGCGTTTCCTGCGCGAGGACCGCGATCTCGCCGTACGGCACGACTGGCTCGGTGTGACCCCGCGCCCGGCCGCCGCCGTGCCGGTTCCCGCCGCCCCGCCGCCCCAGGCGGCGCCGGCGGCCCCGGTCATGGTGGAACCGCTGACCGCGAAGGAGACCGAGGTCCTCGGCTATCTCGCGCAGCTGTTCAGCACCGAGGAGATCGCCCGGACCATGTACGTCTCGGTCAACACCGTGAAGACCCACGTGCGCGGCGTGCTGCGCAAGCTGGCCGCGACCCGCCGCAACGAGGCGGTCCGCCGGGCCCGGGACCTGGGCCTGCTGTAGCTCATCCGGTGAGGGTGACGACCGTCGCCGGGTGAGGAGGAAATGCTCAGCGTCATGGAGTGGATTCCGGCGGGCAAGTTCTGGATGGGCTCGGACGACCACTACCCGGAGGAGGCGCCGGCGCGGCAGGTGAGCGTCGGCGGCTTCTGGATCGACCGCTATCCGGTGACCAACCGGGAGTTCGCGACCTTCGTGCGGCGCACCGGGCACGTCACCGTGGCCGAGCGGGCGGCCGACCCGGGCGACTACCCGGGTGCGGTGCCGGAGATGCTGGCGCCGTCGTCGGTGGTCTTCACGTCGCCGCCGCATCCGGTGGACCTGCGCGATCCGTTCCAGTGGTGGACGTACGTGCCCGGCGCCGACTGGCGGCACCCGACCGGGCCGGGCAGCTCCATCCGGCGGTTGCCCGACCATCCGGTCGTCCATGTCGCCTGGGAGGACGTCATGGCGTACAGCAAATGGGCGGGAAAGGAACTGCCGACCGAGGCCGAGTGGGAGTACGCGGCCCGGGGAGGCCTCGATCGCGCCGAGTTCGCCTGGGGCGACGAGCTGAACCCGGGCGGGCGGCACTGGGCCAACACCTGGCAGGGCGACTTTCCGGTGCACAACACCAAGGCCGACGGGTACGAGCGCACGTCGCCGGTCGGGCGTTTCCCGGCCAACGGCTACGGGCTCTACGACATGATCGGCAACGTCTGGGAGTGGACCGCCGATCCGTACGGCGACCATCGCCGTCCCTGCTGCTCGGTCGACAAGTCGGGTATCGCGCGCCGGGTCATGAAGGGCGGCTCCCACTTGTGCTCTCCCAACTACTGCCGCCGGTACCGGCCGGCCGCGCGCATGGCGCAGCCCGTCGACACCGGCACCTCGCATCTAGGTTTTCGCTGCGTGCGGAGAACGGAGCTCTGACATGACCGAGAGGCCCAACATCCTGGTGATCTTCGGTGACGACATCGGTATCACCAATCTGAGCTGCTACAGCGACGGCCTGATGGGATATCGCACGCCGAACATCGACCGGATCGCCGCCGAGGGCATGCGCTTCACCGACGCGTACGGCGAACAGTCCTGCACCGCCGGCCGGGCCTCGTTCATCACCGGGCAGAGCGGTTTCCGCACCGGCATGACGAAGGTCGGCATCCCGGGCGCCACGATGGGCCTGCGCGACGAGAACCCGACCATCGCCACCCTGCTGAAGAGCCGCGGCTACGCCACCGGCCAGTTCGGCAAGAACCACCTCGGCGACCGCAACGAGTTCCTGCCGACCGTGCACGGCTTCGACGAGTTCTTCGGCAACCTCTACCACCTCAACGCCGAGGAGGAGCCCGAGCTGCCGGACTATCCCGACCCGGCCGACTTCCCGGAGTTCCGGCAGCGTTTCGGCCCGCGCGGCGTGCTGCACTCGTGGGCCACCGACACCGACGACGACACCGTGCACCCGCACTGGGGCCGGGTCGGCAAGCAGCGGGTGGAAGACACCGGACCGCTGACCAAGAAGCGGATGGAGACCGTCGACGACGAGTTCATCGCGGCCGCCAAGGAGTGGATCACCGCGCAGCACTCGGCGGAGAAGCCCTTCTTCGCCTGGGTGAACACCACGCACATGCACCTGCGGACCCACACCAAGCCGGAGAGCGTCGGGCAGGCCGGGCGCTGGCAGTCGCCGTACCACGACACGATGATCGACCACGACCGGCACGTGGGCGAACTGCTGGACCTGCTCGACGAGCTCGGCATCGCCGGCGACACGTTCGTCATGTACAGCACCGACAACGGCCCGCACATGAACACGTGGCCGGACGGGGCGATGACCCCGTTCCGCAGCGAGAAGAACACCAACTGGGAAGGCGCCTTCCGGGTGCCGCTGGCGGTCCGCTGGCCGGGCCAGGTGCCGGCCGGGGTGGTCTCCAACGAGATCGTCGCCCACCACGACTGGCTGCCGACGCTGCTCGCGATCGCCGGCGACCCGGACGTCGTCGAGGACCTGCGGATCGGCCGCACGGTCGGCGGGACGCCGTACCGCGTCCACATCGACGGGTTCAACCTGGTGCCGTACCTGACCGGCGAGGCCCCGAAGAGCCCTCGGCCCGGCTTCATCTACTTCGACGACGACGGCCACCTGGTGGCGTTGCGCTTCGACAACTTCAAGGTCGTCTTCGCCGAACAGCGGGCGGGCGGCACCATGCGGGTCTGGAGCGAACCGCTGATCCCGTTGCGCATCCCCAAGCTGTTCAACCTGCGGACCGACCCGTTCGAGCGGGCCGACACCACGTCGAACACCTATTACGACTGGTTCATCGACCACGCCTTCCTGGTCATGGCCGCGCAGGGCATCGTCACGCGGTTCCTCGAGACCTTCAAGGAGTTCCCGCCGCAGCAGCGCCCGCAGTCCTTCACCATCGACCAGGCCATGGAAGCGATGCGGGAAGCCGCCTGGGGTGGACGGTGACCACCTCCGTCCTCCCGTCCTGGCGGGAAACCCCCTCCCGGCAGCGGATCCTCGAGTTCGTGGCCGTGGCGGTGGCCGGGATCCCCCCGGAGGACCGGGTCGCGGTCTTCGACAACGACGGCACGCTGTGGTGCGAGAAGCCACTGCCCGTGCAGGCCGACTTCCTGCTGCGCCGCATCGGTGAGCTGGCCGACCGCTATCCGGCGCTGCGCAGCCGCCAGCCGTTCAAGGCGGTGTCGGAGAAGGACCACGACTGGCTGGGCGGGGCCATCACCAAGCACTACCAGGGCGACGACGCCGATCTGCGCGAGATGGCGGCGGGGCTCCTGCAGGCGTACGAGGGAACGACTGTCGACGAATTCGCCGAGCTGGCCCGGGACTTCCTCGTCAAAGGCGAACATCCGACCCTCAACCGGCCGTACGTCGACACGGCGTACCTGCCGATGCGGGAACTCCTCGACTATCTGGTGGCGAACGGTTTCACCTGCTACATCGCCACCGGGGGAGGGCGCGACTTCCTGCGGACGGTCAGCGCGGAGGTGTACGGCGTCCCGGCCGACCGGGTGATCGGCAGCTCGGTGGCGCTGGAATATCGCGACGGCCGGATCGTGCACACGGCCCGGCTCGACGTGTTCGACGACGGCCCGGCGAAACCGGTGCGCATCTGGAGCCGCATCGGCCGCCACCCCATCCTGGCCGCCGGCAACGCCAACGGCGACCTGCCGATGCTGAGGGCGGCGGGCGGAGGCCGCCGCGAACCGTTGCGCCTGGTGGTGATCCACGACGACGCGGAGCGCGAGTTCGCGTACACCGCGGGCGCGGCCGACGCCATCGCCGCCGCCGAGGCGGAGAACTGGGTGGCCGTGAGCATGGCCGGAGACTGGTCACAGGTCTTCGGCCCTCGGTGAGGGGGGAAACCGAGGGTGCGCGGGGAGGGCGATCCCCGCGCACCCGAGGTTGGTTCAGTTCCGCCGGCGGGCGGCCCGGTGGACGGCGGTCGCACCGAGCAGGGCGACACCGGGCGGGATGGCGACCCAGACCGGCCACGGGTGAATACCGCCGCCGACGGCTGTGGTCCACATTCCCCAGACTGCCACGTTGAGCGCCACAACGGACGCCCACACGACCCAGAGCATCACGAGCGCGCGGGGAAGCCGATATTCCGTCTGCTCCTGATCCGGCTCGAGGTCGGCGACGAGCGGCTGCAGGTCGGCCCGCACACGGGCCTCATAGACGGCTTTCAACCGGTGGTCATACTCGTGAAGGCTCAGCCGGCCGTCGGCGACCGCTTCCTCCAGCCGGCGCGCGGCCTCCGCCCGGTGGCGATCGTTGAGCCGCCGTGACGTGCTCAAGGCTGTTTCCGGCGTTCGGCTCGTCGATGTTCCGTCGGTCACTCGCAGCACTCCCTCCGTTCGGACGAGCTTAGAGGACGGCTGCGAAGAACGGCAAACAACCGACGAGAACGCATGAGTAAGACATTGTCGCAGGTCACTTCGTTCTGCGTCCTGTATGGTGCGAAATGTCCGTCTTCAGGATGTTCAGTTAGAAGTGTTTACAACGGGTAGGCCGTCGGTTTAATGTTTGCCCCACGCCACATCGATCGACGGGGGTGAATTGTGGTGTCGAGTCATCCTTTCCTGCTCATCATGCTGAGCTGACCCCCGTCGCGCCATTTTCCGGAGCCTTTGCTGCCGCAAGCATTGAGTTGCCGGGTAAATGTGCTGCCCAAATTATCCGATGAACCTGACGGGATGGACGTGAACATGCGTAAGGCGGTTGTCACTCTGATTGCGGGAACTCTTCTGCTGGGCTCACCTATTGCTGCTCTGGCTTCGACGTCTTCGCACGGCAGCGACTATTCGTACGATTCCGGAAGTCTCGGAGCGCAACGGATGACGACCTGTGACATGGAATCGGACAGCCGGCACGTATATGCGGAATTCGAGATCAGCAGCGGGGAGTTGACGAGCGTCACCGACGGTGACGGCGCCAACAACGGCTGCGCGAGCCGGGGCAACTACCAGGAGATATACGTCCACCGCACCTGCGAGGCGGTCGACTTCTACCCGGACCTGTGCGGCACGTGGGTCTACACCGACTGACGGGTCCGGATACACGAGTTTCCGGGCCGGAGCAGCCGGCCCGGACGGCGGACACCGCCTACGAATGGGAGGAACATGACTTTCAGGAAGACGACGGCGATCCTTTATGCCGCCGCCATCGTTCTCGGGGCCCCAGTGTCGGCGTTGGCCGCGACCTCGACCCAGGGCAGCAACTACTCGTACGACTCCGGCGATGTCAGCTACACGATGAACACGTGTGACCGGGAGTCGGACAGCCGCCACGTGTATGCCGAGTATCAGATCGGCACCGGCGAATGGAGCAGTGTGACCGACGGGAATGGCGCCAACAACAGTTGCGCCAGTCGCGGCACCTACCCGGACATTCTCCAGCATCGCACATGTGAAGCGATCGACTTCGCGCCGGACTCCTGCGGCAACTACGTCTACCCCTAGCGCTCATATCAGAGGGATCGAATAATGAGAAAACGCGTTCTCGCCATTGCTTACGCGATCGCGGTCGGCCTCGTGCCGACGGCCGCATTCGCCGCCACCTCCACCCAGGGAAGCAATTACTCGCAGGACTGGTACGAACTGTCCTGGGGCAACTTCATCAAGACCTGTGACATGGAGTCGGACAGCCGCCACGTGTACGCCGAGTATCAACTCGGCTCCGGCGAGTGGAGCAGCGTGACCGACGGCAACGGGGCCAACAACTCCTGCTCCCAGCGCGGCCCGTACACGAGCATCGTCCAGCACCGCACGTGCGAGGCTATCGACTTCGCTCCGGACTCCTGCGGCAACTACGTCTATCCCTGATCATCGCGTCGAATCCAGAGGCCCATGAACATGCTTGGCGATCAACCTGCGGTCATTCTCCGGGACCTCACCATTGAGGTGCCGGGGAGACGACTACTCGACGGCATCGACCTCAGGGTGCTGCCCTCCGAGTCGGTAGCCATCATGGGGCCTTCCGGATCCGGGAAAACCTCGCTGCTCAACTGTGTGGCGGGGATCCAGAACCCGACGGCCGGCGACGTCTCGGTTGCCGGCCGCCGGCTGGGGGAGATGAACGAGGCCGAACGGGCTCGGTTCCGGCTGAACACGATCGGCATGATCTTTCAGTTCGGGGAGCTTCTGCCCGAGCTGACGGTCACGGAGAACGTCGAACTGCCTCTGAGGCTGGCCGGGCGGCCCAGAACCGCTGCCCGGTCGGCGGCGGCCGCTGTTCTCGGCGACTTGGGCCTCGGGGACGTCGCCGCGTCCTTCACCGAGACGCTGTCAGGCGGTGAGGTGCAGCGCGCCGGTATCGCCCGCGCGCTTGCCGCCTCGCCCCAGGTGCTTCTGGCCGACGAGCCCACGGGCGCCTTGGATGAGGACAATGCCGCAGCGGTCATGACGCTTCTCCTCGACTGCGCGAAGAGGTACGAGGTGGCCGTGTTGGTCGCTACGCACGACCTCGCTGTCGCCCGCCAATGCACACGTACCTACCGCTTGGTGCGCGGCAAGCTTCGCCAGGAGAACGCCGGTGAGTGATCGGACAAAGTCGAACGGCATCCTGAGCCTGGCCTTGCGTCTCAGCCTGAGTAAGCGTAAGGAACAGACGTGGCGACGGGCTTGCCTGTTCGTCGCTGGATTGATCGCGGCCCTCACCGTGATGTCAGGGTTCGCGGTGGCCGCCATGGTCCAGGCGGCGAACGGCCGCGAGTTCGACCGGACGGCAGTCGTAGCGGTGCCCGAACACGCCTCGCTCATGGTGGCCCAACGCGCCGACATCTGGCGCGGGAAACAGTTTCCCGTTGTCTACCTGGAGCCGATGCGGTCGTCCGGGGTGCCGGCAGCATTGCCGCCCGGGCTGGACCGTCTTCCTCTTCCGGGCGAGGTGGCGATATCGCCGGAACTGGCCCGCGCGTCGGCCGCGGACGGCAGCCTCGCCAGCCGCTATCCGCTCACCAGCGCCCGAATCTCCGACGAAGGTCTGTCCGGGCCCGGCGAGTTGCTGGCCTACGCCCGGCCCGCGGCCGGAACCACGCTGGCCGGCTCTCGGGCGACCCGCTATGTCTCGTCGTTCGGGGCGGAACCGAACACCTACGGCACCGTGTCGGTAGCCGGACTGTCGACACTTCCGACTACGCAGATGGTGCTCGGCGGGCTGGCGCTTCTCGGGGTTCCCACACTTCTCTTGTTGTGCGCTGCCACGGCAACCGCGTCAGCCGGCCGCGACAGGCGGCTTCAGATTCTCGCCTGGCTCGGAGTCCGACCTTCGCACCTGCTCGCCATCGTGATCGTCGATGCCGTTCTCTGGGCCGGCTTCGGCGCAGTGATCGGGGCGGTGGGAGGCCAACTGTTGTTTCGCACCACGACAGTCGTGCCGGTGCTGACCATGCCGGTCTTCAGCGGCGACATGACAGTCGCCGCCCTGCCGACGGCGGGCACCGCACTGATCGTCCTCACCGTGGCCGCCCTCAGCGCCGTACTCACCGACCGCTGGAGGCAGCGCACCGATCTCACTCGGCCGATAGCCGCGCCGCAGCAGCTGTCACGGTTTCGCACCCTGCCTATGCTGCCAGGGCTGGCAATCGTCCTCTTGGCGCTTTTCGTACCGGGCCGGCTCTCGGGCTCACTCGGCCTCGCCGGTGTCATACTCGTGGTATTGGCGATGCCGCTGCTTCTGCCCAAATGGGTTGCATCAGCCGGCGGGTTCCTCCAGCGACGGGGAACGGTCTCCACACTCCTTGCTGGGCGACGCCTGGAGCGATTTCCCCACGTGGTTGCCCGGCCGCTGTTCGGACTGGCCGGTCTCACCCTGCTGGCCTGCTGTGTCCTGGGGTTTCTCGCCGTCACTGCACCCGACGAGAGCGGAGCACGGCCGGACAGGGCGGTTGTCACCTATCGAGTCGGCTCGCTCAACGAAGGCCAAGAATCGCTTGAACGGTTCCGCGCGGCACTTCCCGACGCCGCCGTCTTCGCCTACGTCCAGACCACCGACGGTCTCCAGATCGGATCGTCCTGTGCCGACCTGGCCCGGGCACTGAAGCTCGGCTGTGAGCCTGGAGACCAGGGGGCGCTTGCTCCACGAGATGAGCAGCAGCTCCGCGCCGCGCTGGGCGCGCCACCGGGAACAGCTATCGCCCTCAAGGACTCCGTCCCTCCAGCGGGGGGCCGGGTGCTCGTGCTCGCGCCGTCGGCTGTTTCCGACGCGGATGTCCGCAACGCCGCCGCCCGGACCCTGTTGGGCCCTGTGGTCAGCAGCGCGGCCGACATGCAGCCGCAGCAATCTCCGCTGGTGGCATGGCTGACCGCAGCGTTGATCGTGGCAGGGGTCCTTGGCACTGGTGGAGCCGTGATGCTTGCGATCGACGGCAGCCTTCGAGCCTCACACCGTAATGCCGCGCTGCGCAATCTCGGACTTACGCGACGCCGTCTCGCGGGCTTGGAAGCACTGCAGTTCGGAGTCTCCTATTTCACTGTCATCGGCACTAGCCTTCTGGCTGGTCTGGGCCTTTGCTACGTGCTGGTGACGATCGGCGGTTCGATCGCGTTACCGTGGGCCGGGCTCGCGCTTGTTGCGGGTGCGGGCGCCGTCACCGGTCTGGTCATCTGCGCACTGATCGCGGTATTCGGCCGGATCTCAGCGCTACGTGCCGCCGACTGAGCCGCATCCCGCGATCGATCATCGCGATCCGTCGCAGGCGTTCTAGGTTTGGACCATGAAGCTGCTACTTCCGGACAGCATCGCGCTGGACCTCACCCTGCCGCCGGACGTGACCACGTCGGTCTACGCCGTCGACAAGCCTCTGCGCGACGACCAACTCGACGCCTCGGCGATCGTGGTGTGGAGCAACACGGCCTCTCAGCTGAGCGACACCGCCGCCCGGCTCAAGGACGTCCGCTGGGTGCAGACGCTCGCGGCGGGGCCGGACGCGGTGCTGGCGGCCGGCTTCGGGGACGACGTGGTGATCACGTCGGGCACGGGGCTGCACGACCTGACGGTCGCGGAACACACGCTGGGCCTCACGCTGGCGGCGGCGCGGCGTCTCAACCTGCTCGTCCGGGCCCAGGTCGGTCACCGCTGGGCCCAGGAACTGGGCGGCAACCAGCCGGTGCACGACCCCACCGCTTTCCGTACGCTGCGCGGCGCGAAGGTGGTGATCTGGGGCTTCGGCGGGATCGCGGCGACCCTGGCCCCGTATCTGACCGCGCTCGGGGCCACGGTCACCGGGGTCGCGCGGGAGGCCGGGACGAGGCACGGCTTCGAGGTCGTCACCGCCGGCGCCTTCCCGTCGCTGCTGCCGGAGACCGACGTGCTCATCTCGATCCTGCCGGCCACGCCGTCGACCGCGCACGCGCTGAACGCGTCGGTGCTGGCGCTGCTGCCGCCGCGGGCCTGGGTGATCAGTGTGGGCCGGGGAACGACAGTGGACGAGCAGGCCCTGCTCGCGGCGCTGCGGTCGGGACGGCTCGGCGGGGCGGCGATGGACGTCTTCGAGACCGAGCCGCTGCCGGTCTCGTCGCCGCTGTGGGACGAGCCGAACGTCATCATCACGCCGCACGCGGCCGGCGGGCGGCCGGTCGGCGCGGCCGGGCTGGTCTCCGAGAACCTGTCGGCGTTCCTCGCGGACCGGCCGCTCCGTAACGTCGTGCGGAGATAGACGGCGTCCCACGGGCGGGCCTACCATCGGCGGATGGAACGCCAGGGTTCGGCGGCCATGTCGCGGGCAGCGTTCGCGGCCGTCGTGATCGGAAGCTATCTCGTGGGGGCGGTCTTCCTTGCCGGCGCCCTGCTGGTCTTCTCGGGGGCGGTCACCGTCGCCGGGCTGGGCGAGGGCAGCGTCGCGCAGCGCGCGGTGGCCGGGGCGCTCGCCCTGATCCTGGGCGGTCTCACGATGGCCGCCGCCACCATGAAACTCGTCGAGGGTCCCGGCGCGCCCGGCCATGTGGTGCGCCGCGCCCCGTTCTGGACCGGCGTCGACGCCGAGGACACCGACGTCGACCGGGCCGGCGCACACCCGGGAGTGGGAGAGTTCTGAGGCCCGTCCCCCTGGGGGGAGCAGCTGAACCTCGCCAGTCGGGCGTCTACCGTTCCGCCACGACGAGCTGCGGCGCAGCCTCCAGAGAGCGAGAGACCGATGAGCTTCTACGCCCACGCGAGGCTGTACGACCTCATGTTCCCGGGCGGAGGCGCCGCGGTCGACTTCTACCGGGCCGCCGCCGCCAGGCAGGGCGGAAGCGTGCTGGAACTGGGCTGCGGCACCGGGCACAAGCTGATCCCCATCGCCGCCGACGGGCGACCGTGCACCGGCTTGGACTTCTCGCCGGAGATGCTGGCCGAGGCCCACCGCAAGGCCGACGAGCGCGGCGTGACGGTCGAGTGGGCGCGGGGCGACATGCGGGACTTCGACCTGGGCCGCACCTTCGACTTCGTCTTCATCGCGGCCAACTCCCTGCTGCATCTGCACGAGGCCGCAGACCTGGTGAGCTGCTTGCGGGCCGTGCGACGGCACCTGGCTCCGGAAGGGCGATTCACCTTCGACATCTTCAACCCGAACGTCCGTCTCCTCGCCGCCGCCGACGGCGTGCGGCGCCCCCGGGAGTCGCTGTCGTTCACCGACCCCGGCCGCGGCCCGGTCAGCGTCGACGTCACCGAGATCTACGACGCGCCCGCCCAGGTCACCCGGGGGACCTGGCACCTGTCGACCGCCACCGAGCCCGACTTCGTCGTCGCCCCACTGGAGATCAGAAGCATCTTCCCGCAGGAGCTGCCGCTGCTCCTCTCGCAGGCCGGCCTCCGTCTCGCCGACCGCTTCGGCGATTGGGCCGGCGGGCCCTTCGCCACGAACGCCCCGCTCCAACTCTGCGTCTGCGAGCCCGCGTGAGCCGTGTGGCTCTCATCCCCGCGAGATGAGGCAGGGCGGGCGAGCGGGGCGGCACGATGAGCCGACGGGCCGCTACGGATGAGGTGGGCGCGATGGCAGACGGTCTCGGCAGGTGGCGTGACGCGGCGCTGGGTGCGGTCTTCCAGGCGCAGGACGCGACGGTGCGGATCTTCGTCGATGTGCGTGAGGCGGGGAGCGGGGCCGCCGGCCGGTTCAGCGCGGGCCTGGACGGACTCGCCGGGCGCGGGGCCAATCAACGGGAACAGGCCACGGCGGGGCTGCTCGGCCGGGCCGCGCGGGCCCGGGCCGCGTTCGACGCGGCCGTCATGGCCGTGGCCACCTCCGAGCTGGCCGACCGAGTGGTCGACGCGCAGCTCGAACGGGTGCTGCGCCCGCTGGTCCGCACCATCCTCGACGATGTGCTCGCCCTGCTCGCCGAGGAGCCGGAACGCATCCAGCCGCTGGTGCGCGGTCAGCGCGACACCATGGTCGACGAGCTCGTCGGCCGCATCCGCAACGGCGCCGCGGCCGGGGACACCGCGGTCGACCGGGTCACCACCCGCGTGCTGCGGCGCGGCGGCGACCCGGTCCCGGTGCCCCCGGTCGATCCGCGGTGAGCGGCGCCGGCCTGGCCCGGCCGGTGAAGGTCTACGCCGGGCCGGTCAGCCGCCTGATCGCCTACTTCGTCGACGCGCTGCTGGTGACCGGCTTCGGCACCGCCGCCATCGCCGTGCTGGCCCTGGTCGGTGAGGTGGCCGGGGTCCTGGTCCGCGACCTCCAGTCGTTCCTGGCCGGGGCCTTCGCGCTGGTCCTGCCGGCCGTCTTCGGCGTCTACTGCGCGCTGTTCTGGCTGCTCGCCGGGCGTACTCCGGGCATGGCCCTGCTGGGTCTGCGGGTGGTCACCGCCGGCGGCCGGCCGGTGGGCTGGGTGGCCGCGCTCGTGCGCGGTCTGGTGCTCGGCTACTTCCCGATCGGTGCCGCCTGGATCCTCGTCGACCGCCGCCACCAGGCGATCCACGACAAGATCGCCCGGACCGCGGTTCTGCGCACGAGCCCGGGATGACGCCCCGGCGCTCCTATCTGCCGGTGATCGTGCTGATCGCCGCCACCTACGTGCTCGCCACCTCGCTCGACGGCTACTGGTCCCTGTCGATCATCCTGCTCGTGCAGGCCGTCACGGTCTGGTACGCGCTGCGGGTCTCGGCCATCCGCCGGGGTGTGCGGGCCGTCGCCGCCGTGGTGCTGATCCTCGCGCTGGTGACCGCCGGCTGGAACGCGGTGGCCGACGCCGACCGGACGCTGCTGGCCGCCACCTTCGTGACCGGCAGCGCGCTCTATCTCGTCGCGCCCGTCGCGATCGTGCGCGACGTGGCCCGGCGGCCCGAGGCCGATCGTGAGCTCATGTTGGGCGCCCTGTCGGCGTACCTCATGCTCGGCATGGCCTTCGGGTTCGCCTATCGCTGCATAGCGACGCTGCAGCCGGGGCCGTTCTTCGGGGGCGGGGCGGGTGACGGGACGCTGGCCGACACCCTCTTCTTCAGCTTCGTCACGCTGACCACCACGGGATACGGCAACGTCGTGCCGGCCGGCAACCCGGGTCAGACCCTGGCCGTGCTGGAAGCCCTGGTCGGTCAGCTCTTCCTGGTCACGGCCGTGGCGAAGGTGGTGGAGGCGTGGCGCCCGCGATTGTGGCGCCGGAGCTCGCCGTCTCCTCCAGAGCCGTCCGGAACGCCCGCGCCGCCGGAGACGCCGCCCCGGCCACCCGCTGAGCGGTGAAGATGGTGCGCCGCGGCATCAGCGGCAGGTCGAGCAGGCGGCACGAGGTCTGCCGGCCCGCCCACACGAGATCGGGGATCAGGGCGACCGCGTTGCCCGACTCGACCAGGCGGATGTGGGCCTGGAGGTCGGCCGTCTCGTAGCGGACGTCCGGCTCGAAGCCCGTGCTCCGGCACAGCTGCTCGGCGAAATGGCGGGAGGCGGCGCCTCGGGGCTCCATCACCCAGGGCATGTGGCGGGCCTCCTCCAGTGACGCCACCGGCCGCAAAGAAAGATCAAGAGCGGGCAGTGCGAGCCGGATCGGGTCGGTGGTGAGCGGGCGCCGGTCGAGGCCGGGATGGTGTGGCGCGGCGTGGGCCGGGTATTGCTCTGCGATCACCATGTCGAAGTCGCGGGCCCAGGTCTCGCGCAGCGCCTCCTCCGGTTCGCGCTGCACCATCTCGACCCGGACGTCGGGAAAGCGGGTGGCCATGGCGAGCAGGGTGGCCGGCATCAGCGCGAGCGCGGCCGACTGGAACACCGCGACGCGCACGCGGCCGCTCACGCGGGTCACCGAGGCCTGGAGGCGGGCCTCGGCGCGCTCCAGCGTGTCGAGCACCTCCTCCACCGAGGCCACCAGCACCTCGGCCTGCGGGGTGAGCTGCACGCGGCGGCCGGCCTTGCGCAGCAGCGGCATGCCGGCCTCCTTCTCCAGCTGGCTGAGCTGCTGCGACACCGCCGAGGGGGAGAAGTTGAGGGCCTCGGCCACGGCGGCGATGGTGCCCCGGATGGCCAGCTCGCGCAGCAGCGCCAGACGCCGGATCTCGAGCATGGGCACCCCCGTGGAAAGCGTAAGAAGAACTGAAGAGTACTCGTCATGAACCGTCGCTTTTCCTGAACGGAACTCGGAAGGACACTTTCGGCATGACTGACGTCGCCCACTCCCAGGCCTACACCCCGGCCGGGGACAACGAACTCGCCGACGAGGCGGTTGCCCTGGTCCGCCGCTGGCTGCACGAGGCCGCGACGATCCCGGTGGGCGGTTCCGCCGCGCAACTGGCCGGCGTCCTGAAGGACCCCAAAGGGCTCGCCTTCGCCGTGGGGTTCGTCGACGGCGTCGTCCGCCCGGAGGACCTGAAGGTCAGCGCCCGCGCCCTGCACGCCCTCGCCCCGGACGTGCCGCGCTTCCTGCCGGCCCCGCTGCGCGCCGCGGTGCGCCTGGGCGGCACCCTCGCCCCGGTCATGCCGGGCGTGGTCGTGCCGATCGCCCGCCGCGTGCTGCGCCGCATGGTCGGCCACCTGATCGTCGACGCCACCGACGCCAAGCTCGGCAAGGCCATTTCCAAGATCAAGCGCCGTGATGTACGCCTGAACGTGAACCTCCTGGGCGAGGCCGTCCTGGGCCGCGGCGAGGCCACCCGCCGCCTGCGCGAGACCGAGCGGCTGCTGGGCCGGGCCGACGTCGACTACGTGTCGATCAAGGTGTCGGCCACCGTCGCCCCGCACAACCCGTGGGCGTTCGACGAGGCCGTCGGCCACATCGTCGAGCAGCTGACCCCGCTGTTCCGGCTGGCCGCCACGGCGCCGACCAAGAAGTTCGTGAACCTCGACATGGAGGAGTACAAGGACCTCGACCTCACGATCGCGGTCTTCACCCGCCTGCTCGAGAAGCCGGAGCTGCGCGACCTCGAGGCGGGCATCGTCCTGCAGGCGTACCTCCCGGACGCCCTGTCCGCGATGATCCGCCTCCAGGAGTGGGCCGGGGCCCGCCGCGCGAGCGGCGGCGCCGGCATCAAGGTCCGCCTGGTCAAGGGGGCCAACCTGCCGATGGAGCAGGTCGAGGCGAACGTGCACGGCTGGCCGCTGGCCACCTGGAACACCAAGCAGGACAGCGACACCAACTACAAGCGCGTCCTCGACTACGCCCTGCACCCCGACCGGGTCGGCAACGTGCGGCTGGGCGTGGCCGGGCACAACCTGTTCGACGTCGCCTACGCGTGGCTGCTGGCCGGCCGTCGAGGCGTACGGCCGGGCATCGAGTTCGAAATGCTTCTCGGCATGGCCGAGGGCCAGGCCGAAGTGGTCCGGCGCGAGGTCGGCGGTCTGCTGCTTTACACCCCGGTCGTACGCCCGGAGCAGTTCGACGTCGCCATCGCGTACCTGATCCGCCGGTTGGAGGAGGGCGCGAGCAGCGACAACTTCATGTCGGCGGTGTTCGAGCTGGACAAGAACGAGGCGCTGTTCACCCGCGAGCGCGACCGCTTCCTGGCGTCGCTCGCGGCTCTCGACGACACCGTGCCGCCGGCGCACCGCGTGGCCGACCGGTTCGCCGCCGTCGCCCCCTCGCAGCCGGGCCACTTCGAGAACACCCCGGACACCGACCCGTCCGTCGCCGCCAACCGCGACCTGGTCCGCTCCGTCCTGGCCCGCGTGCCCTCCTCGTCCCTCGGCGTCGCGACCATCGACGCGGCGCGGGTGAACACCGAGGGCAAGCTCGACTCCCGGCTCAACGCGGCCGTCGTCGCCGCCGCCTCCTGGGGCGCGCTCTCGGGCAAGGCCCGGGGCGAGATCCTGCACCGCGTCGGCGAGGCCCTCGAGGCCCGGCGGGCCGACCTCATCGAGGTGATGGCGTCCGAGACCGGCAAGACGGCCGACCAGGCCGACCCCGAGGTCTCCGAGGCGATCGACTTCGCTCACTACTACGGCGAGCTCGCGGCCGGCCTCGACGACGTCGACGGCGCCACCCACGTGCCGGAGAAGCTGACGCTGGTCACGCCGCCGTGGAACTTCCCGGTGGCCATCCCGGCCGGCTCGGTGCTGGCCGCCCTGGCCGCCGGCTCGGCCGTGGCGCTGAAGCCGGCCGGTCAGGCCGAGCGGTGCGGAGCACTGCTCGCCGAGATCATCAAGCCGGTGCTGCCCGACGCCGACCTGCTCACCCTGGTCCAGGTCGAGGAGCAGGCGCTGGGCCGTCAGCTCGTCGGCCACGCGCTCGTCGACCGCGTGGTGCTCACCGGGGCGTACGAGACCGCGCAGTTGTTCCGGTCGTTCCGCCCCGACCTGCCCCTGCTGGCCGAGACGAGCGGCAAGAACGCCATCATCGTCACCCCCAGTGCCGACCTCGACCTGGCCGTGAAGGACGTCGTCGCCTCGGCCTTCGGCCACGCCGGCCAGAAGTGCTCGGCCGCGTCGCTGGTCGTGCTGGTCGGCTCGGTGGCCCGCTCGCAGCGCTTCCGCCACCAGCTGATCGACGCCGCCGAGTCGCTGACGGTGGGCTGGCCGTCCGACCCGGAGAGCCAGGTCGGCCCGGTGATCGAGCCCGCCGCCGGCAAGCTGCTGGACGGCCTGACCAAGCTCGGCCCCGGCGAGAGCTGGCTCCTTTCGCCGTCTCGGAAGGATGACTCCGGCCGCCTGTGGAGCCCCGGCATCCGCGACGGCGTGCGCCGAGGCTCGGAATTCCACCGCACGGAGTACTTCGGCCCCATCCTCGGCATCATGACCGCGGCCACCCTGGACGAGGCGATCGACCTGGTCAACGAGGTCGACTACGGCCTCACGTCGGGCCTGCACACGCTCGACGCGGACGACCTGGGCACCTGGCTCGACCGCGTCCAGGCGGGCAACCTGTACGTCAACCGCGGCATCACCGGCGCCATCGTCCGCCGCCAGCCGTTCGGCGGCTGGAAGCGCTCGGCGGTCGGCGCCGGCACGAAGGCGGGCGGCCCGAACTACCTGGTGGGCCTCTCCCACTGGGCTCCCGCGCCGTCGTCCGCGGTGGCCACGGTCGACCACCCCGAGGTTCGCAAGCTGCTGGCCTCCGTCGACAGCGAGTTCGTCGCTCGCGCCGCCCGCAGCGACGCCGCCGCCTGGGCTGACGAGTTCGGCCGGCTGGCGGACGTGTCGGGCCTGTGGGCGGAGCGCAACGTGCTGCGCTACCTGCCCGTCCCGGTGTCGATCCGCCTGGCCGAGGGCGTCCCGGTCGCGGACCTGGCGCGCGTCGTGGCGGCGGGGCTGCGAGCCGGAGCACCGCTCCGCGTCTCGTCGGCGGTCCCGGTCGACCTCCCGGTGGAGGTCACGGTCGAGGACGACGCCACGTGGGCCCGCGGCCTCGACGGCGTCTCCCGCGTACGCCTGATCGGCGGCTCCCTGTCCCAGGTCACGGCGGCCACGGGCGGCCGCCCCGACCTGGCCGTCTGGCACGGCCCGGTCACCGAGGCCGGCCGCGTGGAGATGCTCCCGTTCCTGCACGAGCAGGCCGTCAGCATCACCGCCCACCGCTTCGGCAACCCGGACCGCCTGGCCACCACGGCCCTCTAGGTCTGGTGGGCGCCCGGCCGGCCGGTTGTCGGCCGGCCGGGCGATCCCACGTCAGTCGAGGCAGAACTCGTTGCCCTCGACGTCCTGCATGACCTGGCACGACTCGTTCTCCTCGTCGGCCAGCAGCAGGCGGACGCGCTTGGCGCCCAGGGCCTCCAAACGGGTGCACTCGGCCTCCAGGGCGGCCAGGCGCTCGGCGCCGACCAGGCCGGTGCCGACCCGCACGTCGAGGTGGACCCGGTTCTTGACGACCTTGCCCTCGGGGACGCGCTGGAAGAACAGGCGTGAGCCCTCGCCGGTGGGGTCGACGATGGCGAACGACGCGCCCCGCTCGGCCGGTGGCAGGGAAGCGTCGTAGTCGTCCCACGTGGCGAAGCCCTCGGGGGCCGGCGGCTCCACATAGCCCAGCACTTCGCACCAGAAGCGGGCCACCCGCACCGGCTCGGCACAGTCGAACGTGATCTGGATCTTCCTCACCGGCGCCATCGGGCCACCATAGTGGTTCCCCGCTGTCGGGCTCGCCCCATTAACGGGGGAGGGCCGCCCGGATGCTGCCGGCCAGTTCCGCCAGCGCCGAGGCCGGCAGCGGGCCGGCCTCGGTATCGGGTCAGGCCGCTCGGACGGGGACCTGGCCGCAGCGCAGGACGTTGGCCGGGTCGTAGCGTTCGGCCAGTTCGGTCAGGCGGGCCAGCGTGGGCTGGTCGTACGAGCGGGACATGCGCTCGGGACCGGTGGCCGCGCCCAGGTTGGGCAGGGCGCCGCCGGTGGACCACGGGGCGAGGGCGGCCCGGACCTGTTCGCCGTGTGCGGGCACCGCCCCGGCGATCGGTGGGGCCAGGACGCCGATGGTGATCAGGGTGAAGGCGGCGTCGCGGTGGCATACGGCGCTCGGGTGTTCCGGTTCGGCCGCCAGGGCGCCACCCAGGTGGCGCAGTTCGACGATGACCTGCGGGGAGCCCGACGCCGGGCCGGCTACGGCCAGCAGGGCGTCGGCGGCCTCGGCGGGGAGCGCCCGCAGCAGGTCGGTGGCCTCGTGGACCGGCATCGGATCGGCCGGATCGGCGTGGATGGAGCCGATGGCGGCGTACGGGATGGTCCGCACGGTGTCGATCAGTGGGATGGCGGTGGCCCGGAGGGGAGCGAGCACCTCGGCGCCTTGATCGGAAGAGCCGGTCCAGGCGAAGCGGACGGCCACCGTGAACTTGCCGGCCAGCGGCGGCGGGACGCCGGGCAGGGGCGGCAGCTGGAGGAAGGCGATCGACGTGGTGGCCTCGATCGGCAGCGACGACGTCCACGCGCGCCAGGTGTGCAGGACGGCCGCGGCGTCGGCGCCGTCGAAATAGAGGGCGCCGGCGTAGATCGTGGGCAGCGGCACCAGGTCGAACTCGAGGGCGGTGACGATGCCCAGCGCGCCCTTGCCGCCGCGCACGCCCCAGAACAGGTCGGGCGACTCGGTCGCGGTGACCCGGCGCAGTTCGCCGTCGCCGGTGACGATCTCGATGGCCCGCACCCGGTCGGAGGCCCAGCCGAAGGTGCGGGCGACCGGGCCCAGGCCGCCGCCGGTGGTATATCCGACGACGCCCACTCCCGGGGCCGAGCCGCACAGCGGGGCCAGGCCGTGCGGGGCGGCCGCGTCGAGCACCTGCTGCCAGCGGACGCCGGCGCCGACCCGGGCCCAGCCGTCGGGGTGCACGACGCACTCGTCGAGGCGGCCGGTGTGCACGAGGATCGCGCCGTCCAGGGTGTCGGCCAGGCCGTGGCCGGTGGCCTGGACCGCGACCGGGTGGCCGGTCGCGGCGGCGAAGCGGACGGCGGCGACCACGTCCTGCGGGTCGCGGGCCTCCACCACGGCGGCCGGGGTGGCGGTGATGGCGGCGTTGAAGCCGGCGGTCAGCCGGGCGTACAGGGGCTCGCCGGGCCAGGCCACGGTGCCGGTGAGGCTGCGGGCCAGGTCGTCGACGGTGATCATGATGGTCCCTTCAGGGTCGTTGCGAAGACGTCCTGACTGTGCCGGGGACCGCTTGCGGTTCGCTGAAGAACAAGCTTGAGGAATCCTTGGGGCCGGCTCCCATTGCGGTCGCCAGCTCTTCCAGGATCAGGTCGTACGAACCCCAGCACGCTCCCGCGGTGCCGACGACCACCTGCCGTCCCTGATAGGGGAGCAGCGACGCGTACGCCCCGGCCAGGTCACCGCCGACGGCCAGCGCGCTCCATGCCCGTACGGCCAGGAGGGAGTCGGTGGTCCAATCCAGCGGAACCACGTCGGGCCAGCGACGGCGCAGCCGTCCGGCCCCGGAGACGTCGCCCGCCTCGGCCGTGGCGACCACCGCGAGCGCGTGCATCAGCGGCATGCCGAGATCGTCGGCGACGGCCACCAGGGAGTCCACGACGTCGCCGAGCCGGCCGTCGCGGCGGCGGAAGGTGAACTCGTGCAGCGCGCGGCAGAACTGCGCGCCCCACATGCTGGTCTGGCGATACTGCTCGTACGCCTGGGCCGACAGGTCCTGTGCGACCTCCCAGTCGCCGGCCAGCATGCGCCGGCCGGTCTCCTGATAGAGCAGGTGGGGCCGCACGTCGGGGCCGGTCAGGCGGGCGCCGAGCCGGGTCGCGGCGGCCAGGTCGGCCGCGAATCCGCCGGCGTCGCCCAGGTGCAGCCGCAGCGGGCCGCGGTGCAGAAGCATGAAGAACCGGGTACGGACGGGAACGGAGGCCGCGAGGGCTTCGTCGATGGCCCCCAGCCAGCGTGCGGGCCGGTCCGGCGAGCCCCAGGTGGCGATCAGGTAGTTGTTCA
Organism: Actinoplanes sp. CA-131856; assembly: GCF_050956135.1. Lineage (GTDB taxonomy): Bacteria > Actinomycetota > Actinomycetes > Mycobacteriales > Micromonosporaceae > Actinoplanes. The sequence continues at coordinate 5,593,937 of NZ_CP191849.1, read as the reverse complement.
GGGTGCGGCCGAGCAGCACCGGATCGTCCAGCGTGCGGGCCAGCTCGACGGCCTTCGCGGCATAGCCGGAACCGTCGGAACGACTGCTGTACGCCAGCTCGACGCCGAGCGTGCCCAGCAGACGCGCCCGGTCACGCGGGCAGGCCCCGTCGAGCAGATCCTCCAGCAGGGCCACCAGCTCCTCGTCGACGACGCCGTAGCCACGCCAGTTCCACAGCGTGACCCCACCCCAGACGCTGGCCGCCGCCGCGAGCCGTTCACGGTCGCCGAGCCGCCGGGCGACGGCCAGCGCCTCGGCCACCACGTCCTGGGCCTCGGTGAGCAGCCCGGCCCGCAGCAGGTCGTCGCCGAGCGCCACGAGCAGCCCGTGCCGCTGGGCCGCGTCGCCGCCGGCCAGCGACAGCGCCCGCCGGGTGTGCCCGGCCGCCTCGGCGTGCGCGTGCTGCTCGCGGGCGGCCGCGGCCGCCTCCTTCGCATAGCGCAGGGCCGGCCCGGCACCGGCCACCGGCACGGCCTGGAAGTAGTGATGGGCGAGCCGGTCCACCTCGGCCCCGCCGTCCTGCAGGGCGGCGGCGACCCGGGCGTGCAGCCGGGCCGCCTCGATGCCGCTGAGCCCGGCCAGCAGCGTCTCCCGCACCAGGGCGTGGCTGAAACGCCACCGCCACTCGGCCGGGACGGCGGTCAGGACCCGGCCGGCCACGGCCGGCTCCAACCGGGTGATGACCTCGGCCGGGTCCGTGCCGGACGACGCCTCCAGCAGGGACAGGTCGGCGTCGCGGCCGATCACGGCGGCCAGCCGCAGCAGCTCGACGGTGGCCGTGGGCAGCCGGTCGAGGCGCCGGCTCAGCACATCGCGCACGGACGGCGGCAGCACATCGGCCCGGCCCTCGGCCGCGATGAGCTCGAGAAGCTCCCCGGCGAAGAACGGGTTGCCGTCGGTGCGCTCGTGCACGGCCCCGGCCAGGTCCCCGGCGCCCAGCTCCCGGATGTCGGCCGCGGTCAGGCCGGTCAGCTGCAACCGGTGGGCGCGCGGCTCCCGGGCCAGCGCGGCCAGGCACTCGACCACGGGCGGCGGCAGCTGCTCGCCGAGGGTGCGGACGGTCAGGACCACCAGCAGGCGTACGCCGTCGAGATGTCGCGAGAGCAGCGCGAGCAGCCCCAGCGAGGTCGTGTCGGCGGCCTGCACGTCGTCCAGGACGACCAGCAGCGGCGTGGCCGTGGCGGCGCCGGCCAGCCGGCGGCGCAGCTCGTGGAAGAGCGCGAACGTGGACTGGTCGGGGTCGGCGTCGGCACCGGCGTGCAACGGGCCGCCGCCGAGGCGTTCGAGCACCTGGAGCCACGGCCACAGCGGGGGCACGCCGTCGTCGTCGGCGCAGCGGCTCCACACCGAGCGCCAGCCCTGGGCGCCGGCCATCGCCGCGGACGCCTCGGCCAGGCGGGTCTTGCCGATGCCGGCCTCGCCTTCCAGCACGATCACGGCCCCGCTGCCGCGGGTCACCTCGGCCAGGACCTCCCGCAGCCGGGCCTGCTCGTGGGCGCGGCCGACCAGCGGCCGCTCGGCCTGCCCGGGGTGTCCCGGCCGGGCGGCCGGTAGTTCCTGCCGCAGGACGGCCCTTTCCAGCGCTTGCAGCTCGGGGCCGGGGTCGATGCCGAGCTCGCCGGCCAAAGTCCGGGCACATTTCCGGTACGCGTCGAGCGCGTCGCCCTGGCGCCCGGCCGCGTAGAGCGCCTCGATCAGGGCGGCCCACAGCCCCTCGCGCAGCGGGTGCTCGGCCACCAGGCGTTCCAGCTCGGCCACCGCCTCGCCGGTGCGGCCGTCCCGGCTCCACGCCGTCGCCCGCCGCTGCCGCGCGAGCAGGTGCAGCTCGGTCAGCCGGGCCCGTTCGGCCGCCACGACCGTGTCGGCGGGCAGGTCGGCCAGGGGCTCGCCACGCCAGAGATCCACGGCCTCGGTCAGCCCGGCCGTGTCCCCGTCGCGGGCCGCCGCTGCGAGGAGGCCGGGAAGGCGTACGACATCGAGCTCGTCCCCGGGCACCCGCGCGAGATAGCCGGGGGAGCGGGTGACGATCAGGTCCTTGCCGAGGAGGCGGCGCAGCTGGGAGACGTACGCCTGAACGGTGTTGACCGCTCCCGGAGGGGGAGTGCCGCCCCAGAGCGTGACCACGACGCGGTCCATGCTGACCACCCGGCCGGCCTCGCTGAGAAGAAGCGTCAGCAGGGCCCGCGGTTTGGACCCGCCCACCTCGATCGGAGTCCCGTCGTCGGACCGGACCTCGAGCGGCCCGAGAAGGCGGAAGCGCATGTGATCACGCTAGAAGGCCGGAAGACGGCGCGCCCCCGCGGCGACGCGTTTCCGACACCGATCCCGGAACCGGTACCGGCGTCTTCAGGACGCCGCCGATGACCGTTCGGGCAAGGACGGTTCCGGAACCACGGCGAGATGTCCGATCACTGGCGATTCACGCATGGGCATGCCTTGACATGCGGTGGCGTCTATTGCTTCCTGTGATCCAGTTTGTTGCCTCCCCGTTAACGGAAGGACCTCACCGCATGCGCCTTCGGCGTTTCCTCGCCGTCGGGCTGACCGTGGTCATCGCGGCCTCGCTCACCGGCACCCCGGCGTCCGCCTCACCGGCGGCCGCCGGCAAGAACACACCGTCGTTCGGCTCCAACGTGACGATCTTCGATCCGAGCACGCCGATCGCGGAGATCCAGGCCAAGCTCGACGCCGCACACGCGCAGCAGGTCGACAACGAGATGGGCACCCAGCGGTACGCCTTCTTGTTCAAGCCGGGCACGTACGGCACCGACGAGCACCCGCTGCAGATCAAGGTGGGCTACTACACCGAGGTCTCCGGACTGGGCGCGTCCCCGTCCGACGTCGTCATCAACGGCAAGGTGGAGGTCTACAACCGCTGCCTGGCCGACGGCGGCACCAGCAACTGCCTGGCTTTGGTCAACTTCTGGCGTACGCTGTCCAACCTGTCCATCAAGGTGAACGGTGCCGGGCAGGACGGCTGCCGGGCCGGCGCCAACTTCTGGGCGGTCTCCCAGGCCGTCTCGATGCGCCGGCTCCAGGTCGACGGCGGTTTCACGCTGATGGACTACTGCACCGCCGGTCCGCAGTACGCCAGCGGCGGCTTCATCGCCGACTCGAAGTTCGGCAACGTCACCAACGGCTCGCAGCAGCAGTGGCTCACCCGTAACAGCAGCGTCGGCCAGTGGTCGAACGCCGTCTGGAACCAGGTGTTCGCCGGTGTCGAGGGCGCGCCCGACGACGCGACGTTCCCGAACCCGCCGTACACCACCCTGGAGAAGAACCCGCTCAGCCGGGAGAAGCCGTACCTGTTCGTCGACGCCAAGGGCAAGTACAACGTCCGCGTCCCGTCGGCGCACCGCAACACCAGCGGCACCTCCTGGTCGGAGGACCTGACCGAGGGCCGGACGATCCCGCTGAGCGACTTCTTCGTCGCGAAGCCGTCCGACCCCGAGTGGCTGATCAACGCGCAGCTCCTGCTGGGCAAGAACCTGCTGCTCACGCCGGGTGTCTACGACATCGACCAGAGCATCCAGGTGCGCCGGCCGAACCAGGTCGTGCTCGGCATCGGTCACGCCACGCTGACGGCCGTCAACGGCGCCACGCCGCTGAAGGTCGCCGACGTGCCCGGCGTGATCGTCGCCGGCGTCACCATCGACGCCGGTCTCAAGGAGTCGAAGACCCTGCTCCAGGTCGGCGACAAGCACGGCCTGAAGTTCAGCTCGCCGGCCAACCCGACGACCCTGAGCGACGTCTACTTCCGGGTGGGCGGCCCGCACATCGGCAAGACCGACACGGCGCTCGAGGTCAACAGCGACAACGTGCTCATCGACCACACCTGGGTGTGGCGCGCGGACCACGGCGTCGAGGGTTTCTCGGGTGACACCGAGCGGTGGAAGACCAACACCGGCCGGTACGGCGCCATCATCAACGGTGACAACGTGGTGGCGACGGGTCTGTTCGTCGAGCACTTCCAGAAGTACAACACCGTCTGGAACGGCGAGAAGGGCACCACGGTCCTCTACCAGAACGAGCTGCCGTACGACCCGCCGACGCAGGCCGACTGGATGAACGGCAAGGTCGAGGGCTACGCGGGTTACAAGGTCGGCGACAAGGTGCGCAACCACACGCTCTACGGTGGCGGCGTCTACGTCTTCAACCAGAACAACCCGTCGATACACACCGAGAACGGCTTCGAGGTCCCGAACCGTCCCGGCGTGAAACTGCACCACATCATGACGGTCAACCTGGCCGCCGGCACCATCGACCACGTCGTCAACGGCGTGGGCGAGGCGGCGGACACGACCAAGATCGGTGTGCCGGTCTACATCAACGAGTACCCGGCTCCGTGATCTGACAAGGGGATGGGCCCGGAGTGATCCGGGCCCATTTTCATGGATGTCGCCTGGCGGGGTCCGACACCCATCCCACTTGTCATTCTGCCTTGATCAACGGCCTCCGCCACTGGACTATCGGCCAATACCGGTTCTGTCCAACATCTGCCACCTCAACGGAGGACCTCGCCGATCTCCCGCATGCCGGCCAGGACCTCGGCGGTCCGGTCACCCTGGGCGGGATCCCAGTTCGTCAGTACGGCGTACGGCTGGTTGCCGCGGAAGCCGGCCTCAGCCCGGATTCCGTCGTCCGTGCCGGTCTTGTTGCCGAACTCGGCCGGATGCCACAGCGGGTCGGCGTGCCAGGCGCTCGCCACCATGGACAGGTCGGTGTTGGTGCCCAGCCAGGCCCGCATCCGCCGTTCGACACCGGTCTCCCCGGTGGCGACGCGGTCCATGAGCGCGGCCAGTTCCCCGGCCGATCCCGTGGACAGGGTGGGCGGATGGTGCGGTTCGCGCTTGTTGCGGACGAAATCGAGCAGTGCCGTCTGCTCGAAGCCCAGCCCGTCGATGGTGTCGAGGCCGATCCGCTGGAGCAGCACGTTGGTGGCGTAGTTGTCACTGACGGCCGCGATCAGCGCGGCCACGTCGGCCACGGGCAGCGCGTCCACGGCCAGCAGGTGCCACAGCCCCGAGTCGGCCACCGCGAGGGCGGGATCGCGGTGCAGCAGCTCGCCCGGGTCGAGCTCGCCGCTCTCGAAGCGCCGGGCGGTCTCCATGAGCAGGAGAAGCTTCCCGATGCTGGCCGTCCGGAGCTTGGTCCCGGGTGCGTGCTCGGCCCGGCCCGGCACCGAGATCGACCACGACACCCCCGGCGTGGCGGCCACCACCCGGTCGACGACTTCCTGCACACTCATGATCACGACCTTAGAGCGGCGGCAGCATGCCTTCACCGCCGCACGGCCCGCAGACCTGAAAGACGGGCGCGCCGAGATAGCCGGCCGGCGTCGAGACCTTGCCGGACCCGTCGCACCGGGGGCAGGGCAGCCAGCCCGCCTCGATGAGCCGCCGGAACCGCCCTTCCTCCCGCCGCCGGGCCCGCCGCCGCAGCATGCGGTGCCCCACGAGCACGAGGGCGACCCCGGCGGCGACGACGAGCGTCAATCCGAAGAGGCCCATGCCGCACGGTAGCGCTGTTTTCGTCACCGACACAGCCAGTCATCGGTTCTGACACGACAGCCCCGGATCCTGGACCTCATGAAGCCGATCGACCGATTCCGCGCGTCCCACTGGGCCGCCGACCTGATCGAAGTGGCTGCCGTGTTCTTCGCGGTCGGCGCCGCCCACCTGTTCGTCACCCTGCTCGGCGAGCGAGCACACGGCGAGGCGATGTTGATGGCGAGCGGAGGCATCCTGGTGGCCGGCGCACTGGTGCGCCGCCGCTGGACGCGCCGCCGCCGCCCGGCCCCGAACCGCCACACCGCGATGCCCGACCTGCTGGCCATCCCGGCCGAGGACCGCGAACTGATGCGCCTGCGAACGACGTTGCCCGACCGCCCCGGCACGCTGGCCCGCTTGAGCGGCCGCCGCGCCGACCAGGGCATCAACATCCTGGCCATCCAGATCCACCCGGCCGAACACGGGGCGGTCGACGAGCTGCTGATCGCCGTCCCGCGCGGCGTGGCTCCCGCCGCGGTGATCGGCACAGTGACCACCGGCGGCGGCGAACAGACCGAACTGACCAGAGCCGACATCCACGACCTGGTGGACCCGGCCACGAGAGCGCTGACGATCGCCCGCCGCTCACCGACGGTGGAGCAGGCCCTCCGAAGCCTCTTGTCCGCCGACTTGACCGAGACCCCGGCCCCGCACACCACCCACAGCGCCACGCTGCACGACGCCACCGGCCATCCGCGCTACCTGACGCGCCATTCGCCGGCTTTCACCCCGACCGAGGTCTCCCGGGCCCAGGCCATGATCGACCTTTGCGCCTGGATCCGCTCCCGGCCCACATCGGCCCGCCACAACAACTGACTCGCCGTCTAGAGCTGCCCCCACTGCTCCTTGGTGATCTCGTAGCGCACCCCGCCGAGCTCGGCTCCTTCGACCTTCATCATGTCCGGGGGCGTTTCGAGGGTGCCGGTGAACGTCATGCCGACCTTCTTCATCACGTTCTGCGAACCCACGTTCAGGGCCATCGTGTCGGCCCACACGTTGCGCACGCCGAGCTCCGTGAACGCCTTGTCCAGCAACGCCTTCGAACCCTCGGTGGCGTAACCCTTGCCCCAGGCCGCCTGCCGCAGGCGGTAGCCGAGCTCCACCTCGTCGAGCGGGCCGCCCCGCTCGGGGCGCAGCAGGAACCAGCCGATGAAGGCGCCGCTCTCCTTCTCCTCCGTGGCGAACAGCCCGAACTTGCCCTCCCACCTCTCGTACGCGGTCAGGAGGCCGGGCAGCATGCGCTCGCGGACGTCGTCGGGCGCGGTCGGCTCGCCGCCGGACAGGAAGCGCATGACCGCCGGGTCGCTGTCCAACTCGATCAGCCGGTCGGCGTCGCCGGTGGTGAACTGGCGCATGGTCAGGCGTTCGGTGTTCAGGTAGACACTCACGCGGGCATCTTGGTCGATGCCGGCGGAAGGGATCAACACATTTACCGGCCGGGCCCCAGCCGGTCGCGGATCACGGCGGTCCGGGTCTCGAGGGGTGCGGCCGGCACCTCGACCACAGTGAAACCCACCTCGCGGTACGTCTCCTCGTGGATCCGCTCGAATCTCAGCGCGTCTTCGAAGCTGATGCGGCGCGCGGCTGTCGGCTGCACGAAACCCTGGTGGCGGACGAAGAAGACCGTCCGCGCGTAGAGGTGTTCGGTCCGCTCGATCTCGGCGAGGAGCAAGGGGGACGGAGCCCGGCCGGCGTAGCGGCTCAGGGCCAGCGTGCAGACGGGGGAGCGGTCGAAGAACACGATTCCCCGATCGGGCGCCGCTAGTTGGCGGCGGCGCTGGAGGTCGACGATGTGGTCGATGAAGCCGGGTTCCCGCCACGGCTCCGCGACACCCAGGGCCTGGCGCAGCGCGATGACGTCGGTGGCGGCCTCTTCGACCACCGCGTAGCCGGCGATCTCCAACTGGCGCAGCAGGGCCGTCTTTCCCGAGCCGGGTGCGCCCGTGAGGACGTACCTCACGCGGCCAGGGCCAGCGCCGCGCGGCGCAGGAAGTCGCGGTTGGAAGCCGTCGCGCGGAGCTGGTCGAGGAGCTGCTTCATGGCGTCGCGGCGGTCGGAGCCGGACAGGGCCCGCCGGACCTGGGTGACCACCGCGCGTTCGCTCGGGGTCAGCAGGGTCTCGTCGTGACGGGTGCCGGAGGCGAACAGGTCGATCGCCGGGAACTGGCGGGACTCGGCCAGGGAACGGTCGAGTTTCAGCTCGGCGTTGCCGGTCGACTTGAACTCCTCGAAGATCAGCGTGTCCATGGCCGAGCCGTTCTCGACCAGCGCCGTGGCGATGATGGTCAGGGAGCCGCCGCCCTCGATGTTGCGGGCCGCGCCCAGGAAGCGCTTCGGCGGATAGAGGGCCGTCGAGTCCAGGCCGCCGCTCAGGGTGCGGCCGCCGCCGCGGGCCATCAGGTTGTACGCCCGTCCGAGCCGGGTGATGGAGTCGAGCAGCACGACTACGTCCTCGCCCCGCTCGACCAGGCGCTTGGCGCGTTCGATGGCCAGCTCGGCCACGGCCGCGTGCTCGTGCGGTGGGCGGTCGAACGTCGCCGCGATCACCTCGCCCTTGACCGTGCGCTGCATGTCGGTGACCTCCTCGGGGCGTTCGTCGACGAGGACGACCATGAGGTGGCACTCGGGGTTGTTCACGGCGATCGCGGTGGCGATCTGCTGCAGGATGATCGTCTTGCCGGCCTTGGGCGGGGCCACGATCAGCGCGCGCTGGCCCTTGCCGATCGGCGTGACCAGGTCGATGACCCGGGTCGTGAGAATGTGCGGCTCGGTTTCGAGGCGGAGCCGCTCCTGCGGATAGAGCGAGGTCAGCTCGTAGAAGTCGGGGCGTTTCCCGACCGGGTCGATCTGGAGCGTGGCCGGTTTGGCGCCCACGCGCTTGGCGGTTCCCTGTACGCGGTCGCCGCGGCGCAGGCCGTGACGGCGTACGTCATGGATGTTGACCGGAATGTCCTTGGGTCCTGGCAGGTAGCCGTCGGCGCGCAGCCAGGCGCGGTCATCGACGATGTCGAGTAAAGCATCGACAGGTGTGGATACGTAGGGTTCACTCACAGAGCACTCCTGAGGAGAGTGGGAAGAGAGGTGCCGGAAGACTCACGGCGGGGAAGTCCAGGGGCGGAGGCCAGCTCTGGAATCCAACTGCCGCCAACGGTAACACGGGGGCCATCGGGAGTTTGCCCGCCGTACGTCTGCGGGGTATGGAATGCGGCGTGCACCACGCCAACCACTACTACGGTCACTCGGCCGTCCTGGCCCGCTACTGCGGCCTCGACGACAACGAGGCCCCACGGATCCAGGGCTACCTCCAGCACGGCTGGAACATCGGCGACGGCCTCGCCCCCGACCACGAGTTCGTGCCGGGCGTGGCGAAGTTCGTCTGGTCCGAGCGGGTCCGCCGCCGCGCCTGGTCGCTCGGGCGGCGCGATGTGTACGTGGTGGGCGCCCCCTGGGCGTATCTCCTGGCCCTGGAGCCGGACCAGACGCCCGAGCGTGCGGGCACCATCTGGTATCCCTTCCACGGCTGGGAGGGCCAGCACATCCTGGGCAGCCACGAGGGCCTGATCGCCGAGATCAAGGAGACCGAGCCGGGTCCGGTCACCGTCTGCCTGTACTGGCAGGAATATCGCGACCGGAGCGTGCGGGCGACGTACGAGAAAGCGGGTTTCCGGGTCATCTGCCACGGTTATCGCGGCGGCTGGTGGAAGGACCTGGATCCCGGGTTCCTCTACCGCCAACTCGCCGAGCTGCGCAGACATTCCCGGGTGGCCTCGAACCGGCTGTGCAGCGCCGTCTTCTACGGCACGCTGGCCGGTTGCGAGCCGGCCGTCTACGGCGATCCGATGCAGCTGGAGAACGAGAAATCGGCGTTCGGCGGGCAGGCCCGCATCCTGCGCGAGTGGTCTGACATGATCGGTGCCGAGGTCGACCTGGAGACCGCGCGCCGCATCGCCGTGGCCGAGCTCGGCGCCGACCGCCTGCTGCCGCCGGCCGAGCTGCGCCGCCTGTTCGGCTGGCCGGTACCGCGCAGCACCGAGGACATCGAACTGACCGGAGTAATGACCCCATGACCGTGACCCTGCTCGGCGGCGAGATGCTCAACTGGTCCGACCGCGCTCCGGCGGGCAAGTCCCTGCTGCCTCTGGTCAAGACCATTTCCGGTCGTACGCTCGTAGCCGGCCCCCACACGCGAGAGCTGATCTCCGCATTGCCGGCCGGCCAGGTCACGGTCCTGCTCCGCGGCCAGGCCGACGCCGAAGAGGTGGGCGCCCTGGGCGTCGAGGTGTGGTGCGGCAGCCTGGAGAAGGCGGCGGCGTCACCAGCCTTCGACACGATCGTGGCCCTCGACGGCCTCGACCGCCTGTGCTCGGTCGAGGCGGAAACCCTGGACGGCTGGGACGAGCGCCTGGCCCACCTGCTGGCCATGCTGCGCCCCGGCGGCCGCCTGCTGCTGTCGGTGGAGAACCTGTTCGGCCTGCACCGCCTGCTGACCCTGCCCCGCCCGTTGACCGACGACGAGTGGCTGGTCGCCGACGACCGCGACCCGCGCCGGCCGGCCGGCCTGGCCGCCCTGCGCGACCGCTTGGCCGCCGCGGGCCTGTCGACCGAGCGCGAGTACGCCGCGTACGGCAACGCCCTGCTGAGCCGCTCCCTGCTGGCGAACCGCGACGTGGCCGGCTTCCTGTCGGCGACCTTGGCCGGTTTCACGCTTGAGGTGCCGCCGGCCGCCCTCGCCGCCTCACCAGCGCCTTTGGCTGATCCGGCTACTTTGGCTGATCCGGCTGCGCTGGCCATTCGCGCCCTACGTCACGGGCTGGCCGCCGACCTGGCCCCGTCCTGGGTCGTGATCGCGGACCGGGATTCCGGTGGGCCGGCCACGCCCGACGCGGTGGTGGACGGCCGGGCCGTCTCCGCCACCGAACTCCCGCGCGGCCGCACGCTGGAGGACCGGCTCTTCGCCGCCGCCCAGCAGCGCGACCTGCCCACCATGCGGGAGCTGCTCACCACCTGGCAGAAGAGCCCCACCGCCGGCGTCCCCGCCGCCCAGATCGTCGTCGGACCCGCCGACGGGTCGACTCCGGTGGTCAGCGCTGATGCCCTGATTCCGCTCGCGGCCGGCGGTGACCCTTTGGTGGCGCTGCGGCACTTCGCGGCGGCCGCCATCCACGGCGACATCGCCCACCTCTGGCCGGCCCCGGCCGAGGAGGCCGAGCTGACCGCCCTGATCGCGGCCATGACCGGTCGCGAGGTCGAACCCGCCGGCATTCCGCCGTTGCCCGGCCGCCGGGCTCCGGAATCGGTGCGCGAGCTGACCGCCGACCGCGACCGCCTCACCCGCGAGCTGGCCGAGGCCCGAGCCAAGCACGCCTTCTACGAACAACAGATCGGCAGCCGCGACGCCGAGCTCAAACGCGTCCGCCAGATCAACGCCGTCCTTTCCGCCACCGCCCCGGGCAAGGCTGTGCTCGGCGGCCTCAAAGCGGGCCGCCGAGCCGTCCGGGCCGTGGTGAAGCGCGGCCGGGGCTAGTCCGCGGCCTCGCCGTCGTCCGTTTCCTCCGCCGCGGCCGGGCCGGCGTCCACGCGGTCCGGCAGTTCGGAGAGGTTGAGGTCGAAGAGGGTGAGCTCCAAGAGCTCCGGGCTCACCACCCGCGAGCCGCTGTACCGGCTGACCGCCGCCGCCGACTGGCGCATCCAGTGCAGGTAGACCGCGTACCGGTACGGCGTCCAGGCCACGGGACGCCCGTTCTTGAGATAGCCGTACTCGCTGCCGGTCAGCCGCGCCACCCGGCGGGCCAGCCGGGCGTCCAGGATCAGCCCGCCCGGCACGGTGAAGTAGAGGAACTTGGTGAAGAAGGCCGGTCCGTACGAGGCGATCCGCGACCACGGCCCCTCCCCGGCCGCCCGGCGCTGGTCGTAGTTCTTCCCGCCGTACAACTGCGCGTAGGCGACGACCACCCCCTGGCACCACCCGATCTCCCGTACCCGCTCGAGATCCCCGGCCAGCCCGGGCGTGCCGGAGCGGATCCGGTCGTACCGGCTCCGCCCGTATCCGGCGGTCCCCATCCCGAAGACGTAGCTCGCGGTGAACACGTCGATCGCCGGGCCGCCGGCGATGTCGAACACCGCCCCGCGCGTGATCGTCCGGCCGTCACCGTCGCCGCCCGGCAGATCGGGCCACTTGTCAGCCGGATAGCGCACGGCATGGGCACGGATACCTCCGCCACCGAGCAGTTCCGCCCGGCGCCGGCACGAGTCGGCCAGCCGCTCGGCCTGCCCGTCGTCAAGCCGTGCCCCGGATGCTTCTTCCCACGCTTCTCGGGCGTCGATCAGATCCACGGAATCCCTTTCCTGCCACCAGTTCGCGCGAGTTTAAGCGCAGCTGATGCAGAACCGTGCGAACGGCCGCGCCGCGAGTCGTTCCGCGGCGATCGGCTTTCCGCAGCGCTCACAGACCCCGTAGGTCCCCTCGTCGACCCGGCGCAGCGCGTCGTCGACCTCGGCGAGCCGTTCCCGGGCGGCGCCCAGCAGTGCGGTCAGCTGGGCGCGTTCGAACCCGATCGTCGCGCCCTCCGGATCGTGCTCGTCGTCGGCGTTCGAGTCGCGCGACGCCGCGAACAGCGCCTCCAAGTCGCGGGCCAGCGTCGCCGCCTCGGCCTCGGCGCTCGCCCGCAGCCGCAGCAACTCGTCCCGGACCATCTCTCAAGTCTAGGACGGTCGAGCGTCATCGGATGCCAGAGCGTTCGTCGCTGGAGCAGGGCTCAATTCCTTGTCGATCCACGGCGCTCGTCCGACGCGGTTCAGGTCACCGCCGGGCGTGCCTATCGACTGGCGGACCACGTTGTAATATTCGTGCTTGGCGTCTCCTGTCGCCGTCAATGCTTCGGCCCAGTCGGCGTGACCGCTCAATCGGCCCCGGGCGAACCACTCCAGCCGCCAAACGCATTCTTTCCATTTTTGCCCGGCCTCGACGACTGCGGGGTCGCCCACCAGCAGCACGGTTTCCCATTTCGCCGACCGGTCGAGCTCGGCGGCGACCAGCCTGGGCACGCCGATCTCCGGCGCCAACGGGTCCGCGAGATCGTCCCAACCTTGATGTGCGGCGACGGCCCGTGCGAGATCGGTCATCTTCTTGACGGCGTGAGCGTGCTCGGTATACGCCGCCAACTGCATCGTCGTCCAACGCGCCTGTCGTTCACGCCGCCATTGAGCACGTCCGACTGCCGATGTTCCGAGAAAGGTGGCCACGCTGCCGACCAATACGCCGATCATTGCGGGAAGTTGATCGAATATCGCGTCCACTAATGATCACCCCAACGAATCAGAGTGCAATCATTGTAATCGCTACACCAGCGAGTCGTAGAGGTCCTCGAGGCGGCGGGACTGGGTGGCCACGTTGAAGTTGTCGACGGCGTGAGCTCGGGCCCGCCGGCCCATCGTGTCGCGCAAGGCTGGGTCGTCCAGGAGCTTGCGCAGGTTCGCCGTCAGGGCCTCGCGGTCGCCCTCGGGGCCGAGCAGGCCCGTCTCGCCGTCGATGACGGCCTCGAGGATGCCGCTGTGCACCGTCGATACCACCGGCAGGCCCAGGGCCGCGGCCTCCACGATCGTGGTCGGCAGGCCCTCGGTGTCGCCGTCGGCGGCGGTCTTGGACGGGGCGGCCAGCACGCGTGACTCGGCCAGCAGGCGGTAGACCTCGGACGCGGGCCGGGCGCCCGTGAACGTTGCGTCTGTGCCGCTTCTGGCGGCGTACGACCGAATCTCCGGAAGCAACGGGCCGTCGCCGATCAGCACCGCCCTGGCCGGGCCGAGCGCGGCGAGGGCGGCGATCAGGTCGTCGGCGCCCTTCTTCTCGACGAAGCGGCCCACGAAGGCCACGTCCCACTTCTTCTCGGCCACCGGAACCTCGCCGGGGACCGGGACGCCGGTGTGGTGGACGCGGACCTTCGCCGGGTCGGCGCCCCAGCCGATCGCCTTCTGGCGGATCACCTCCGACACCGCGATCAGCAGGTCGGCGCGCTGGAACACCGAGCGCAGGTTGCGGCGGTAGCGCAGGCCATGCGCGCCTGAGCTCTGCGGCTGGCGGGTCACGTCGTGGCCGTGCAGGGTGACCACCAGGGGGACGCCGATGCGCTTCGTCTCGCCCGAGACCAGCCAGCCGTCGCCGCCGAAGTGGGCGTGCACCAGGTCGGGCCTCGCGCCGGCCAGGAGCAGGCGCAGGCGGGGGGAGCTGCCGGTCAGGCGCAGGCGCAGGAACGTGCGGCTGTCCTCCGGGGAGGGGTAGGCGATCAGGTCGGTGTCGCGGGACAGGATCGACTCGACTTTCGTGGCGCCCACGTAGACGGGCTGCCAGCGGGTCAGGTTGTCGGCCTGGTTGCGGATGAAGGTCTCCGAGGCCGGCAGCATGGCGCTGCGCCAGACGGCGACTCTCTTCTCAGGCATCGGCCGTCTTACGGCCGAGGATGGCGTCGCGCAGGCGGTGACGTACGGACGGGGGCAGCGCCCAGATCTGGAGGTACGTCACGTAGTCGATGGCGCCGGGGCGGCCGTTCGAGCGGGCCTCGTCGAGGAGCTCGCGGAAGACCTTGGTGCTGCGGGTCGGCGCGGCCATGGAGCTGAGGACGCTCATCGTGAAGGCAGCGTACGCCCGCGGGGTGAACAGATCGCGGCTGGCGCGCAGCCATTCCAGCTGTTCCTCCCACGGGTTCTGCAGGCTGATCCGCTCCCGGTTCTCGTCCTGGTGCCACAGCACCAGCGCCTCGGGGGCGTACAGCAGCTCGACGTCCTCGTGCTGGAGGGCGCGCAGCGTCCAGTCGAGCTCCTGCTGGCGCCGCAGACCGACCGTGAACGGCACCCGCTTCAGCAACTCGGTGGGGGCCATGATGGTCGAGGTCTGGATGAAGCCGTCGCCGTAGAACAGGCCCCGCCGCACGGTCAGATATTCGCTGAGCGGCTCGCCGTCCTCGGGCAGGCGCCGCGGCATCACCGAGTCGGCCCGGGGGGTGCGGCTGATCATCCTGGTCGCGACGATGGGGGAGGCCAGCTTCGAGGTCGCCGCGAGGGCCAGCTGCGTCTCCAGCTTGGCCGGCAGCCACTCGTCGTCGTCGTCGAGCAGGGCCACCCACCGGCCCCGCGCGTTGTTGACGCCCTGGTTGCGGGCGTTCGGCGCCTTTCCGCTCTCCGGCAGCACGATGACGCGCAGGCGCTCGTCGCTGACGTCGGCCAGCGCGGCCTCGCTCAACGGGTCCGGGCCGTCGATGACGACGATGACCTCGAGGTCGCGGTGCGTCTGCCCGAGCGCGCTCTGCACGGCGCGCACGGCGAGCTCCGGGCGGTTGCGCGTCGGGATGACGACGCTGACGTCCGGCTGTGAGGACATGGCGACCTGCTTACGAGGGCTGGGAGAGGCGGAAAACCGGACATTAGGGAGCCTCGGTGAATGCCAGGGGTGATCTCAGCAACTCAGCAGCGAACTTCCATGGGCTTTTGATGAAGGCGAGGGAGGCTTGATCGTGCGGAAGAAGAAGAGCCCCCGGTGGGCCCGGCTGTGCGTCGGCTTCGGGGCCCTGCTCATGATCGTGGGCGGCGGGTCGGTCGTCGCGCTGCAGGCCACGGTCAGCGCGGCCACGAAATCGATCAAGCAGGAGAACCTGCTCGGGTCGTCGACCACGGTCGAGACCGAGAAACACGCGTCGGTCACCGGCGCCAAGAACATCCTGCTCGTCGGCATCGACCAGCGCGCCTCGGCCAAGCCCGGTGAGCCCACCCGCTCCGACTCGATCATCCTCATGCACATCGGCGCCGACCACAAAAGCGCCTATCTGATCTCGCTGCCCCGCGACAGCTACGTGCCGATCCCGGCCTACGACAACGGCGCCCAGAAATACGCCGGCGGCAAAAACAAGATCAATGCCGCTTTCGCGTACGGCAGCAGGGGTCTGACGGGTAATGCGGCGCTCTCGCACGGCTTCGAGCTGCTGTCGCTCACCATCAAGAAGCTGACCGGGATCACGCCCGACGCCGGCGCGATCATCGACTTCGAGGGCTTCCAGCAGATCGTCAACGTTCTGGGCAAGGTCTGCATGTACGTCGACGAGGACACCACGTCGATCCACATCGGCCACACGGCGGACGGCAAACAGGCCGCGCCGTACAAAATCAACCCCGACGGCACCCTCAACCACAAGATCAAGGGCGTGACGGCGAACTTCTACGCCAAGGGCAACCACTGCTTCACCCCGACCGAGGCGCTCGACTTCGTCCGGCAGCGCGACCTGCTCGCCAACAACGACTTCGACTACGGCCGGCAGCGCCACCAGCAGCAGTTCCTCAAGGCGGTCGTGCAGCAGACGGTCAAGGACGGCCTGAACTCGCCGACCAAGCTGCCCGGCCTGCTCGGCGCCATCGGCAAGGCGGTCACCGTCGACTCGGGCGGCATCTCGCTCGAGGACTGGGTGTTCGCGATGCGCGGCGTCAACCCGAACGACCTGGTCACCCTGAAGACGAACGACGGCAAGTTCAACAGCGAGTCGATACCCGGCGTGGGCAGCGTCCAGCTGCTCAGCGACGACAGTCTGGAGCTGCTCCGGGCGGCCAAGAACGACACGGTGGCCCAGTTCGCCGAATCCCACCCTTCCTGGGTAGCGACCACCTAAACCCCTCAGACCGCAACTTCACCCGTACGGGTCACACACTGGTGACGTTTCGTAGCGTACGGTGAACGACACTTCGCGACGAGGGGGAGCGGCGCGGACCTGAGGGGGTGTCGCGCGTGGGCGGGCTGAAAGTGCTTGATCAGCTCGAACTCGGCGACCACGTCTGCTGGACCGTCGACGACGACGCCGTACGGCTGGACGCGGTCGTCGACGTTCTGGCGTCCGGCCTGCGCTCACGCCAGAAGGTCTGCTACCTCGGCCCCGAGCCGCACCGGGTCGTGGAGGGGCTCGCCGAGCGCAACGGGGCCGCCCGTAACGCGCTGGCCACCGGTCAGCTGGTGGCCGAGACCCCGGAGGGCAGCTACCTGTCCGGCGGTTCGTTCGACGCCGAGGCCACCGTCGCCCATTTCCAGTCCGAGAAGCAACGGGCCCGCGAGGAGGGCTACCAGGGCCTGCGCGTGGTCGGCGACATGTCCTGGGCGTCCCGCGCGGTGCCGGGCGCCGAGTCGCTGGAGTGGTACGAGGCCCGCATCAACGAGGTGTTCGTCGACGGTTTCGTGGCCGGCGTGTGCGCGTACGACCGAAGGCTCTTCGATCCGTTGACCCTGCGCCGGCTCGCCCTGGCCCATCCGGGCGCGGCCGGCCCGCTGCTGCCGTTCGACCCGGGGTCGTCATTGCGCTGCCGGCGCACGGCGGAGCCGTACGGCCTCAAGCTGACCGGCGAGGCCGACATGTCCAACCGGTACGCGCTCGAATCGGTGCTGGCCGGCCTGATCGCCGACCTGGAACCCGCCGAGACGGCGATCGTCGACCTGACCGGCCTGCGCTTCGCCGACACGGCCGCGGCCCGCGTGGTGATCCGGGCCGTGGCCGACAGCGGCAACCGGCTGCGCGTCCGGGGCTGCCTGCCGGTGGTCGGCCGCCTGCTGCGCTTCCACGGCCTCACCGGGGAAGCGATCCTCTAGTTCCAGAAGCCGTCGTGCACGGCGGTGGCGCTGGGCAGGGGCACCGGCCCGTCCACCACGATCTCGCGGCCGCCCCGCGCGAACACCTCGCGGCACGGCAGACGCAGCGGGGGAATCCCCTCTTCCTCTTCGACCATGCCGGCGAGGTCGGCCTCGGACAGCGCGAAGACGACCCGTCCGACCCCCGACCAGTAGATCGCCCCCGAACACATGGCACACGGCTCGGTGCTGGTGTAGAGCACGCTGCCCGACCGCTCCTCGAAGGAAAGCCGCCCGGCCAGCCGCACCAGGTTGGTCTCGGCGTGCCCGGTGGCGTCCTCCCCGGTGACGACGCTGTTGCGAGCCTCGAGAACCGTCCCGTCCGGCGTCAGAAGCAGCGCCCCGAAGGGGTGATCGCCCCGCTTGCGCGCCTCCCAGGCGAGTTCGATCGCCCGCTCGAGGTATCGGTTGTCCAGATCAGCGTCCATGATCACCACCCTACGGTCCGGCGGCGGATCGGCGGCGGCCGAACTCGATTGATCGGGCGATGGCGACCGTTCGCGGCTTTCACGATTTCGGGCAGGCGGACCGGCCTCAGCGGCCCGCAGATATTCCTGAGTGAGTATTGCGAAGAATTGGCCACGTCTTCTTCCCACCGTCGACGACTCGAGCCAGTGACCGTTGGTTCGCCAATAGGTCCGGGGGATCTCCGCGTCGAAGAATCTGACCAGGAAGCGCCGTAGTTGCGCTTCCGAAAGATCACGCAGCTCCCAGGCGTCCCGCCACGTCATGAGAACTCTGGAGCAGTAGTAGAAAAGGTCTTCGTCGATGCCGGCCGGAGCGAGCCGTGCACCCCAGCACTGCCGATAGGCGGGTTTCTCCATGGCGAGCTCAACCAGATTCTCGGTCCGGTCGGCGAGTGCCCGTATCCGCTCGTTGCGAAGTTGGCGGCGTTGAGCAGCGAGCCGGCCGTGATCGCCCCCAGTGACAGGGCGGCGATCAGAGCCGAGGCGGCGCCGAAGGCCTGGCCGATATCACTCATTCGCGAGTAGTCGCCGCCGTCGCCGAACAGCCGCCCGAGGAAAACCGGCGTCAGGAGGACTGTTCCGATGCCGGCGACAATCGCCAGACCGCCCAGCATGGCCAGCCCTCTTGGCGCGACATCGGCGGACCTCATGATTCGCATCTCCGACCCCCTAGGCACTCCTGTCCGCAGTGTGGCGGAGCCGGGCAACGGCTAGCGGTTAAGGTTCGGGGATCATGGAGATCCCCACGGATGAGCGCATTCGGGCGCTGCACGAGCGGTATGCGCCGAGCCGGCAAGCGTTCGAGCTTGTCTATACGCACTGCCTGATCGTGTGTGCGGTGGCCGAGCAGTTGCTGCGCGGGCGGGAAGGGGAGTTCGACGTCGCTCTGGTGCGCGCGGGGGCGCTCCTTCACGACATCGGGGTCTACCGGCTCGCGGCGGGGGAGAGCTACCTGCGGCACGGCGTGCTCGGGCACGAGCTGTTGCGGGAGGCCGGGTTTCCGGAGCCCTTGCGGCGGTTCTGCTCGTGTCACACCGGGGTGGGCATCACCCGGGAGGACATCGAGGGGCAGGGGCTGCCGTTGCCGGTGGGGGACTACGTGCCGCGCAGTGGGGAGGAGGCCCTCGTCATGTATGCCGACAAGTTCCACAGCAAGACGGCGCCGCCCGTCTTCGTGAGCGCGGCGACCTACCGGGTGAGTGTGGGGCGGTTCGGTGCGGGCAAGGCAGAGCGGTTCGACGAGCTCGTCCGGGAGTTCGGGGTGCCCGAACTGACCGGTCTGGCGGAGACTTACGGGCACACGATCACCTGAGCCCGGTGCCAGACTGGGGCGGTGAGCGACTACACAGTGGACACCAGCGTTCCCCATTCGGCACGGGTCTGGAACTACTGGCTCGGCGGCAAGGACAACTACGCGGTCGACCGGCGGGTCGGCGATCAGGTGCGGGCCGTCTTTCCCGAGATCGTCGACGCGGCGCGCGAGACCCGGGCGTTCCTGCGGCGTGCGGTCCGGTTCCTCGACGGGCGGGGGGTGCGGCAGTTCCTCGACGTCGGCAGTGGGCTGCCGGCCGCCGGCAACACCCATGAGCTGGTGGCGCCGGGCAGCCGGACCGTCTATGTCGACAACGATCCGCTGGTGCTCGCCCACGCGCGCGAGCTGCTGCACGGCGACGAGGTGCACTTCGTCGAGGGGGATCTGCGGGACGCCGGCACCGTGGCCGGGCGGGCGGGGGCCTTCCTCGACTTCGAGCGGCCGGTTGCCCTGCTCATGCTCGGGGTGATGGGTCACGTCGAAGACCCGGCGGCGGCCCGGGCCATCGTCGGCGGGCTCGTCGGGCGGTTGCCGGCGGGCAGCTATCTGGTCATGTCGGACGGCACGGCGACCAGCGAGCGCGTCATCGAGTCGCACCGGCAGTACAACGAGAGCGGCGCGGTGCCGTACCACCTGCGCGAGGTCGTTGACTTTGAATCGTTCTTCGAGGGGCTCGAGCTTGTCGAGCCGGGGGTGGTCCCGCTGACCCGGTGGCGGCCCGACGGTGGGCCGGGCAAGGACGTCGACGGTTACGCGGGGGTCGCGGCGAAGACCTTCGGGCGGGCGTAGACCGTCAGCTCGGTGGTGCACAGGTCGACCGGGTCGAAAGCCGCGAAATCCTTGTGTACGGGGAACGCGCCGTCCAGTGCGGCCCTCGACTCCGCGTCGACGACGCGGTCGCATCGCTCCAGGCCGAATCCGGCGTCGGCGAACATGCGGATCAGCTGTGGGGCGCGCAGGCGGTTGCAGTAGGCGTACTCGTTGCCGGCCAGGCGGATCCACTGCTTCGCCGAGTAGCGCAGGAAGTTGATGCGGGTGATCGCGCTGTCCTGGTGGGCGAAGTGGTCGCTCGGATCGATGAGGTGTGCGGCGAAACCGGCCGGGCCGAGCAGGCGGCGCGACTCGGCCAGGATGGCCCGCAGGGCGCGCGGCGTGACGTGCTCGAGTACGGTCATCGAGAAGCTCAGGTCGAAGCTGCCGCCGGGGTCCGGCATGCGGGACGCGTCGCCGGGGGCCAGATAGCGGATGCCGATCCGGCGGAACAATTCGCGCGGGCGGTCGGCCAGGTCGGCGATCACTGACAGTCGCGCTCGCAGTGTGATGGGTGAGACCAAGCCGTCGTACAGGGAAAGAATTTGATCCTCGGCCTTGACCATCCGGTGCAGCATCTCGGTGGTCAGGTCGGGCTGGAGGCGGCGGTGCAGATCGACGGTGACGATCTCGCGGGCGCCGCAGAGGTGCATGGCGACCGGCGCGATCGGCAGATGGCCGGTGCCGATCTCCAGGACGCGCATCCCGTCGAGCCGCAGGCCCAGGCCGTCGAGCCGGCGCATCATCGCGGCGTGCTGCGGCAGGCGCCGGAACGGGTCGGCGGCGAGGCGCCCGAGACGGCGCTGGATCTGCCGGTACGCCAGGTCGCCGCCCGGCGCCGCGGCACAGAACCGCTGGATACGGGCCTTGGTGGTCCACCGCATAAGGCCACCCTAGAGGCCCGCGGGCGGCCGGGCGGCGATACCACGAATGCCGCCGGAACGCGCCCGTCGAGACCCACCTGTTATCGATAACAAAGTTTCGGCCTCGTGTCCGCAACGTTGCTTTGAACGGTTGACATGTTCCTATGTGAGCGTTCACACTCGACCGCACCCCCGCCTCAAGAGCGAGTTATTTCATTGAAGGAGTTCCCCGCATGAGACTGTCCAGGATGAGTGCGGTGGTTTCCGCCGCCGTGCTGGCGACAGCCCTGACCGCGTGCGGTTCGGCCGAGAAGACCGTCGACAAAGAGGCCGGTGCCGGCGGCGACAACGCGGGCGCGCTGATCGGCGTGACCATGCCGACGCGGACCTCGGAGCGCTGGATCAGCGACGGCGACAACGTCAAGAAGCAGCTCGAGGCCCTCGGCTACAAGGTCGACCTCCAGTACGCCGGCGACGACATCCCGACGCAGACGCAGCAGCTCGACAACCAGATCACCAAGGGCGCCAAGCTGCTGATCATCGCCTCGATCGACGGCACCGCGATCACCACGCAGCTGGAGAACGCGAAGGCCAACAAGATCCCGGTCATCGCCTACGACCGCCTGATCCGTAACAGCCCGAACGTGGACTACTACGCCACGTTCGACAACGAGAAGGTCGGCGTGCAGCAGGCCACCTCGCTGCTGACCGGACTCAAGGTGCTCAACGCCGACGGCTCGAAGGGCTCGGCCAAGGGCCCGTTCAACGTCGAGCTGTTCGCCGGCTCGCCCGACGATAACAACGCCACGTTCTTCTTCAACGGCGCCATGAAGGTGCTCAAGCCGTTCCTCGACGACGGCACGATCGTCGTCAAGAGCAAGCAGACCGACTTCAAGACCGTCGCGATCCTGCGCTGGCAGCCGAAGGTGGCCCAGGAGCGCATGGAGAACCTGCTGACCTCGACCTACAAGGACGGCGCCAAGGTCGACGGCGTGCTCTCGCCCTACGACGGCCTGTCGATCGGCATCCTGTCCGCTCTCAAGAGCAACGGATACGGTACGGCCGCGCAGAAGTACCCGATCGTCACCGGTCAGGACGCCGAGGCGGCCTCGGTCAAGTCGATCATCGCCAATGAGCAGTACTCGACGATCTACAAGGACACCCGCCAGCTGGCGAAGACCACCGTCGAGATGGCCGACGCGGTGCTCAAGGGCAACAAGCCGACGACCAACAACGACAAGGACTACAACAACGGCGTCAAGGTCGTCCCGGCGCAGCTGCTCGACTCGGTCATCGTCGACAAGGGCAACTACAAGAAGGAGCTCGTCGACACCGGCTACTACACCGAGGCCCAGCTCGGGTCATGAGTGACACCATCCTGCAGATGCGGGGCATCACCAAGACGTTCCCGGGCGTGCGCGCGCTCGACGACGTCAACCTCGAGGTGCTCCGCGGCGAGATCCATGCGATCTGCGGGGAGAACGGCGCCGGAAAGTCCACCTTGATGAAGGTGCTTTCCGGCGTCTACCCCCACGGTGAGTACGAGGGTGCGATCGAGTTCGACGGCGAGCCGTGCCAGTTCGGCGGCATCCGCGACAGCGAGCACAAGGGCATCGTCATCATCCACCAGGAGCTGGCGCTCGCCTCGAACCTCTCGATCGCCGAGAACATCTACCTCGGCAACGAGCTCGCCACCCGCGGCATGATCGACTGGAACCGCACCAACGCCGCCGCGGCCGAGCTGCTGCAGCGGGTCGGCCTGGCCGAGAACCCAACCACCCCGGTCCTCGACCTCGGCGTCGGCAAGCAGCAGCTGGTCGAGATCGCCAAGGCACTGTCCAAGAAGGTACGGCTGCTGATCCTCGACGAGCCGACCGCGGCGCTCAACGACGACGACTCGGCCCACCTGCTCGGGCTGCTCCGCGGGCTGCGCGAGGAGGGGATCACCTGCGTGATCATCTCGCACAAGCTCAACGAGGTCCTCGACATCGCCGACCGGGTGACCATCCTGCGCGACGGCCACACGATCACCACGCTGCCGTCCGAGGGCCTGACCGAGGAGCGGATCATCTCGGGCATGGTCGGGCGCGACCTCGACAACCGGTTCCCGCCGCATGAGCCCACCATCGGTGAGGAGGTCCTGCGGGTCGAGGACTGGACCGTGCACAGCCCCACCCAGCACGGCCGCGTCCTGGTCCGAGGGGCCAACCTGTCGCTGCGCCGGGGCGAGATCGTCGGGCTGGCCGGGCTGATGGGCGCCGGCCGTACCGAGCTCGCCATGAGCATCTTCGGCCGTTCCTACGGAACGAACATCTCCGGGCGCCTGATCAAGGACGGCAAGGAGATCAAGTTGCGGTCCGTCGGCGAGGCCATCGAGCACGGCCTGGCGTACGCCACGGAGGACCGCAAACGGTACGGCCTCAACCTCATCGAGGACATCAAGCGCAACGTCTCGGCGGCGGCGCTCAGCCGGCTCGCCAAGGGCGGCTGGGTCGACGACAACGAGGAGTACAAGGTCGCCGACGGTTACCGCAAGAGCCTGAACATCAAGGCGCCCAGCGTCTCGAGCATCACGGGCAAGCTCTCGGGCGGCAACCAGCAGAAGGTCGTCCTGGCGAAGTGGATCTTCACTGACCCGGACGTGCTGATCCTCGACGAGCCGACCCGCGGCATCGACGTAGGCGCCAAGTACGAGATCTACACGATCATCAACGAGCTCGCCGACGCCGGCAAGGCCGTGCTCGTCATCTCCTCCGAGCTGCCCGAGCTGCTCGGACTCTGCGACCGCATCTATACGCTCTCGGCGGGGCGGATCACCGGCGAGGTGCCGCGCGCCGAGGCCACCCAGGAGGGCCTCATGACCCTGATGACCGCCGGGCAGGAGGTTTCCTCGTGAGCAGCCTCGCCCCGACCAACGCCGACCTCTCGGTCGACGCGCCGCCGCCGGTGCCCGACCGCAAGGGCCGTCCCGGCTTCTCGATCAACCTTCGCCAGAGCGGGATCTACTTCGCGTTCGCGGCGATCATCCTGCTGTTCACGATTCTGACCGGCGGCGACCTGCTCGCCCCGCAGAACATCAGCAACATCATCGTCCAGAACTCGTACATCCTGATCCTCGCCATCGGCATGATCCTGATCATCATCGCTGGGCACATCGACCTGTCGGTGGGCTCCATCGTGGCGGCCTGTGGCGCCGTGGCGGCGGTGCTGATGGTCGAGCACAGCGTGCCGTGGCCGCTCGCCATCCTCATCACGCTGGTGGTGGGCGGGCTCATCGGCGCGTGGCAGGGCTACTGGGTGGCGTACTTCGGCATCCCGGCCTTCATCGTGACGCTGGCCGGCATGCTGCTGTTCCGCGCGGTCACCCTGATGATCCTGGGCAACCGGGGCATCGGCCCGTTCCCGGACGAGGTGCGGACCCTGTCCAACGGCTTCATCGACGGCTACCTCGGCAACATCGGTCTCGGCGCGCTCGGCGGCGCCGACCTGCTGAGCCTGCTGGTCGGTGTGGCCGCGGTGGTGGGCATCGTGGTCGTGCAGTGGCGCGCCCGCGCGGGCCGCCTGAAGTACGGCCAGGCCGTCGAGCCGTTCCCGCTGTTCGTCACGAAGATCGTGGTGGCGGCCGTCCTGGTCATGTTCGTGGTGGTCCAGCTCGCCCGCTTCCGCAACCTGCCGTGGGTGCTCGTGCTGCTGGCCGTGCTGGTGCTCGGCTACTCGGTGCTGACCAACCGGGCCGTCTTCGGCCGGCAGATCTACGCCATCGGCGGCAACCTGCAGGCGGCGACGCTCTCCGGCGTCAAGGTCAAGTCGGTCATCTTCTGGATCTTCGTCAACATGGGCGTGCTGTCCGCGCTGGCCGGCATCATCTTCGCCGGCCGCCTCAACCAGGCCAACCCGACGGCCGGCAACTCGTTCGAGCTGGACGCGATCGCCGCGGCCTTCATCGGCGGCGCCGCGGTCCAGGGCGGCGTCGGCAAGGTCGTCGGCGCCATCACCGGTGGCCTGATCATGGGTGTCATCAACAACGGCATGTCCCTGATCGGCGCCGAGTCCGAACAGGTCATGCTGGTCAAGGGCGCCGTGCTGCTGGCCGCGGTCGCCTTCGACATCTGGACGAAGCGCCGCGCGGGGGCGTCGCGCTGATCCGCTGGGCGGGCGCTCGGCCGAGCGCCCGCCCGTCAGCCGACTGTGTCGTTGGCGCCGATTGACCCGGTGACCGATGATGCAGTGATGAGCTTGCGACGTTGGGTGATCATCGGCGTCGGCATCGTGTCGGTTGCCGCAGTGGGCGTGACCTCATGGCTGTTCGGTTCCGACGGCATCGAATACCTCAGCTGGCTCGCCGGCATAGCCGGTCTCATGATCACCGCGGGCACCCTCGCTGTCGCGCGGCGACCGCAGGAGGACCGGCGGGAGAGTCCGCCGCCGCCGTCGTCCATCCACCTCACCGGCAGCAATCACGGAATCCTGTCGACCGGCGACCACGCGTCGAATACTCAGCAGAAGTGAACCCGTGGCAGCGCAAAGGGCGCCGATCCGTCGACGCGGCCGTCACGGTGGAGGGCGACAACTCGGGAATCATCTCCACCGGCCCCTTCGCCATCAACACGCAGGTGTCGATCGAGAACGCGACCGTCCTGCCGCCGGAATATCTCGTGGCGCCGGAGAACATCCCGGCACCGTCCGGGTTGATCAACCTGCCGATGCGGCCGGACCTGTTCGTCGGACGCGACGCCGCGCTGACGATGCTCGACGCGGGCGGCGCCGGGCGGATCGCTCAGGTGGTGCACGGGCTGGGCGGAATAGGCAAGAGCACCCTCGTCGCACGCTGGGCGGCTCAACGGTCGGCGACGTTCTCGGTGGTCTGGTGGATCACCGCCGACACACCGGGGAACCTGAGCGCGGGCTTGGCCGGGCTGACCGAGGCACTGCAGGCGGGCGTCTCCGGCTTTCTCAAGGAGCCGGCCCTGCGGGAACATGCGATCCGCTGGCTGGCGTCGCACGAGCGATGGCTACTTGTTCTCGACAACGTCACCGATCCGCGGCACATCGCCGGGCTGTTGGCTCGAATGCCTCCCGACACCACCGGCCGAATCCTTCTGACCAGCCGGCGAGCCACCGGCTGGCCGGAGTCGGTCGCCGTTTCCGGCTTGAGCGGCATCGGACTGGACGCCGCGACTGTGCTGCTGACGGCGATAGCCGGGCGGGGTGGCGTCAGCGTTGATCCGCGGGATGCCGGCGCGGTATGCGAGGAACTGGGTTCGTTACCCCTCGCCGTCGAGCAGGCCGGGGCGTACATGGCCCAGACCGGGACCGGCGCGAAGGACTATCTGCGCCTGCTGGCCGCGCAGCCCGCGGCCATGTACCGCGACGCCGACGAGGGCCGGCCCGAGGAACGGACCATAGCCCGGGTCTGGCAGGTCACTCTTGACGCTCTGGTGAGAGAGAACGACGACCTTCCGGAAAGAGTCCTGCGAGCACTGGCCTGGTACGCCCCGGAGGCGATCCCGCGTTTCCTGACGGACGCTCATCCGGCCGGTGAAGTGAACGTCCGCCGCGCGCTCGGCCGGCTGGCCGCATACAGCATGATCGGCATCGATCACGGCAGCGACACCGTCAGCGTCCACCGCCTCGTTCAAGCCGTCACGCGCACTCCGGACGCCGGCGATCGGCACCGCCAGGCGGAAGACATCGAAAGCGCCAGCGCGGCCGCCAACTACGCGATCCTTCAGGTCCTGCCGGCGGATGACGAGGGGGTGTCCGGATGGCCACGCTGGCGGGCGCTGATCCCTCATCTGAGCGCACTCGTCGCCCACTCTCTGGCCGCCACAAGTCAAGGTGGGCCCGGCAGCTTGGACCGGAATGACGCGCTGATCAAGGCCGTCTGGCTGAATCGGGCCGGCGTGTTCCTGAGCGACCAGGGATCTCTCGACACCAGCATCACGTTCCTGGAGCTGGCGCGGCAGATCTTCAGCCGTTTCGGAACGGGCGCCGAGGCGAGCCTTCTCGCGGCGACGAACAATCTCGCTCTTGGTTACGTGAAGTCGCGCGATTTCGGCCGCGCGGTCCCTCTCCTCGAGCAGACGGTGTCCGACTATCACCAGACGTTCGGCGCCGACCATCCGAGCACCATCAACGCGGAGGGCAGCCTCGCGCAGGCGTACGGCGGGCTGGGTCATGTCGGTGCTGCCATATCCCTCCAGGAGAAGATCCTGGAGAAGAGCCGGAGAACGCGGGGCGAGGACCACAACGGCACCATTCACATCCTGAACAACCTTGCCCACAGCTACGATGCGATCGGCGATTACGGCCGCGCACTGCCGATGTTGGAGGAGGCGCTGGCCAGCCGGCGCCGGGTGCTGGGCGATGAGCATCGAGACACCATCCTCTCCATGAACAATCTCGGGGCGACCCTCGTATCCGCGGGACAGACCGAGCGGGGCATCGAGTGGTGCGAGCGCGCTGCCGCCGCTGGCGATTCGGTCCTGGGTGGCGACCATCCCCAGGCCATCGGCATCACGAGCAGCCTTGCCCGCGCCTACGAGACGGCCGGTGACGTGTCCCGGGCCGTCGTCCTGCGGGAGCAGGCCGTCGCCCGGTCCCGGCGCGCCCTCGGTGCCCACCATCCCGACACTCTCATGGCGATCTCCCTACTGGCTGCTTCCTACTCTGTGACCGGCCAATACGAACGAGCCGTCACCGCCTCACAGGAAGTGGTCGGTGAGCTTCGCAACGTGCTGGGTGGCGCTCATCCAGAGACCATCAGAGCGACGACGCGACTCGCCCTGATCCACCGGTCGGCCGACGATCATCAACGCGCGGTCCAGCTGCTCGAGCAGGCCCTTGCCCACTGTCGGGCCGAGCTGGGTGATGGTCACCCGGTCACGGTGACCGTAGTCGGCAACCTCGTCGACGCCTGCCGGGAGGCGGACGACCTCGAGCGCGCCACCCAGTTGTCGAGATGGTTGCTGTCCCACGCCGAGCAGGCGAATGGCGTCGATCATCCTGGCACCGTGGCTCTGACGGAGCTGCAGGCCGAGCTTCACGAGGCTGCCGGTGACCTGCGGTCCGCCATCCCGCTGCGGCAACGGGCGGTCGACAGCCGCCGGCGGACTCTGGGTGACGCACACCTGAAGACCCTGGAGACGACGAACACTCTCGCCTTCGACCTTCTTCATTCGGGCGAGGCGAAACGCGCCCTACCTCTCTACGAGGAGCTTTCCGGCCACTATCAAAGGGTACTGGGGCGCGAGCACCCCGGTGCGCTTCTGGCGCTCAACAATCTCGCCGGCGCGTACCAGGCCGTCGGTGACCTGGACCGCGCTCTTCCGATCTTCGAGAGAGTGCTGGCGATACGGCGCCGCGTGGTCGGCGAAGACCACGCGGACACCCTCACCTCGGCCAATAACCTGGCCTATTGCTTGTATCAGCGAGGTGACCGTGAAGCCGCTGTGGCGATATTGCGGCCGGCCCTTGCCACCTGCCGTGAGGCGCTCGGCGACGAGCATGAGTTGACGCGGATCGTCAGAAAGGGTCTGTGGGCGACAGGCGCGGACGCCGATGCCGGCTGACCGCGTCAGCCGGCCGTTCGCACCTCGGCCCGGCGGAACAGGCCGACGGCGGCGATGAGCAGGAGCAGCCCGGTGCTGCCGAGCGTGATCAGGCCGAGGTCCAGCGGGCCCAGCAGCCACAGCGCCCAGCCGCCGAGCGCCACCAGGATCAGCGACCACGCGGACAGCGGGCCGATCGAGTGGACCGCCGACCCGATCGCCTCACCACCCAACCGGGACACCGCGATCCAGGCGGCGTCGAGCGCGACCACGGCGGCCAGCACGAGACCCAGCATCTCCGGTACGCCGACGAGGTCCCCGCTCGTCACATAGCGCAGCGCTGTCGTGGCGAAGTGGACGCTGAGCAGGGCGGCGACCGCGAGCGCGGCGACCGGCACCACGGTCAGCCGCAGGGAACTCCAGACGGCCCCGGCGAGGATGAGCACCGCCTCCTTCAGATAGGTCGCGCAGGCCACGGCGAACTGAAGCAGCCAATTGAGCACGCCGATCAGGAAGACGGCGGCGGTGTGGACGATCCGGAGCAGCACGGTGCCCACCACCGAGAGCGCGACCAGCACCGCGTACGCGGCAATCGCGACGAACCGGGCCACCGCGTGCGTGATCTGGCTCAGCGGATCCCGGCCGCGCACGGCCGTCGTCGTCGGCGGGGCGGGCCGGGGCAGGGGCCGGAACCGTGCCGGGGCCGGAATCAGCCAGTCCTCGTCGCCGACGACGTGCAGGAGGCCGGCGAGCGCCGCGATGCCGCCCACGAGCAGGGCGGCGGCCGCGGCGGCGAACACACCGATCAGCAGCAGGGCCGTCGACAGACTGGTGGGCAGGGCGTTGAACGCGCCGAAGGGCGGGTCGGTCGCGGCGGCCCGGACCGCCAGGGCACCGAATGCCAGAGCCGACAGGACGGCGGCCGGGACGGCGGCCCTGACCTCCGGCCGGACATGCCGGGCCCGGCCGCTGATCGCGACGGCCATCGAACGGGCGGCGAAGACGGCGCCGGTGGCGACGACCAGCACCAGCGTGACCGTGGCGTGCAACCGCGCACCCCGGCCGTCGAACGACACCAGAGCCGCCCCGCAGATCCCGGCCCAGGCGCAGCCGGCCACGAGCCACTCCGGCCATCGACCTCGCAGCGGCAGACCCACCAGGGCAAGACCGGTGACGGCGGCCGCCACGAAGATCGGCACCTCGGTTCCGGTTCGCGCGGTGACCAGCACGAGTGACACGAGCAGAATCCCGAAGGAGACGAGCGCCGACGCCCCGGCCCAGCCGGGGACGTTGGCGAGCGGCAGGAACTGCTGATCGGTGCGGCAGAAGAGGTCGACCCGCGGGATCCCCTGGGCGTTGCAATCCTCGTGCGAGCGACCCCGGAGCGGGGCGATAGTCATGTCGGTCATTGTCAGGTCACGCTGTGTGCCGGCCCATGGGACGATGCGTCGAAGTGATCCGCTCAAGGGCCGATCGCGTCGCCCGAACGTGCCACCTGTTCCGATAGTGGACGGTCAGCGCAGAAAGGCGGTCAGGGCGCTCGCCAGATCTTCCGGGTTCTCCTCGGCCATGTGGTGGCCCGACTCGATCGGGAGGCCCCGCACGTCGGGGGCCCAGCGCCGCCAGATGGCCAAGGGGTCGCCGTAGAGGTCTTCCATGTCGTCGCGGGTGGACCACAGGAACAGGGTGGGGCACGTGACGGTGCGGCCCTCGGCTCGGTCGGTCAGCTCGTGCTGGTTGTCGGCGCCCAAGCCGGCCCGGTAATCCTCCAACATCGCGCGGACTGTGTCGGGGTCGTTGGTGGCCTCCCGGAACTCCGCGTAGTTCTCCTCGCCCATGCGGGCCGGGTCGCCGTTGTACCAGGCGTTCGGGTCGGCGAGGATGGCCCGCTCGGGCTTGTCGGGCTGGGCGAAGAAGAACCAGTGGTACCAGTCGTGGGCGAAGCGGGCGTCGCAGCGGGCCAGGGCCTCGCTGATCGGGACGCCGTCCATGACGACCAGCTTGCTGACGTGCTCCGCGTGATCGAGAGCCAGCCGCAAGGCCACGTAACAACCGCGGTCGTGGCCGGCCGTGGCGTACGAGGTGTGGCCCAGCTTGGTCATCAGAGTGTGCAGGTCGCGGGCCACCGCGCGCTTCGACTGTTGCAGGTGGTCGTCCTCGATGGGGGCCTTGCCCGAGCGGCCGTAGCCGCGCATGTCGGGGCAGATCACCGTGAAGCCGGCTTCCACCAGCAGCGGGGCGACGCGGTGCCAGGTGGCGCCGGTGCGGGGATGGCCGTGGATCAGCAGCACGGGTGGGCCGTCCCCACCGTGGCGGACCCGCAGGCCCACCTCGCCCACGTCGATCCACTCGTCCTGGAAGCCCTCGAACATGGCGGGAGACGTACCCGCGAAAAAATCTTTGGAACGTGAGCAACCTTTCCGGGGCCTCCGACCACTTGATCATGTCTGAAGTGATCGGGAGGACGATTGATGACGTACAAAAAGGGCGCGCTGATCGGCGGTGTCGCCGTGGTGGCGGTCGCGGCGGCGGGACTGACGGCCACCGCGTTCGCTGCGGGAGGGCCGTCGTTCGGTGACACCTTCGAGGACGGCGATGCCAGCGGCTGGTCGAAGTCGGGCGGGTCGTGGTCGGTGGTGACCGACGGCAGCAAGGCGCTGCGGCAGGCCGACAACGGCAGCGAGCTGGCCCGGTTCTTCGCCGGAGACAGCGGCTGGACCGACTATTCGGTGCAGGCCTCCGTACGCCCGCTGACCCTGGCCTCGGCGGGCGCGTCGGCCGGCATCGCCGCCCGGGCCACCGGATCGCACGAGTTCGAGCGCCTGGTGCTGGCATCCGGGTCGGCGCGGCTGGAGGAGGTCAAGGGCTCGTCGGTGACGGTGCTGGGCTCGCTGACCCTGCCGGCCGCGGGCAGCGGCTGGCACAAGCTGCGCCTGGACGTGTCGGGCCAACGGGTCACCGGCTACGTGGACGGCAAGGTCGTGGGCGACGTGTCCACCGCCAAGCTGACAAAGGGCCGCATCGCCCTGCTCACGGTCGACGCGTCGGCCTCCTTCGACGACATTTCCGTGGGTACGCCGGGAAGCACCCCCACCGCTGCACCCACAGCCACCGCCTCCGCGACCACGATCGCGCCCACCGGCACCGCGAAACCGACCACGGCCGCGCCGACCACCACCACCGCGCCGACCGCCAACGCGCCGACCGCCACCGGGACGGCGGCGCCGACCGCGACGGCCACCGCGAAGCCGACGACCGCCGCGCCGACCACGACCGCGACAACGGCAGCGTCCTGGCCCACGCCGGTCAGCACCACCACGCTCACGGCCACCCGCAAGATCACGGGCTCGGTGGACGGCGGCAACGTCCGGTTCATCGGCGGCGGCGCCCTGGGCGGCGACGGGCAGGACGAGGGCCAGGACCCGCTGTTCCAGCTGGCCGACGGAGCCACCCTGTCCAACGTCATCATCGGCAGCCCGGCCGCCGACGGCGTCCACTGCCTCGGCACCTGCACCCTGCGCAACGTCTGGTGGCAGGACGTGGGCGAGGACGCCGCCACCTTCAAGGGCACCTCGGCGAGCCAGACCATGACCGTCGTCGGTGGCGGCGCCCTGCACGCCTCGGACAAGACGTTCCAGCACAACGGCCCGGGCACGTTCGTCATCAAGGACTTCCAGGCCAGCGACATCGGCAAGCTCTACCGCTCCTGCGGCAACTGCTCCAAGCAGTACGCCCGCAAGGTCCAGGTCTCGAACGTCGCCGTGACGACCCCGCTCAAGGCCCTGGTCGGCGTCAACGCCAACCTCGGCGACGTGGCCACCGTCGACAGGGTCACCGTCGTCGGTGGCACCAGCAAGACCGTCATCTGCGCCATCTTCAAGGGCGTGACCAGTGGCGAGCCCACCCAGACCGGCTCCGTCCCCGACGGCAAGTCCTGCACCGCCACCAACATCACCCTGAAGTAGGGCCGGAGCGGGGGCGAGCAGCCCCGCCCCCGCTCCCCAGGCAATCGGTGGCCGGCCGGGATCCCGGCCGGACCGGCCGCGGGCGGGTTCAGTCGAGGCGGAGCAGCGTCTCCTCGATCTCCGCGCGGCGAGCATGGGCGTAGCCGGCGTCGGTGCCGGTGACCGTGAAGCCGGCCCTTTGCAGCACCCGGATCGAGGCCACGTTGTCGCTCGCCGCCCGGGCCAGGATCGGGCGGATCGGCACCTCGGCCAGGAGGAGGGCCAGCGCCCGGCCGGCGATGCCCTGGCCCCAGTGTGCGCGGTCGATCCAGTAGGTGACCTCGGTGTCGCCCTCGATGACGAAGGCCGCGATGCTGCCGACCAGCCGGCCGTCGAGCGTGATGACGCGGTTGGTGACGTCGTCCCTCGCTCTGATCTTGGCCATGTGGTCGTCGAAAGCCGATCGGTCGTCGGGGTCCTCGGCGGTGAAGGCCGCCATCCGGACCGACGCCGGGTCTCGCATCTGATCGAACAAGGCGTCCAGGTCGGCGTCCTCGATCGGGCGCAGCGCCACCTCAGCCATTCTTTGCCTCCCCGTGTGGTCTTCGGGCCGGACCGTACCAGCGGGGTATGACAAGTCCGGCCGTCAGCAGCAGGGCGGCCGGTGGGAGCGCGGTCACCGCCAGCTCGATCGCCACGACGGGGAACGCCGGTATGCCGTCGGCGGTGAACAGGGCGGCCCGGACCAGGACCGTGTTCAGCAGGAACAGGCCGGCGGCCATGGCCAGGCGCTCGTCGATCGCCAGCCAGAGCAGGCTGCCCAGGAAGAGGGCGGCCACGGCGGCGAAGTTCAGGATGCCCGACACGCTCGGGAAGAACGACGTCAGGATCAGCACGAGCGGCAGGGCCGGGGCGTACCTCAGCAAGGCGGTGGCCGGCTCGGGTCGCCGGCGCACCAGGGGCACGAGCAGGACGATCGCCAGTGGGAAGCACCAGAAACCGCTGAAGACGGGGCTGTGCATGGAGTGGGCGACGACCAGGGTGAGGCCGAAGGCGGCCGCGGCGGTGGCGACCGCCGGCAGGAAGCGGTTGGCCGTGGCGGCCGCGATGGCCAGGACGCCGAGGGCGAGGGCCACGAGGGTGAGACGCAGCTCGGTGGTGGACCAGAGGGAGGGCCCATCGCGCAGGGCCTCGTTCGTGACGACGACCGCCCGGTCGGCCACGTCGTAGACGAGCAGCATGAGGGCGGCGACGCGGAAGGCGGTGAGCCAGCCGCCCCGGTGGTGGCCGGCGTGCGCACGCAGGGCGCCCAGCGCCAGGGCGGCGGTCTCGCGGAGCGGTGGCCGGGCGCGGCCGTCCTCGGTGGACTCGATCAGCGTGGAAAGAAGCTCGGGCCCGCGATCGCGCCGGTAGCCGGAAGGGTAGAGGCGGAGGAGACGCGCGTATCGGCGCTCGAGGGCGGTGCTCACGCGAGGCGCCCTTCGCGGTGGGCGGCGGCACGCGAAGCCGGGGAGAAGCGGCCGTCGCGGAAGGCGAAGGCGAAACGGCCGGAGCGGTCGGGGACCGTGCGGTCGTTGACGACGCGGGCGGCGGCGGCCAGGTGGGCGGCTTCGGCGCGCAGGGCGGCCAGGCCGTCGGAGGTCAGGGCGTAGTAGCGCCGCGCCCGCCCGTTGACGACCTCCTCCTTCACCACCCGCACGAGGCCCTCGTGGGTCAGGCGGTCGAGAGCCGTGTAGAGCGTGCCGGTCGCCGGTTTCACTCGCCCCCGCGAGAGGGCCTCGGTCTGTTTGATGATCGCGTAGCCGTGCAGCGGCTCATCCTGGAGCGCGGCCAGGATGAAGTAGGTCGGTTCACGCATGGCGGAACTATATATGTAGTCGAACTACTTATGAAGGGCCGCCCGCAATATGCTGATGACCCCTGCCGGGTCCAGCGGGCGCTCCGGCCCGCCGGTGGTCAGCGGCCCGATCCAAAATGTCCATTGCAGACGGCCACCGGCGCGCCGGCAGGTGAGCACCGCGTGCGCCGAGCGGTTCCTGTCCGAATAGGGCGACACCGTCTCGCCCGGTCCATAACTCAAGGCCGCCGCGCCCAGCACTTTCGTCCCCCGGCCCGACAAATCGAACGCCTCCCGTGGCTGGAAGCGGACCCGCAGCCCGCCGACCGCTACCTCGCAGGCGGCGGCGTCGAGCCGGGCGTCCGGCAGCGCCTCGGCGATGTCGTCGAACGCGTCCTCGAGGATCGCCGACAGATCGGCCATCGCCTGGCGCCGCTCCTGCCGGCGGCGCTGCTCGGCGGTCGCCGTGGCGTTGACCGCGATGTCCTCGTCACGCCGCCGCTCCTCGTGCCGGCGGACGTCGTCGACCAGTCCCTCCTGGGCCGGTGTCAGCTTCTGCCGCAGGTTGTCGACGGCTTCGATGACCGCCCGGGCGTCCTGCGGCCGGTCGGCCGGCGTCTTGGCCACCAGCCGGGCGAGCAGCCGGGACAGCCGCGGCGGCAGGCCGGGCGTGTTCGGCGGCGCCTCGGTCAGATGCTGCCGTTCGAAGTCGTCCTCGGACGGGCCGGGGAAGGGGCGCTCGCCGGTGAACACCTCGTAGGCCAGGACGCCCAGCGCGTACAGGTCCGACTTGGCCGTTCCGCGCTGGTCGGTCCACACCTCCGGCGCCATGTACGGCAGGGTTCCGCCCCCGCCCGTCGTGTACGTGCCCGTGACCTCGGTCAGGATCCGCGACAGGCCGAAGTCGCTGATCTTCCATGTGTCGCCGAAGCGCAGCACGTTTCCCGGCTTCAGGTCGCGGTGCGCGATCGGGACGGCGGCCAGCTCGACCAGCCCCTCGGCCACCTGCCGCAGCACTTTCAGGCCGGCCTCGATGGTCATCGGGCCGTCCGCCAGGTCGTCGGCGAGGGAGCCGTCGGCCAGCGGCATCACGATCAGCAGATCACCGCCGTCGAACGCGATGTCGAGCGGCAGCACCAGATGTCCGGTGGCGTCACCCGTCCGGGCGGCCTCGGTGAGCCGGTCGCCGACCTCGATCTCGCGCTCGCGGACCCGCTCGGCCCGGGTGCTGGCCCATTTCAGCCGGACCCTCTTGACGGCGACCGGGGAACCGTCCACCAGCGACTTCCCGCGGAAGACCGCACCCATGCCGCCCTCGGAGCCGAACGCGTCGTCGTACTCCCACTCGCCGCCGTCGCGGCCCGGGAACTGTGGCATGCCCGCATGGTAGGGCAGCCCTCACAGCCGCAGCGCTCCCGGCGCGTCGGCGGGAACGGCCGGCCTGGCGGGTTCGACCGGGCTGATCCGGGTGTACGGCGAACCGAGCTCCGGGCGCGGATCCACGTCCCCTTTGTTCGGCCACAGGGCCACCGCCCGCTCGGCCATCGCCGTGATGGTCAGCGACGGGTTCACCCCCAGGTTGGCCGCGACCGCTGAGCCGTCGATCACGTGCAGGCCGGGATGACCGAACATCCGGTGGTACGGATCGACGACCCCCGTCTCGGCCGATGTTCCGATCGCGCAGCCGCCGAGGAAGTGCCCGGTCACCGGGCGTCCGATCAGCTCGGTCATGGCGCCCAGCGGCACCCCGTCGATCTCGGCGGCGACCCGGCGGGCCACGTCGTGCGCGGCCGGCACCCACTCGGGGTTGGGCTCGCCGACGCCCTGCCGGGTGCGCAGCCGGCCCCGTTTGCGATAGACGGTGATCGAGTTGTCCAGGGCCTGCATGGCCAGCAGCACCACGGTCTCGGTCGACCACCGGCGCGGCGACGTCATGAGCCGCAGATCGCGCCGGTCGCGTACCAGCTGCCGCAGCCCGGTGAGCAGGCGTGACCGCCCGCCCGCGTCGTCGACCAGCGTGGTCGCGAGCAGCGCGAGGAGGTTGCTGCCACGCCCGTACCGCACCGGCTCGACGTGGGTCGAGGCGTCGGGGTGGATCGAGGACGTGATGGCCACGCCCCGGCTGTAGTCGGCGTCGCGCCGCCGGGTGCGCGCGCCCAGGATCGACTCGGAGTTGGTGCGGCTCAGCTCGCCCAGCCGCGGCGACACGCGCGGCAGGGAGCCGCGGTCGCGCAGACGGTGCAGCAGACGCTGCGTACCCAGGGCCCCGGCCGCGAAGATCACCTGCCCGGCGGTGAAGACACGGCGGCGAACGCCGCCGGTGCGATGCGTGCGGACCTCGAAACCCCCTTGCGGGAGCGGTCGTACGTCGGTGACGGTCGTCAGCGGGTGGACAGCCGCACCGAGACGCTCGGCCAGATAAAGGTAGTTCTTGACGAGGGTGTTCTTCGCGCCGACGCGGCAGCCGGTCATGCAGGCGCCGCAATGGGTGCAGGCCGCCCGCGACGGACCGGCGCCGCCGAAGAACGGGTCCTCCACGGCCGCGTGGCCGCCGCTGTCCGGGTCGCGGCCGGGCTTTCCGAAGAGCACTCCCACCGGCGTACGGCGGAAGGTGTGACCGACCCCGAGATCATCCGCAACCGATCGCAGCGCCCGGTCCGAGGCGGTCTCCAGGGGGTTGACCGTCACGCCGAGCATGCGTTTGGCCTGGTCGTACGGCCCCGCGAGCTCCGCTTGCCAGTCGGTGACCGACGACCAGCGAGGATCGGTGAAGAACGTGCCGGGCGGTTCGTAGAGCGTGTTGGCGTAGCCGAGCGAGCCGCCGCCGACGCCCGCGCCGGACATGATGAGCACGTTGTCGAGCAGGGTGAGGCGCAGGATGCCGAAGCAGCGCAGCGCCGGAGCGTACACATAACGCCGCAGCCGCCACGACGTCTGCGGCAGCTCGTCGTCGGCGAACCGGCGGCCCGCCTCGAGCACACCGACCCGGTAGCCCTTCTCGGTGAGCCGCAGCGCGCTGACGCTGCCGCCGAAGCCGGAGCCGACGACGAGGACGTCATAGTCGTACGTCATGGGGTATGGTGGCGCCGTTGTTGGCGGGCTGTCAACAAGGAGGGCGCGGTGAATTTCCACCGGCAGGGCAGCGGAAGTCCCCTCGTGCTGATCCACGGCATCGGCAGCCGCTGGCAGGTGTGGCAGCCGATCCTCGGCGAGGTCGCTCGACATCACGACGTGATCGCGCTCGACCTGCCCGGCTTCGGCGCGTCCAAAGCGGACGGTGGTCCGGGCGACGTGCCCCATCTGGCCGACCGGGTGACCGCGTTCCTCGACCAGCTCGGCGTCACCCGGCCGGCGCTGGGCGGCAGCTCGCTGGGCGGCGCGGTCGCGCTGGAGCTGGGCCGCCGGGGTGTGGCCCGGTCGGTCACGGCGTTCTCGCCGGTCGGCTTCTTCGGCCCGGCCGGGGCGCGGTGGTGCCGGAGTGTGGTCGGCGTGGCGCGGGCCGGTGGGGCGGCCCTCGGCCCGGCGATGCCGTTGCTGATGCGCACGACACCGGGCCGGGCGGCGCTGTGCGGTGTCTTCTACGGGAAACCGGCCCGTCTCGATCCGGCCGAGTGTGTGTCCGACGCGCGAGCCCTGGTCGCCGCGCCGGGGTTCGGCGCGGCCCGCAAGAGGCTGGGGGAGTGGCGCTACGAGAGGGGCATGGTCGACGGCATCCCGGTGACGATCGCGTGGGGCACCCGCGACCTGGTGCTGCCCTACCGCCA
This sequence comes from Actinoplanes sp. CA-131856, assembly GCF_050956135.1. Classification (GTDB taxonomy): domain Bacteria; phylum Actinomycetota; class Actinomycetes; order Mycobacteriales; family Micromonosporaceae; genus Actinoplanes. The sequence continues at coordinate 5,556,151 of NZ_CP191849.1, read as the reverse complement.
GGCGGCGAGGGCCCGCGTCCTGATGCCCCGGGCCCGGCACGTGCGACTGCCGGGTTGCGGCCATCTCCCGTTCGCCGACGACCCGCGCACCTGCGCCCGTCTCCTTCTGGAAGCGAGCTGACATCGCTTATTGGCGGTGCGCCAACAAGCTGCTAACTTGTGTCAATGAATCCGCGGGTGCTCGTCATCGGGGCCGGTTTCGGCGGCATCGCCGCCGCCGTGGCGCTGCTCGAGGCCGGGTTCACCGACGTCGTCCTGCTCGAGCGGGCGTCCGAGATAGGAGGGGTGTGGCGCGACAACTCGTACCCGGGCTGTGCCTGCGACGTGCCCGCGCCCCTTTATTCGTACTCCTTCGCCCCGAACCCGGCCTGGAGCCGGCGGTTTCCGCCGCACCACGAGATCCTGGCCTACCTGCGGCGGGTGGCCGACGAGCGGGACATTACGCGGCGGGTGCGGCTGAACACCGACGTGGTCGAGGCGCGCTGGCAAGGCGGCCACTGGGTGATCACCACCGCCGGCGGTGAGCTGATCGAGGCCGACGTCCTCGTGCCGGCGGTCGGGCAGCTCACCAAGCCGGTCGTGCCGTCGCTGCCCGGCGCCGAGCGGTTCGCCGGTCCGGCCGTGCACACCGCCCGCTGGCGTCCCGGGCTGCCGATCGACGGGTGCCGGGTCGCCGTCGTCGGCACGGGTGCCAGCGCCATCCAGCTCGTGCCCGAGATCGCCGGCCGTGCCGCCCACGTGACAGTCTTCCAGCGCACGGCCCCCTGGACGCTGCCCCGGCCCGATCGTCGCTACGGCGCCGGCCGCCGCGTGGCGTACCACCGGATCCCGTCTCTCATGGGTCTTCCGCGGGCCGGCGTCTGGGCCATGACCATCGTGACCGGCCGGGCGCTGCTCGGCCGTCGCGTGTCGGGCGCGCTGCTGCGCGCCGTCTCGGGCGTGCAGCGGCGCTGGCAGGTGCGCGACCCGAAGCTGCGGGCCCAGGTCACCCCCGACGAGCCGATGGGCTGCAAGCGCGTCCTGTTCACCAGCGCCTGGCTGCCCACCCTGGCCCGGCCCGACGTCAGCCTGGTCACCGAGAAGATCGTCGAGGTCACGGCCGGCGGCGTCCGCACGGCCGACGGCGCCCTGCATCCGTGCGACCTGCTGGTCTACGCCACCGGGTTCGCCGCGTCCGACCTGGTCACCCCGCTGCGGATCGCCGGCCGCGACGGCGTCACCCTCGACGAGGAGTGGCGCGACGGGGCGTACGCCCATCTCGGCATGGCGGTTCCCGGCTTCCCCAACCTGTTTCTCATGTACGGCCCGAACACCAACACCGGCAACACGTCGGTGCTCTACTTCCACGAGTGCCAGGCCCGCTACCTGGTCCAGGCCGTCCGCCGGCTCGCGCGGGGGTCAGAGCCTCTGGAGGTACGCCGGGACGTCGCGGCCGCCTACGACGAGGAGATCCAGCGGCGCCTGTCGGGTTCGGTGTGGACCGCCTGCCAGAGTTGGTACCGCAACGCGGCCGGCCGCATCGTCACCAACTGGCCCGGCATGGCCTCGGAGTACAAGCGCCGCACGGCCCGCCTCGACCCCGCCGACTACGCGAACGGCGGCCGGTAGACGCTCACCCGCCGCGTCACCGGGTCGTACTCGTGCCGCTCCTGGGCGACGATGTCCGTCCCGTACACATGCACGGAGACCGCGTCCTCCTCGCCCAGCGCCTCCACGGTGTGGATGACCCCGTCGGGCACGACGCTGACGCCACCGGCCGCGTTCTCGAAGCTGCGCTCTTCATGGAGCCGGCCGTCCGCGTCCCGCCGGAACCAGGTCTCCCGCTCCCGCCCCCGATGAATCCCGATCACCGCCCACGCCCCGTGATCGTGGATCGGCGCCCGTGCCCCGGCCCGGAACACCGCCACCACGACCGAGCATTCGGGAGCCCGGTGCAGCGCGTGCAGCTGCCATTCCCTGTCCGGCTCCCTACCGCATTGCGGCCAGTCCCCACCGATCAGCCCCGGCAGGACCTCCCGCACCGCCTCCGGCCCTTCGGCCGCCGCCTTCACGATCCGGCTCACCTCATCCATGCCCCGACGCTAGGAACCGTCCCGCGCCGGCACATCCGTACCGGTACGGATTTCCGCGCCCGGCGTGCCGTGCGCCCGGCCACGATGACTTCGCCGTCGAACGCGCGGCGGAGTACTAGGCTCGGCGACTACACGCGGGACGGGGTGGGGACGATGACGGATCTGGACAGGTTCGTGTCGGCGCAGCGGGGTGTCTACGAGGACGCCCTCGACGAGATCAAGCGGGGGCGTAAGCGGACGCACTGGATGTGGTTCGTCTTCCCGCAGCTGGCCGGGCTCGGCTCCAGTTCGACCGCGCGGTTCTACGCGATCCGTGACCTGGCCGAGGCCCGGGACTATCTGGCCCATCCCGTGCTCGGCCCCCGGCTGGTCGAGATCTCCGAGGCCGCGGCGGCGTCGCCGGCGGCCACCGCCGAGCAGCTGTTCGGCTATCCCGACGACCTCAAGGCGCGGTCGTCGATGACGCTCTTCCGCCACGCGGACCCGGATCAGCCCGTCTTCGGCGCGGTTCTGGACAGGTACTACGACGGCGCGCCCGACCCTCGTACGGAAGAACTGCTCGCCTGACTGTCGGATCGGAGCCGAGCCGTTCGTTGCACAGGTGACCGAGGGAGATGGGCATGCGATATCTGGTTTCCGTGATCGATGACAAGAGCAACTCCGGCACCGACGACGAGATGGCCGCCATCCACGTGTTCAACGAGGGGCTCCAGGCCCGGGGGCACTGGGTCTTCGCGGGTGGGCTGGCCGATCCCAGCACGGCCACCGTGATCGACAACCGGGGTGGGGACGCCCTGGTCACCGACGGGCCGTTCGTGGAGACGAAGGAGTACATGGCCGGCTTCTGGGTGATGGAGGCGGACGATCTCGACGTGGCCCTCAAGCTGGCCGCCGACGGGTCGCGGGCCTGCAACCGCCGGGTCGAGGTGCGCCCGTTCCTGTGAGCGCGGTGGCGGCGGCCTATCGCGACGAATGGGCCCGGGTGGTCGCCGCCCTGTGCCGGCGTTTCGGTGATCTCGATGTCGCCGAGGAGGCCGCGGCCGAGGCGTTCGCCACCGCCGTCGAGCGATGGCCGGCCGACGGGGTGCCGCCGAACCCGGGGGCCTGGCTGACCACGACGGCCACGCGCAAGGCGGTCGACCGGCTGCGCCGGGAGGGCAAACGCGACGGCAAACAGCGGGAGGCTCTGATGCTGTACGACGACGGGCCGCCCGCGCCGGTCGGGGCCGTCGGCGACGAGCGGCTCCGGCTGATCTTCACCTGTTGTCATCCGGCGCTGGCCATGGAGACCCGGGTGGCGCTGACCCTGCGCATGGTGGGCGGGCTGACCGTGCCCGAGATCGCGCGGGCCTTCCTGGTCGGCGAGGTCGCCATGGGGCAGCGGATCACCCGGGCCAAGGGCAAGATCAAGGTGGCCCGCATCCCGTACCGGGTGCCGGCGGCCGAGGACCTGCCGGCGCGCGTGTCGGGTGTCCTCGCCGTGTTGTTCCTGGTCTTCAACGAGGGCTATCTGCTGCGGCCGGACCTGACCGCCGAGGCCATCCGGCTGACGCGGCTGCTGCGTGACCTGATGGCCGGCGACGGCGAGGTGGCCGGGCTGCTCGCGCTCATGCTGCTGACCGAGGCCCGCCGCCCGGCCCGGGTGGCGCCCGGCGGCGAGCTGATCCCGCTCGACGAGCAGGACCGGTCGGCCTGGGACGCGGAGCTGATCGCCGAAGGGCACCGGCTCGTGCGCGAGCGCCTGGCCAGCGGGATCGCGCCCGGCCGCTACCAGATCCTGGCCGCGATCAACGCCGTGCACACCGACGCCGGCGACTTCGCCGCCACCGACTGGTCGCAGGTCGTCGCCCTCTACGACCAGCTGGTCCGGCTCGACCCGTCGCCCGTCGTCGCCCTCAACCGGGCCGTGGCGGTGGCCGAGCTCGACGGCCCGGAGGTGGGGCTGGCCACCGTCGACGGTCTGGCCGAGCGGCTGGACGGCTATCACGCCTTCCACGCGACCCGCGCCGACCTGCTACGACGGCTGGGGCGCGGCGGGCCGGCCCGCGCGGCGTACGAGAAGGCGATCGGCCTGGCCGGCAACACGGCCGAGATCGCCTATCTGACCCGCCGCCGCGATGAGCTAAAGGTCGCGGTACCGGCGGATGAGCTCGATGCGTGAGCTCACCCCGAGCTTGCGATAGGCGTGCTCGATGTGGGTCTCCACGGTCCGCTCGCTGATGAACAGCCGCGCGGCGATGTCGCGAGCGGTCAGGCCCCGCACGGCCAGGGCCATGACCTCCTTCTCGCGGGGAGTCAACAAAGACAAGAGCGGGGGAGGAGGCCGTACGCCGGTGAGGAACTCCCCGATCGCCGCCAGCGGGGCCTCCGCGTCGCCGATCCAGGGCCAATGGTCGTCGCCCGCGAGCTCGGTCAGCCGGGCGTTCGGCAGGTGGGCGGCGACCCACCGGGAGTGCTCGACCGACAGCCACGGGTCGCCGGTGCGGTGCAGCAGCAGCGTGGGCACCTCGAGGCCGGGCAGGGCGTCGCGGAAGTCGGCCGCCGCGCACAGGCCGAACAGCTCGCGGGCCTGCCGGGGGCTGGCGGCGGCGCGGGCGTGCCGGACGAACCACTCGCGGTGGCGGGCATCGCCGGCCAGCGACGGGTTCATCGCGTCGAGCCCGGCGCCGGCCGCCCAGTGCTCGTCTACGCCGGCCAGCACCCCGGCCAGGAACGACGGTGTCCAGCCGGCCGGATAGCCGGGCGCCTCCAGCAGGCGGGCGTGACCGGCCCAGAGCACCAGTGAGCGCACGGACTCCGGATGGCGCAGCGCGTATTCCGTACAAATGGCCGCGCCGACCGCCACGCCGAAGAGCGCGGGGCATGCCGATCCGGCGGCGCGCAGCACGACCCGTACATCCTCAACCGCGTCACTCAGGGTGAGGCCGCCCGGGGCCGGATCGGACAGGCCGGTGCCGCGCCGGTCGAACAGGATGAGCCGGGCGAAACCGGCCAGCCCGCGCAGGAAGCGGGCCAGCCTCGGCTCCTCCCAGGCCAGGTCGAGGTGGGTGACGAAGCCCGGGAGGAAGAGCAGGTCCGGTCCGGTGCCGAGCACCTGGTAGGCGAGGCTGAGCTCGCCGTGGCGCGCGTACCGGACCTCCGGAGTCATGGCCGTGGCGGGGGTGGGGCGGTGCTCTCGCGGGTGACGAGCCGGGTCGGCACCAGGGCGCGGCCGGGCGGGGCGGCCTCGCCGCGGATCTGGTGCAGGAGGCGGTCGACGCAGCGCCGGCCCATCTCGGCGAAGTCCTGGTGGATGGTGGTGAGCGGGGGCAGGTAGGAGACCGCGTCGGGGATGTCGTCGAAGCCGACCACGCTGACCTCGTCGGGGACGCGGCGCCCGCGCTCGTGCAGGGCGCGCAGCACACCCAGGGCCATCTGGTCGTTGGCCGTGAAGACGGCGGTGCACGAGGGGTCGCCGGCGATCTCGAGGCCGGCCCGATAGCCGGATTCGGCCGACCAGTCGCCCTGGAGCATGGGCGGCACCGGGCGGCCGGCCTCGGTGAGCACGTCGCGCCAGGCCTGGGCCCGGCGGCCGGCCGAGAACGAGTCGGCCGGGCCGCTGACGTGCCGGACCGTGTCGTGGCCGAGGCCGAGCAGGTGGCTGACGGCCTGGCGGGCGCCGTCGGCCTGGTCGGTGTCGACCACCGGATAGCGGTCGCCGGCGTCGGAGTCGACCACCACCACCTGGGCGCCCGGCGGCAGCTCGAGGGCGACCGCGTCGAGCAGGTGGACTTCCATGATCACGATGACGCCGTCGACCGCGAGCTCGCCGAGGCGGGTGAAGGCGCCGAGCACGCCGTCCTGGGTGGGGCTGGCCACCGGGATCAGCGTTATCGCATATCCCTGCTCGGCCGCGTGGTTGGCGATAGCCTCGACCGTGCGGCTGTTGCCGGTGGTGGCCAGGGTGAACAGGATGACGCCGATGGTCCGGAACTCGCCGCGCTTGAGGGCGCGCGCGGCGCTGTTGGGCCGGTAGCCCAGCTCCTTCATCGCGTCGAGGACCTGCTGCCGCGTCGCATCGACGACACCGGGGTGCCCGTTCGAGACGCGCGACACCGTTTGGGAGGAGACCCCGGCCAGCCGGGCGACATCCGCCATGGAAACTCGCCGAACACTGCTTGACGACGATCGCACGCGGTGACACTATCGCACTCACGATGTTTACGTAAACATCGAACATTCGAAAACAAGAAGAAACATCGAACGACATCGGTGCATGATGTTTACGTAAACATCATCGCATCACTGAGAGGGTGACCATGGCGGTCCTCCAGCCGGCGGTGGCACGCCGGCGCCGCTCCTGGCGAGGCTGGCAGTTCGTCGGCCCGTTCATGCTGATCTTCGCGCTGGTCTTCCTGGCGCCGATCGTGTACTCGATCTACCTGAGCCTCTATCGCAACCAGCTTATCGGCGGCAACTCGTTCGTGGGCCTGGACAACTACACCCGGCTGTTCCAGGACAGCCAGTTCTGGGAGTCGTTCGGCCGGGTCGCGATCTTCCTGGTCATCCAGGTGCCGATCATGCTGATCCTGGCCCTGCTGGTGGCCCTGGCCATCGACAGCGGGCGGCTGTACGGCAAGGCGTTCTTCCGGGTCTCGATCTTCCTGCCGTACGCGGTGCCGGCGGTGGTCGCGACGCTGATGTGGGGCTTCATCTACGGCGATCAGTTCGGTCTCGTCGGCAACATCAACGACGCGTTCAACATCTCGCTGCCGAACCCGCTGTCCCCCCACCTCGCGCTCGCGTCCATCGGCAACATCGTGACGTGGGAGTTCATCGGCTACAACATGCTGATCTTCTACTCGGCGCTGCGGGTCATCCCGGGCTCGCTCTACGAGTCGGCCGCCCTCGACGGCGCCGGGCAGTTCCGGATCATCACGGCCATCAAGCTGCCGGCCATCCGGGGCGCGCTGTCGATCGCGACGATCTTCTCGATCATCGGCAGCTTCCAGCTGTTCACCGAGCCGGTCATCCTGCAGCCGCTCGCGCCGAACGCGATCACCACCTACTTCACCCCGAACCTGTACGCCTACCAGCTGTCCTTCTCGGGTCAGCAGTACAACTACGCCGCCACGGTCGCGATCATCATGGGCATCATCACCATGGTCATCGCGTACGTCGTGCAGCTGCGCGGAAACCGGGAGAGCTGATGACGACCTCGGTGGAAACCCGCCCCGGCAAGCCGCTCACGGTGCGGCAGTCCGCCCGCAAGAAGAAGCGGACCGGCAGCGTCACCCTGACCGTGCTGACCGCCCTGATGGCGCTCTACGCGCTGGTCCCGCTGGGCTGGCTGCTGATCAACTCGACGAAGACCCAGGGCAGCCTGTTCACCACCTTCGGGCTCTGGTTCGACTCGGACGGCAACTTCGCCCTCTGGCAGAACATCCACGACACCTTCACCTACAACGACGGCATCTTCCTGCGGTGGTTCGGCAACACCCTGCTGTACGTCGTCGTGGGCGCCGGTGGCGCGACCCTGCTGGCCGCTCTCGCCGGCTACGGCCTGGCGAAGTTCAAGTTCGTCGGCAAGCGCGCGGTCTTCGCGATCGTGCTGGGCGCGGTCGCGGTCCCCGGCACCGCGCTCGCCGTGCCGACGTTCCTCCTGTTCAGCAAGCTGGGCCTGACCAACACGCCGTGGGCCGTGATCATCCCGTCGCTGATCACGCCGTTCGGCCTCTACTTGATGTGGACCTTCGCGGCCCAGGCGATCCCGGACGAGATGCTCGAGGCGGCCCGGATGGACGGGGCGGGCGAGTTCCGCACCTTCTTCCGCATCAGCGTCCCGCTGCTCGCCCCCGGCATCGTCACCGTGGCCCTGTTCAGCATCGTCGCGACCTGGAACAACTACTTCCTGCCGCTGATCATGCTCAAGGACCCGGACTGGTACCCGCTCACCGTCGGCCTCAACGCGTGGAACGCGCAGTCGACGACCGCCGGCGGCGAGGCCGTCTACAACCTGGTCATCACCGGCTCCCTGCTCACCATCCTGCCGCTCCTGGCGGCGTTCCTCCTGCTTCAGCGCTATTGGCAGTCCGGCCTGTCCGCCGGCTCCGTAAAAGAGTGATCTGCCGCTTGCGGCCTACCTGAGAGTGAAAGGTCCTTACATGTCGAAGCTCCTGAAAGTCGGGGCGGCGGCCACTGCGGCCCTGCTGTCCCTCGGCCTCGCCGCTTGCGGCGGTGGCGACGACGACTCCAGCTCGTCGGGCCCCTCGTCCACCGTCTCCGACGCCGACGTCACCGCGGCGCTGGAGAAGGGCGGCAACCTGACGGTGTGGGCCTGGGAGCCCACCCTGAAGAACGTCGTCACCGAGTTCCAGAAGAAGTACCCGAACGTCAAGGTCGACCTGGTCAACGCCGGCACCGGCAACGACCAGTACACCGCCCTGCAGAACGCCGTGGCCGCCGGCAAGGGCATCCCGGACGTCGCGCAGATCGAGTACTACGCGCTGCCGCAGTTCGCCCTGGGCAAGTCGCTGACCGACCTGTCGGGCTTCGGCGCCGAGAACCTCAAGGCCGACTTCGCCCCGGGCCCGTGGAACTCGGTCCACTCGAGCAACGTGGCCTACGGCCTGCCGATGGACTCGGGCCCCATGGCGCTGTACTACAACAAGAACGTCTTCGACAAGTACGGCATCAAGGTCCCCACCACCTGGGACGAGTACCTCGACGCGGCCCGCAAGCTGCACAAGGCCGACCCGAAGGCGTACATCACCAACGACACCGGTGACGCGGGCTTCACGACCTCGATGATCTGGCAGGCCGGCGGCAAGCCCTACACCGTCGACGGCACCAACGTCACTATCAACTTCCAGGACGAGGGCTCGAAGAAGTTCGAGCAGGTCTGGCAGACGCTGATCACCGAGAAGCTGATCGCCCCGATCTCCAGCTGGTCCGACCAGTGGTTCCAGGGCATGCAGAACGACACCATCGCCACCATCGCGACCGGCGCCTGGATGCCGGCCAACTTCGTCTCCAGCGCCCCCGCCGCCTCCGGCAAGTGGCGCGTGGCCGACATGCCGCAGTGGACCGCCGGCGCCAACGCCTCGGCCGAGAACGGCGGCAGCGCCCTGTCGCTGATGAACAAGGGCCTCAACAACAACCAGGCCCTGGCGTACGGCTTCACCAAGTTCGCCAACGACGGTGACGGCGTGCAGATCCGCGTCGACGGTGGCGCCTTCCCGGCCACCACCAAGCAGCTCAGCGACTCGAAGTTCCTGAACTCGGAGTTCAAGTACTTCGGCGGCCAGAAGGCCAACGAGATCTTCGCCAAGTCGTCGCAGAACGTGGTGACCGGCTGGACCTACCTGCCCTTCCAGGTCTACTCGAACAGCATCTTCAACGACACCGCCGGCAAGGCGTACGTCTCCAGCACCACCCTGGCCGACGGCCTGAAGGCGTGGCAGGACCAGTCCGCGAAGTACGGCAACGAGCAGGGCTTCACCGTTAAATGAGCAACCCAGTGACACCCCGTTGGCTGCGTACCGGCTCGCGAATCGAGTACGGCGCGGACTACAACCCGGAGCAGTGGCCGCGGGAGGTGTGGGACGACGACGTCCGCGCGATGCGCGAAGCCGGCGTCACCATCGTCTCCCTCGCCATCTTCTCGTGGGCCCGGATCGAACCGGCCGACGGCCGGTACGACTTCGCCTGGCTCGACGAGGTGATGGACCTGCTCCACGCCAACGGGATCTCGGTCGACCTGGCCACGGCGACGGCATCACCGCCGCCGTGGCTGACCACCGCGCACCCGGAGATCCTGCCCGTCAACCACGAGGGGCAGATCCTCTGGCAGGGTGGCCGCCAGCACTGGCGGCCCACCTCGCCGGTCTTCCGGGAGTACGCGCTGCGCCTGGTCCGCACCATGGCGCAGCGGTACGCCGACCACCCCGCGCTGGTCGCCTGGCACGTCTCGAACGAGCTGGGCTGCCACAACATCTACGACTACTCCGACGACGCGGCCCAGGCCTTCCGGGTCTGGCTGCGCAACCGCTACGGAACGGTCGAGGCGCTGAACGAGGCGTGGGGCACGGCCTTCTGGGCGCAGCGCTATGGCGAGTGGGACGAGATCCTGCCGCCGCGGCTGGCCGCGTCCTTCCCGAACCCGACCCAGCAGTTCGACTTCAAGCGGTTCTCCTCCGACGTCCTCAAGGACTATCTGCGGGCCGAGAAGGAGATCCTGCGCGAGCTCACCCCGGACGTCCCGGTCACCACCAACTTCATGGTGATGGGCGAGACCAAGGGCATGGACTACGCGGACTGGGCGGCCGAGGTCGACTTCGTCTCGAACGACCACTACCGGCTGCCCGGCGCGCAGAGCCTCGACGAGCTGTCGTTCTCGGCCAACCTGACCGGCAACATCGCCGGCGGCCGGCCGTGGTTCCTGATGGAGCACTCGACCAGCGCGGTCAACTGGCAGCCGGTCAACCTGGCCAAGCGGCCGGGGGAGCTGTCCCGCGACGCGCTGACCCACGTGGCCCACGGCGCCGACGCGGTCTGCTACTTCCAGTGGCGGCAGTCGCGGGCGGGCGCCGAGAAGTACCACTCGGGCATGGTGCCGCACGCCGGCACGGACAGCCAGCTGTTCCGTGACGTGGTGGCCCTGGGCTCGCGCCTGCGTGACCTGTCGTACGTGCAGGGCAAGCGCCGCACGCCCGCGAAGGCGGCGATCCTGTTCGACTGGGAGTCCTGGTGGGCTTCCGAGCAGGACTCGCACCCGACCGAGCTGCTGCGCTACCGGCAGGAAGCCCTCGACTGGTACACGACGTTCCTGGACCTCGGTGTCCGGGTCGACGTGCTGCCGGCCGCATCGGATTTCAGTGGCTACGACCTGGTCGTGGCCCCGATCCTGCACGTGATGCCGTCGGCCCTGGCCTCCCGCCTGACCTCCTTCGTGGAGAACGGCGGGCACCTCGTGGCGACGTACTTCTCGGGCATCGTCGACGAGAACGACCACGTCTGGCTCGGTGGCTATCCGGGCCCGCTGCGCGACCTGCTCGGCCTGCGCATCGAGGAGTTCGCGCCGCTGCTGGCGGGCGACACGGTGGCGCTCTCGGACGGACTCGAGGGCACACTGTGGAGCGACCGGATCGACCTGATCGACCCGGCCACCGAGGTCCTCGCCACGTACAAGACCGGCGACTACGCCGGGCGCCCGGCGGTCACCCGCCGCGCGGCCGGTAAGGGTTCGGCGGCGTACGTCTCGACCAAGCTGGCCCCGAACGCCCTGGCCCCGCTGCTCAAGGACCTGGCCGGCCGGGCCGGCGTGGTCAGCGAGCTCCCGTCGGAGCTGCGCGGCCGGGTCGAGCTGACCGTCCGCGAGGGTGTCCGCTTCGTCGTCAACCGCACCGACGAGCAGCTGGACATCAGCTCGCTCGGCGGCCCGGAGCCGACGCTGGCCGCCCGCGGCGTGGCGGTCCTGCCCGCTTGAGATGGCAGGGGGAGCATCCCGGAGCCGGTATCGTCTCCGGGATGCTCCCGTTCGAGGCCGCGGCGATCCAGGAGGAGCTCCGCGCACGGCTGGTCCTGCCACCGCCGGGCTTCGAGGTCCCACCGACGGTCGTGGGCCTCGACGTCACTTACAAAGACTCCTTCGGCGTCGCGGCAGCGGTGGTCATCGACGTGGCGACCCTCTCGGTCGTCGAGGCCGTCACCGCGTCCGGGCCGGTCACCTTCCCGTATGTGCCGGGACTGTTGGCCTTCCGTGAACTGCCCCTGCTCCAAGACGCTCTCGCGCGTTTGCCGGTCGCTCCGCGCCTGATCATCTGCGACGGTTACGGTGTGGCGCATCCGCGCCGGTTCGGTCTGGCCTCCCATCTCGGCGTCCTTCTCGACACTCCGTGCTTCGGGATCGCCAAGACCCCCTATGTCGGGATTTATCCGCCGGTAGCGGATGCTCGTGGCTCCTGGTCGGACATGGTGGATGATGGTGAGATCGTGGGGCGCGCCGTGCGTACACAATCTGGTGTGAAGCCCGTCTTCGTCTCGGCCGGGCACCGGATCGCGCTGGAGGACTGCACTGCCTTGGCCGTACGGCTGAGCGGGCGCTACCGCATCCCGGAACCGACCCGCCAGGCCGACATCCTGTCCCGGCGGCGTCTCGCAGATCACCTGTCGGCGGCCGGGGAGGAGTGGCACCATGGCGGCCATGGTGGACAGCTCGCTGCACCGGGTTGATCTCGGCGAGGTTCCGTACGACGAAGGCCTCCGGCTCATGTCCCAGTGGGTCGACGAGCGGCGCGACGGGCGTGCGCCCGACCGGCTCTTCCTGTTGACCCATCCGGAAGTGATCACGTACGGCAAGCACACGCCGGTCTCCGATCTGCCGGTGGATCCAGGGTTTCCGGTCGTGCCGGTCGACCGTGGCGGCCACGCGACCTATCACGGGCCCGGGCAGCTCGTCGGCTATCTGGTGATGAACCTGCGCGGTGGGGGACCGGCCGACGTGGTGCGCTGGCTGGAGACGTCGCTGATCGAGGGGCTGGCCTCGCTCGGTTACGAGACGGTCCGGCGCGACACCCCCAAGGGCGCCGACAGCCTGGTCGGCGTGTGGACGCCGGAGCACCACAAGCTGGTGTCCATCGGCATGCGCATCCGCGGCGGCATCACCTCGCACGGCTTCGCCCTGAACATCGACCCCGACCTGACGGTCTTCGACCGCTTCACCGCCTGCCGCCTGCCCGGCGTCGAGATGACGTCCTTGCGCCGCATCTCGGGAGTCACCCCCGACGAGGCCGCCGTCCGCGACGCGATCGCGAAGCACCTCGGCGCCGGGTGAAAGTCACGTCGATCCGCCCGCTCACCCGCTGCGTAATAATCGACATGGCTCAGAAAAACGCCCCGCCCGCAGCGACCGGCCCGGTCTCCGTCGGCGACGTGTGCGCATGGATCTGACAGCGGCCCGCGCCGAGTTCGAGTTCGACGCCGTCAAGAAGAACACCCGCGTGGCGTACGCCCTGTGGTGCCTGACGGGAATCTTCGGTGGCCACCGTTTCTACCTGGGCGACACGGCCCGCTCGATCGCCATGCTCTTCACCCTGGGCGGCCTGGGAGTCTGGACCCTGCTCGACGTCTTCTTCATCGCCCGCCGCGTCCACACCGTCAACAGCTCCCGCCGGGCCGCTATCATGGCCCGCCACGGTCTGGTGGAGGGGACATCACAGTGGACGGTCAACCGACGTGGCTGCACAACGAACGGTCCTACCGCGTCTACGTCCGCGGTCTCCGGTACGCCCTGATCGGCTTCGCCTCGGCCCTGGCCTGCGGCGCGGTGGGCGCCTCGGGCGTGATCGGCCGCTGGGTGCCGCTGGCCGGCGTAGCGGCCGCTTTCGTGCTGACATTCACGTCCGTGCTCACCGGCATGGCCGCCTGGTTCCTCATCCCCGACAAGCCCCGGGCGAACGCCGACCAGCCGGCCTTCCTGCGCATGGTCGGCCACGACCTCTTCCGCGGCCTGCCCTCGACGAAAGCCTCCGGCTGAGTGACCCGGACCTCCGACGAGCTGCTCGCCACCGTCCTGGACGCGTCGATCGCGGGCATCGGCGCCGCGGCCGCCGACCCCCGCTACCTCGACCGGCGCGCGATCGTCCGGATGGCCGACGTCGAACCGGAGCGCCGGCAGTGGATGATCGAGCGGGCGGGACCGGGCTTGGCCCAGCTTCTCGGGCCACCACGGGACAAACGCCGGCACGGGGAAGCCCACGGCGTTGTCCACGATTCGATCACTCGTGGGATCTTAGGACGATGAGCTTCGACCTCCAGCTGACCCGCGTGGTGCCGGCCTTCTACTCGGCGCGGTTCCCCATCCAGGAGGCCGAGGTCGTCGCGTACGTCGAGCAGGCGCCGGACATGATCATGGCGCCCTGGTTGACGCCTGGTTACCCCGGCCGTTTCATCAACGTGGACGGTGCTGGCTGGACCCGGCTCACCGACGGCATGGTGGCGGTGAAGAACCCGGACGACGGCGTCTATCGGCGGATGGCGGCGATGGCGGCCGCGTTGGACGCCTGGATGTTGGTGGAGTGGGTCCAGTTCGTCATTGTGGAAGGGGACCGCGTCTCCGAGCGGGAGGTAGGACTGGCCGACCTTCCGCATCCTCGCTACTTCGTGGCGCGCGACGCCCCGATCGGCGCGGACGAGTGGGCCGGCGCGGTGGCGACACTGGACGATTTCGTCTGGGAGACGCGCATCAAGGCGCGCCTCCCTTCCGGGCGTAAATGGATCGCCTGCCCGCCCGTGGCGTGCTGGACCGGGCACCCGACCGGTGAGCTCGTTCCGTTTCACCTCGACGAGGATGAGGGCGTCGACGTGTGGCAGCCCGACGCGCTCACCCTCGATCGGATGCGGGGGCTGGCGGCGGTGCTCGGCGGCTGGGTCAGTGACGAGTCCGGAAGGCGTGCTTGAGGACGTACGCCGCGACGCCAGCGAGCCCTGCAAGCAACTCTTTGTTTCAGGGCTTCTCAGTCAGGATCACCAGCTGCTGGGTGGCCCTGGTCATCGCGACGTAGCGGTCGACCGCGCCGTCGTACCCCTCCGGGTCGATCAGCACGACGAGGTCGAACTCCAGGCCTTTCGACAGTTCGGGCGTCAAGGATCTGATCTTGGGGTGCGGGGACGGAGCGGGCGTACGGCTGATCACGCAGGCCACGCCCTCGCCCTCCTCGTGTTCGGCGAGCCATGATGCCAGGATGCCGTCGAGGTCTCCGATCGAGCCGTGCACGACGGGCCGGCCGCTGCGGCGGATCGAGGTCGGCACGTTCGCGTCGGGCAGGGCAGCCCGGATGACCGGGGCCGCTTCGGCCATGACCTCCTCCGGCGTCCGGTAGTTGATCGTCAGCGACGCCTGCTCGACGTGGTCGAGGCCGACCCGGGCCAGCCGCTCGCCCCACGACTCGGTGAACGGGCGGCGGGCCTGGGCCCGGTCCCCGACGATCGTGAAGCTGCGCGACGGGCACCGCAGCAGCAGCATCTGCCACTCCGCGTCGGTCAGCTCCTGCGCCTCGTCGACCACGATGTGCGCGAACGGCCCGGCCAGCAGATCCGGGTCCGCCTTGGGCAGCACCGACTCGTCGACCAGCACGTCGCGCAGGTCCTGCTGGACCAGCATCTTCATCAGGCCCTCGCCGTCGTCGTACTGGGCCGAGTCGATCAGGTCGTCGACCACGCGGTCCATCCGCGCACGCTGGTCCGCCACGGCCGCCTCCTGCCGCCGCCGGCGCCGCGATTCCTCCGGGTCGCCGACGCGCTGCCGGGCCGCGTCGAGCAAGGGCAGATCGGCGGTGGTCCAGGCTTGCGGTTCGGTGCGCTGCAATTGACGTACGTCATCAGGGGTGAGCCAAGGCGCGCAGCGCCGCAGATAGGCCGGCACGGACCAGAGATCGCCCACGATGTCCTCGGCGTGCAGAATCGGCCACGCCCGGCCGAACGCGCTCGCCAATTCGTGACTTCGCGCCAGCGAGCGCGGGTCCGTGTCGTGTTTCGCGGCCAGGATCGTCAGCAACTCCTCCCAGACCTGGTCGCGGCCTTCGTTGTGCGGCGTGCCCGGCCCCGGCGCCTCGAACGCCTCGGCCCAGTCGTCCGCCGTCACCCGGATCTCGGCGTCGTCCGTCGTCACTGTCAGGCCCTGGCGCGGCGGCTCCTCGTAGAAGCGGACGGCCGCCTCGATCGCCGTCACCATGCGGGCCCCGGCTTTCAGCCGGGCCACGTCCGGGTCGCTCTCCGGGGTGGCCAGGCTTCCCTGGGGTACGAGGTCACGCAGCGTGCAGGTCTGGACGTCCTCCTCGCCGAGGCTCGGCAGCACGTCCGAGACGTACGCCAGATAGGGCTCGTGCGGTCCGACGAAGAGCACGCCGCCCTGGCGGTGCCCCAGGCGCGGGTCGGAGTAGAGCAGGTACGCCGTGCGGTGCAGCGCGACCACCGTCTTGCCGGTGCCGGGCCCGCCGTCGACCACGAGCGCGCCCCGCGACCCGGCCCGGATGATGGCGTCCTGGTCGGCCTGGATGGTGCCGAGCACGTCGCGCATCCTGGCCGACCGGTTGGTGCCGAGGCTGGCCACGAAGGCCGACTGGTCGTCGAGGGCCGCGTTGTTCACCAGCCCGTCCGGCGTGAACACCTCGTCCCAGTAATCGGTCACCCGCCCCCGGGTCCACCGGTAGCGGCGACGGCTGACCAGGCCCATGGGGTTGGCGTGGGTGGCGCCGAAGAACGGCTCGGCCGCCGGTGACCGCCAGTCGACGAGCAACCGCCGCCCCTGGCTGTCGGTGAGCCCGAACCGCCCGATGTACACGGGCTCGCCGTCGCCGTCCGCGACCATGCGCCCGAGGCAGATGTCCAGGCTGTAGCGGCGCAACGAGCGCAGCCGGGCGGTCAGCCGCTTGACCGCGTCGTCCCGGTCGACCGCCTGGCGGCCCATGCCCGCGGGCGCCTTCCGCTCGACCTCGAGGCGCGCGGTCAGCTCGGCGACCGACTCGGCCAGGCTCTGCGCGATGACGGCGAAATGCTTGTCGTCCTCGGCGATCAAGGCCGGGTCGGCCTTGGCCGCGAGATTGTCCGGCAGATCGAATGCGTGCATGTAAATATCCCCCGAGAATCGCCGACAATTCGGCCATTCTGCGGCACTACCGGGCTCTTGCCGCAAGACCCCCTATGTGCTATATGTTGGAAGTGGCGAGAGGTGCTTTTTACTTCTCGTCTTTTTCTTTGGCGTCCTATATCGACGATCGTAACTTCATGGTTCTCTCACCGATCCTCGCCGGCTTGCTGACGCTGACACTCACACCGGCGCCCGTCGCCACCGCTGCCCCGGCACGCGCCAATGCCGTGGTCACCTGGAACGCACACGCCCAGACGGCCATCTACGAGGTGGCCCGCCAGGCGCCGTACGTGGCCCCGCGCAGTTTCGCGATGGTGCACGGTGCCGTCTACGACGCCGTGAACGCCATCGCCGGCACCCCGTATGAGCCGTACCTGATCGCACCAAGGGCCCATCGCACGGACTCGGCCGACGCCGCGGTGGCCGCGGCGGCGTACTCCGTGCTCCTCGATCTGTTCCCCGCCCAGAGCGAGGCGCTGCGCGAGCAGTACGACGACGCGCTGGCCGCGATCCCGGCCGGCCGGTCGAAGGCTGCGGGCATCGCCGTCGGCGCCCGAGCTGCCAACGCGATGATCGCCGCCCGCCGCGGCGACGGCGCCTTCGAACCGGCCACCTGGAACATCTCGGCCGAGCCCGGCCAGTGGCGCCCGACCCCGCCGACGTTGGCCGCCGACGGCGCCTGGGTCGGCGACCTGAAACCGTTCGTCATCCGGAGCACCACCATGTTCCGCACGGCCGGGCCGCCGCCGCTGACCAGCGCCCGCTACGCCGCCGACCTGAATGAGGTGAAGGCGGTGGGCGGCGCCACCAGCACGGTCCGCACCGCCGACCAGACCGAGGCGGCGATCTGGTGGCACGATCGCCGCCTGACCGAATGGGAGATCAAACGCCAGGTGGCCACCCGCCAGCACCTGATGACGTTGCAGGCGGCCCGCTTCTTCGCGATAGCCGAGATCGCCAACGCCGACTCGCTCATAGCGTGCTTCAACGAGAAGAAGCACTGGAACTTCTGGCGCCCGGTCACGGCGGTGCAGCTGGCCGACACCGACGGCAACCCGCGGACGACGGCCGACCCGGCATGGATGCCATTGCTGGTGACCCCGCCGTTCCCCGACTACACGTCAGGCCACACGTGCTCGACGTCAACCATCATGGCCACGATGCGAGCGTTCTTCGGCCGCGACGACATACCGTTCAGCGCCTACAGCGCCGACGCGGGCACAATCCGTTCGTTCACAAGCTTCTCCGGCGCTTTGGCCGAGGTGGTCGAGGCCCGCGTCTGGGGCGGCGTCCATTTCCGCTCAGCCGACGTCCAGGGCGTAAAAATCGGAAACGGCGTCGCGGCGTACGTCCTCAGACACGCTTTCCAGCGCCGTCATTGATCCGGGGCGCGTCGCCGAGGCCCAGAGCCCGACCGGTCACACCGAAATCGGGACAGGCCTCGGCGAGCCCGGAGATTCCCGGTGACCGAATGGGCCGGTATTTTTTGAAGCCGGCGCGTTCCTGGTCCGTTTCTGCTCTGACCAGCAGAGGACCTCGGAGTCAATTTTCACCCTCGGCCTGCTGGTCAGCGTCACCGTCCCGGCCGCGTCGTGGCAAGACCGCGACGGCGCTGCTGGCGTCTACCTGTTCACGCCGATCCGGTTCGTGTTTGCCGAACAGGGCTTCGCCGGCCGGCTACCTGAGTGAGCCGCCCGCACGTTGACCATGGTGATCGATATCGTGTGCAAGCCGGCCGACCAGCGCGGATTCGCCGTCCACCGCAGACGATGGGTCGTCGAGCGAACGCTGGCCTGGCTGACCGCCCATCGTCGATTGGCCCGCGACTAGGAACGCGATCCGGAAGTCTCCGAGGAACTGATCCGCTGGGCCGCGACCAATCAGATGCTGCGTCGCGTCGGCCGGGGCAAACCCGCCGCCCGACAACAACGCCGCAACCTGCTCTAAACACTCACTTGAATCCACTTCGGGCAGGCGGTTGCTAATCGCGCCTACCTGAATTCCTTCGATTTGGCGTGATCGTTTCTTTGGTGTCGATCTCCGGGGTGCGGGATAATGGTTCATGGCGCAGCTGGGGTTCTTTTCGAGGTCGGTTATTGCTGGCATGCGGGATTGGTCGGGGGTGCCGAGTCATTCGCCGGAGATGGTGGAGTTCCGGCGTGATCGAGTGGAGCGGCGGCGGTGGGGTCTGAAACGGCGTCATGCGTTGAAGTTGTGTCGCTTGCATGGTTGTTCGCGGCTGTGCGGGGAGTTAGGTCTGCATGATTCGACCGAGCGGATACCGCCGTTAGTCTGGGATGAGGCGGTCAGCTGGGTGCGGCGTCCATGCCGGCCTGTTGAGCAGGCGGTGGCCGCTTCGGGCCCGGACGGTGTGTCACAGACTGCGCCGGCCAGTTGTGCAGAGTGGCCGGCCGAGGCCGGCACGACAGTGCGGGCCGAGCCGGGCACTCAAGTCGAGCCGGGCACTCAAGTCGAGCCGGGCACTCAAGTCGAGCCGGGCACTCAAGTCGAGCCGGGCACTCAAGTCGAGCCGGGCACTCAAGTCGAGCCGGGCACTCAAGTCGAGCCGGGCACTCAAGTCGAGCCGATCGCTGCGGCCCTGGAGGCAGGCGCGCAAGGTGGCTCGGATTTCATTGGGCCGTCCAGGGGGAGGCCGCCCTTCGCTCGTGATCGTGGCGGTTTGCCGTGTCGCGCTGGGAGAAGCCGAACATGTCGATCCGCGTATGTCGATGCTCTCTCGGGGCGGCCGGCCGGTGCGGGGGAGGCCTTCGAGGCGGCCGGGCACCGTGGCGATGCCGGGGGGATGGTCCCGAGGGCAACCGAGACACCGTTGTCGGGCGCGGCGAGGCGGCCGCTGGGCAACGGCGTGGTCCACCGTGATGACGACGTAGCCGTGGCTGGCCGGCCCCTGCACGACGGCCGAGGCCTCGGGGCGGTGGTATCTGGTGCCGTGGGAGAACACGACGACGGCCGAGGTCTCGAGGCGGTGGTATCCGATGCCGTGGGAGAACACGATGACGGGTCGCAGTGTGGGCGCTCCGGCGCGGCGGCCGTGAACGGCTCGGCCGCCGCGTGGGGAGGGAGCGGCAGGTCGTGGTCCTGATTTAGCGGAGGTGCTGGTCGAAGAAGGCTAGCGGGTGCGTCTGCTGGAGCCGGATGGCGC
The DNA here is from genome assembly GCF_050956135.1 of Actinoplanes sp. CA-131856. Classification (GTDB taxonomy): domain Bacteria; phylum Actinomycetota; class Actinomycetes; order Mycobacteriales; family Micromonosporaceae; genus Actinoplanes. The sequence continues at coordinate 5,536,290 of NZ_CP191849.1, read as the reverse complement.
GGGCCGGGTCGTAGGTGCCGATCCAGCCGGCCAGGTCCTCGTCGCTCATGCCGGTCAGGTGGGCCAGTTGCGGCAGGAGCCAGACCGCGTCGGAGAACGAGATCTCGGTGCCGCCGTCTAGGTGTACGTTGCGGCGCCAGCCCTTCAAGTGGGTCCAGATGTCGGCGGCGCTCGATCCGGGGGTGCGGGGGAAGCTCGCGGTCATCATCAGGAACGGGCGGCCGATGTCGGTGGTGAGCGGCGGCTGGCACTCCATCGGGCCGTCCAGGCTGATGCCGGCACCCAGCCGCCGGTCGCGGCCCACGATCAGGGCGGTGGCCGTGCCGCCCTTGGAATAGCCGAACATGCCGATGCGGCGTCCCGCTGTTTCTTCCTCGAAATGGTCGAGCACGAAGGTGATGTCGGCGGCGTGGTCGTACGGGGTGACCGACACGTCGTCGTCGGGCACGTGGAGGCGGCCGCCGGGAAATTCGGTGTAGGAGTCGGTGTGGTCGACCGTGATGACCGTGTAGCCGTGGCTGGCCAGTTCCTGCACGATGACGGTGGTCTCCGAGCGGTGGCCGTCGGCGCCGTGCGAGAACAGGATGACCGGGCGCCGGCCGAGAGCCCGCAGCGGCGGGGCGCCGTCGTGCCCGGCCGTGAGCGGCGCCGCGGCGGCGTCCCCCGGGAGGCCGTTGTCGTCGAGCAGGGCGCGCATCGGCGCGTCGGGCATCCACGGCACCAGCGGGCCGCGCCGGGCCGATGCCGGGTACCAGATGCTGGCCATCAGCTTGCGGTGTTTGCCGGCCAGTTGCCGTTCCACGGTGCCGATCGGGTACGGGCCGGTCGGCGCGGGCAGGGTGAGGCGGGGCCGCGCGGCCGAGGCCGGGCCGCCGGCGGCAAGTGGGCCGGCGACTCCGGCCGCGAGGGCGGTGGCGAGCAGGGTGCGGCGGGTCAGTGCGGTGGTCATCGATCCTCCGGGGTGGTCTCCACACGGGCGATGAGCTGTTTCAAGCGGCCGATCTCGTCGGCCAGGGCGGTCGTGCCGGCCGGGGTGAGGGTGATCCAGGTGCGGGGGCGGCGGCCCTCGTAGCCCTTCTCGACCTCGATCAGGCCCGCTTCTTCCAACACGCTCAGGTGCTTGGAAAGGTTGCCGGCGGTCAGGTCGAGCTGGGTGCGCAGATAGCCGAACTCCACGCGGCGGGCCTCGTGTGCGACGGTGAGGATGCCGAGCCGGACCCGCTGGTGCACCACGTCGTCGAGGCCGAGGGACGGATGGTCGCTCACCGCCGCCGTCCGGCCCGCGCGAAGACGGCCGCGGCCAGCAGCAGCACCACGCCGACGATGAGCTGGGGCAGCGCCATGCCGGTCCGGAGGCCGAAGTGGGGCGAGGCGAAGCCGTCGTTCATCGGGAGCACCAGCAGCACCAGAGCCAGATAGCCGGCGGTGAACAGCAGGAGCGCGAGGTTGCGTTCCAGCCAGACCAGCACCAGCAGGGCCACGCCGATCATGCCCCACGGCATGACCAGCCGGTCGAGCACGAAATACCAGTACGGGAGGGGGCCGTCCGGGTACGGGTGGCTCCGGAAGTACAGGAACACGGCCAGCCAGGCGGCGGGGAACACGATGGTCGTCACGGCGCCGGTGACGGCGTACGGAAGCACCCTGGTCCCCAGCCCTCGCCGCCGGGCGGCCCGGAGGTACCAGACGGCGATGGCCGCGTACGCCAGGACCATCGCGGCCGGCCAGTAGTACAGCATGCCGTTGCGGGAGAACGTGCAGCCGCCGTCGGGCCGGCAGTCCACCCGCATGCCGAACCAGTCGACCGGGATGGCGAGCAGCGTCGTCACCCCCAGCACGAGCAGCGCGGCCCAGGTCATTCGCTGGTCGACGCGCACGCGGTGGGCGAGGGCGCGCACCTCGGCCAGCAGCCGGCGCGGATCGCCCTCGGCGGAGATCGGGTTCGTTGTCATGCCAACAGGTTTCCATTGCAAACCTGTCGGCGCAAGTAGGTGTCGGCGTTCACATGATCGTTGCTTGCGCTTCCTATCCGCGCCCGCCTAGTTTTTAGGACGCGTGCGCAACTATCGGCGTACGCAAGAAAGGGTGTGGATCTTATGCCTCTCGGACTGGTGGCGCTCGCCATCGGCGGCTTCGGTATCGGCCTGACCGAGTTTGTGATCATGGGCTTGCTGCCCGAGGTGGCGGCCGACTTCGGCGTCTCGACATCGGCCGCGGGCTGGCTGATCAGCGGCTATGCGCTGGCCGTGGTGGTCGGCGCGCTGGGCCTGACCGTGGCCACGACCCGGCTGCCGCGCAAGCCGGTGCTGCTGGGCCTGCTGCTGCTGTTCATCGCGGGCAACCTGCTGTCGGCGGTCGCGCCCACCTACGAGGTGATGCTGGCCGGCCGGATCGTGGCCGCGCTGTGCCACGGCGCGTTCTTCGGCATCGGCGCGGTCCTGGCGGCCGGTCTGGTCGCCCCGCAGCGCAAGGCGGCGGCCGTGGCCACGATGTTCACCGGCCTGACCGCGGCCAACGTGCTCGGCGTGCCCCTGGGCACCTTGCTGGGCCAGGCCGCGGGCTGGCGTTCGACGTTCTGGGCCATCACGGCCGTCGGTGTGGTGGCCTGGGTGGGGATTCTCGCGCTGGTGCCGGCGGACGCCGGAGGATCAAATGCTTCCTCCGTACGCCGTGAATTGAGCGCCTTCAAGTCCGCGCAGGTCTGGCTGTCGATCGCGGTGACCGTGCTGGGCTTCGGAGGGATGTTCGGCGCCTTCACCTACATCGCCTACACCCTGACCGACGTGTCCGGCTTCTCGTCCGGCACGGTGCCGTGGCTTCTGGTCATCGTCGGCGTGGGCCTGTTCATCGGCAACGTGCTGGGCGGCCGGGCGGCCGACCGCGGCGTCGACCGCACCCTGGTGACGGTGCTGGCCGGCCTGGTCGTGGTCCTGTCCGGGTTCGCGCTGACCGCGCACAGCCAGTGGGCCACGATCGTGTGGCTGCTGCTGATGGGCGCCTTCGGATTCGCGACGGTCCCGGGCCTGCAGACTCGGGTGATGCACTACGCGGAGGGCGCGCCGACGCTGGCGTCGGGAGCCAACATCGCCGCGTTCAACTTGGGCAACGCGCTGGGCGCCTGGGCCGGCGGCCTGACCATCTCGGCCGGTCTGGGATACGCGTCGCCGCTCTGGGCGGGCGCGGGCATCACGGTCGCGGGCCTCGCGGTCATGGGAGCGGCGGCCGCCATGGCCCGCGCCCCGAAGCGCACAGCCCCGGAGCCCGAGCCCGCGTTGGCGGCCTGACGCTCAGCGCAGTCCCGCGCGGCGGAGGATGTCGATGTCGACGCGGTCCTTGGCGGCCAGGCCCGGCACCGCCGTCGAGCCGACATGCTCGACGGCGAGCGCCCGGCCGCCGAGCGCGTCGCGGATGCGTGCCTCGTAGCGCCGGAAGCGAGCCGGCCACGCGGGATCGTAGGCAACGACGCCGAGCCCTCTGCTCCGGTGTCAGGGGCGCGGCCGGAGCGGGCAGTGGCGACCTTATCGTCAGCCCGCCCACGCGCCGGTCAGGGCGAGCCGTCCGGCGGCCCTGTCCGCGCGGGCCCCGGCAATCCACCGGGTGAGGTCGGCCGCGGTCTGCTCGACCGTACGCCCGGTGGTGTCGACGACCCGTACGGCCCAGCGCCGATCGCCTCTGGCCCAGCCCCGCCAGCGTTCCCACCGCATCGCCTCGTGACCGCCCTGGGTGATCACCTCCGGCGCATGCCGGGGATCGGCGGCGTGACCGCGCAGCCATCGTGCCCACGCGAGGAAGGCCGGGTCGGCGGCACCACGGTCCACCAGCCTCCGCCACCGCTCCCGGTCGTCCACGTCGACCAGGCACGCGGCGATCCCGTCGAGCTCGGTGGCCGACGGGCAGGCGAGCACCTCACCCAGGGGCGACTGCCCGGTCAGGATGACGTCGAGCCCTTCGTCCTGCCATCGCAGCGCCCGCCGGATCCACTCCTCGGTGGCTCGCTGCCGCCACACTTTGTCCGCACCGCGCGGCACGCCGGTCTCGTCGAAGTCGTGCACGACCAGTCCGTCGATTTCCGCGCAGGCCCGCACCGCGGTCGTCTTCCCGGAGCAGCTCGACCCGGCCACCGTGAGCAGCATCGGCGTCAGACGGGCCGGGGCGCCACGTCGCGGGTGGCGCCGGGCAGCGCCGCCGAGGCCAGCAGGGTCAGTTTGTCGGCGTCGGTGGAGCCGGCGTCCGGGTGGAAGACGACCAGCATCAGGCCGTCGGTGCCGCTGATGGCCAGGCGCTCGCGGTTGAGGGTCAGCTCGCCGACCTGCGGGTGGTTCATCTTGATCGGGGTGCCGGTCTGACCCCGTACCTCATGACGGGCCCACAGAGCGCGGAAACGAGGGCTGGCCAGGGTCAGCTCGCCGGTCAGCTCGATGAAGCGCGGATCGTCGATGTCGTTGCCGACCGCCTGGCGCAGGTTGGCCACGAAGCACTCCGTCACGTTCTCCCACTCCGGGTGCAGCGCCTGCTCGGCCGTGTCGAGGAACAGGTCGCGCAGCTGGTTGCCGCCCGCGGCCAGGCCGGGGGAGAGGGCCCGGGCCAGGCTGTTGGAGGCCAGGATGTCGAAGTAGCGGTCCTCGATGAAGGCCGGCTGGATCAGCGAGTCGAGCAGCTTGAGCGCGCCCGGCGGCGGGGTCTGCTTGCGGGGCCGTCGTTTGCGCCGCCGGGGCACCTCGGCGACCAGGGTCAGCAGGTGGGCGAAGTGGTCCTCGTCGAGGCGCAGCACCCGGGCGATCGCCTCGAGCACCGGCACGGACGGGTGGCGGTTGCGGCCGCGCTCCAGGCGCAGGTAGTAGTCGGCGCTGATCCCGGCGAGCATGGCCACCTCCTCACGCCGCAGGCCCGGCACCCGGCGCACACCGACGTCGGGGATGCCCGCCTGCTCGGGCGTCACCAGTTCGCGCCGGGCGCGCAGGAAGGCCCCGAGGGCATTGGTCGTCTCGCTCACCGGGCCAGCCTATTTCGGCGTACGGAAACAGAGGGGGTCCTGTCGTTCCCCTGGCACCGCAGGGATCTGGTTGGCTCCCGGGGCCGCGCCTAGCGTTCCGGCCATGACCGTCACTCTGATCACCGGGGCCAACAAGGGCCTCGGCTTCGAGACCGCAAGGCAACTTCAAGACCAGGGCCACATTGTGTACGTCGGCGCGCGCGACCCGGAACGCGGAGCGAAAGCCGCGGCCGAGCTGGGCGCCCGCTTCGTGCAGCTCGACGTGACCGACGACGCGTCGGTGTCGTCGGCGCTGGCGACGATCGGCGCCGCCGAGGGCCGCCTCGACGTGCTGGTGCACAACGCGGGCATCCTCGCCGACGGCCCGGTCGACGGCCCGGCCGCCCTGCGCGCGTTCGACACCAACGCGATCGGCCTGATCCGGGTCACCGAGGCGGCACTGCCCCTGCTGCGCAAGTCGGCGAACCCCACGGTGGTCACCGTCTCCAGCAGCATGGGCTCCTTCTGGGCGGTCACCAACCCGGACCGGCCGGAGTACGGGCTGCCGCTCCCGCTCTACGCGGCTTCCAAGGCGGCCGCGACCATGCTCACGGTGCAGTACGCCAAGTCCCAGCCGGGCATCAAGTTCAATGCCGTCGAGCCCGGCCCCACCGCCACCGACATGACCGCCGCCTGGGGCATCGGCCGCCCGCCGGCGGAGAGCGCCCGGGTCGTCGTGGCCCTGGCCACCCTCGGCCCGGACGGCCCGACCGGCACCCTGACCGACGAGAACGGGGAGCTCCCCTTCTGACCGGCCGTCACCCCGGCCTCGTCCAGGTCACCGGACGAGGCGGGGGAACGTCCCGAAGGGCCCGACCGGCCCACTGGACATGGTCAGCCGGAGCACCCCGGTGGGCACCGTCGCCAGATCCGGCAGCGCGGGCGGCTCGGCGGTGACCCCGAGAGTGACGTGCGGCCGGAAGTCCTCACCCACGAGCCCCAGCGGAGGATGCCCGAGCCGCAGAAACTCCTGGTGAAGAGCATCAAGCCCCGGACTGCGGATGACCTCCACCCCGAAGTAGTAGCCCCCGCTGGGCACGTAGTAGTCGCCGGGCGCGATCACGGTGTACAGCAGCCCGATGACCTTGGCCTCGAACACCTGCTCCCGGTAGGCCGCGGTGGCCGCGACGATCCCCGCCACTTGCTCATCGCCACAGTCCACATGCAGCACCGACACATGCGGCGGCCCGTCGTCCCCGAGCAGCATGAGGGGCCGGTGCCCGTCTCCGATCGCATGCGACAGGCCGACCAGCGCCTTCGACGTGTCCACATCCGGCCGCAACACCACTCCGTACGCCATGAGCCCACGGTGCCACCAACATCAGCCCTCCGCACGCGCTCATGGCAGATGAGCGATGGCTCAGCGCTTGCCCAGGGCCACGCCGGGGGTGCGGCCGTAAGCCGTGAAGAACTTGTCGCGGAACTCGTCCATTCGCCAGACCGGGGTCTTGTCGGTGGGGCGCAGGCCCTCGGTCCAGTTCCAGGAGGCTATGCGGTCCAGGACCGTCTTGTCCTTCGCGATCACGGTCACCGGGATGTCGTGGCTGGCGTTCGGGCCCGTGATGATGGACATGGGCTGGTGGTCGCCGAACATGACCAGGACCAAGTTGTCGCCGCCGTACTTGGTGGCCCAGGAGATCAGGCTGTCCACTGAGTAGGCCACCGATTTCGCGTACTGGGCTTGTGTCTTCGCCGGGTCGCCCCACAACGTCGAGCGGTCCTGGGCCGTGCCCTCCATCGACTTGTAGACCGAGCCGTCGCCGATCTTGTCCCAGTCGACCATCGTGGGGATGTGGGTCCACGGCTCGTGGCTCGACGTCAGGGTGATCTCGGCCATCACCGGGCCCTGCGCCTTGCCGTAGACCTCTCTCTGGAAGGTGGCCAGCGTGTACTGGTCGGGCATGCGGGACCAGCCGAAGTCGGGACCCTTGTATCCCATGTTCCGGGAGTCGAGGACCCGGTCGTAGCCGTAGAAGCCCGCCTCCGGCCAGTCCTTCGTGTTGCCGGGCTCGACGCCCGCGGTCTGCCAGCCCGCCTCGTGGAAGGCGCGCGTCAGGGTGAGCCGGTCGCCGCTGACCATCTCGTCGTAGCGGCGCTGGCTCGTCACCCACAGGCCGGACTGGAACGAGCCGTGGGCCAGCCAGCTGCCGCCGCCGTAGGTGGACGAGGTCAGCCAGCCGGTCTTCGCGTGGAAACCGGCCGTCGTCAGCTGCGAGTCCGCTGCCGCCAGGGTCGGGGTGAGGACGGCGTTCATGGCCGGGTCGGTCAGCACGCTGTGGCCGTAACTCTCCACCACCCCGATGATGACGTTCTTGCCGCGCAGGCCGGAGACGAGGTCGGCCGCCGGGACGCCCGCGTACGCGTCGTGGCTGACCGCCGCGGCGAACTGGCGCTCGTCGCGGATCGTGGCCGGCACCTGGCGGGCCAGGGTCTTGACCATGGCCGCGGCCGAGTCGGAGGCCACCGGGTTGTTCGGGTAGAGCGTCAGGCCGCTCAGCGCCAGGGCCAGCCAGACCGCGCTCAGGCCGATGAGGGTGCGGCGCACCGGCAGCTGATGGCGGCCGGCGACGCCCGCGAGCCGGACCGCCGACCACGTCAGGCCGGCCAGCAGGGCCACGCCGAGCAGGACGGCTGCGGCCACGGCCAGGTTGGCCACCGTCGAGCCGTCGGTCTCGGTCAGCGCGTTGTAGCCGTCGTGCAGCAGCGGCGGGTCGAGCACCGGGTCGAACTTGCGGCCCAGGACGGTCCGGAAGCCGGCATTGGCGATCTTCAGGATGACCAGGACGCCGATGCCGAGACCGAAGAAGCCCGCCAAGAGCCGCCGCCATTTAAACGGCGCGGCCAGCACCACCGCGCCCGCGAAGATCAGCTCCATGGGCAGGCGGAGGAACGCGGCGGGCACGAACGCGCCGTCGGCCGGGCGGGCGATCGTGTCCGGCACCACCAGCGCCGCCACGAGCAGGACCGCCGCGAGGACGGTGACCGCGGGGCCGAGCGCGCGGCGGATCTTTGTCAAAGGCACGACCAGCAGTACGGGACCGGGCCGCGCATGGTTCAGAACGGGAACTCGCGGCTTTCGTCCCGCAGGGTGATCCATTGCAGCTCGGTGAAGTCCTCGTCGGCGAAGCGCAGCCCGAACCGGCCCCAGCCCGAGTCCTTGAGCCCGCCGAACGGCATCTGCGGCTCGTCGTTGACGGTCTGGTCGTTGATGTGCACGATGCCGACCTCGAGGCGCCGGGCCAGGTCGAGGCTTCCGTACGTGTCGGCCGAGATGATCCCGGCCGTCAGCCCGTAGCTCGACGCGTTGGCCCTGCGCACCGCGTCGTCGGCGCCGGCCGCCGTCTCCAGCAGCGCCACCGGCCCGAACGTCTCCTCGAAGGCGATCTCCGCCGCGGCCGGAACGTCGGTCAGCACGGTCGGCGGATAGCAGGGAGGCTGCGCTTTTCCTCCGGTGAGGACCCGCGCGCCCATCGCCACCGCCTCATCCACCCGCCGTGCGACCAGCGACAAGGCCCATTCATTGATCAAAGGCCCGACCACCGTACGGGGATCACGGGGATCCCCGACCGCAAGCCCGGCCACCTTATCCACGAATTTGGCGGTGAAAGAGGACGCGATCGGCTCCTCCACGATGATCCGCCGGACGCACATGCAGATCTCGCCCTGGTGGACGAAGGCCCCGTAGGCCGCCGCGTTGACCGCGAGGTCCAGGTCGGCGTCGGCCCGCACGATCAGCGCGTTGTGCCCGCTCAGCTGGAGGACCGGCCGCTTGAGGTGACGGGCCGCGAGCTCGGCCAGACGCCGCCCGGTGACCGTGGAACCGGTGAAGCTCACCCTCCGTACGAGCGGGTGCGTGACCAGAGCTGACGCGATCTCCCCGGCGTCACCGGGCGCGTGGGTGACCACGTTCACCGCTCCCGGCGGCAACCCGGCCGCCGTGAAGATCTCGGCCCACAGGACCCCGCCGGTGATCGGCGACTCTTCCGAGGGCTTGAGGACGACCGTGTTGCCCAGGGCCAGGGGGCCCACGATGGCCCGGCCGGCCAGGCTCAGAGCCGCGTTCCAGGGTGCGATGGCGGCCACGACGCCGACCGGGCGGCGTACGGCCAAAGCCCTTGACCCTGGAAGATCGGTCGGAAGGATCTGGCCAGTGGGCTGGTGGGCGAGGCCGGCCGCCTGCCGCAGCAGGGCCAGGCAGAAATCGAGCTGCATGCGCCCGAAATAGGGTCCGCAGCCGGTCTCGGCGGCCAGCAGCTCCAGCACCTCGTCGCCGCGCCGGGCCAGCTCGTCGGCGGCCCGGATGAAGATGATCTGGCGCTCGGTCGGCGGCAGCGCGGCCCACCCCGGAAACGCCTCGTGGGCGGCGGCGACCGCGGCCCGCGCGTCGTCGCCGTCGCCCGAGGAGACCGAGGCGAGGACGGAACGGGTCCACGGGTCGTGGTCGGGATGGCGCCGCCCGCTGAGCGACCCGACGGGCGCGCCGCCGATGTGGTGTGACACCTCACGAGCCATAGGGATGCAGAGTGTAACCGACGGGCAACAGCCGGAACGGCATCCGGTCGGCGGCCAGACTCCACAGTCCGCGCGGCAGGAACAGCGCGAATCCGATCGCGACCGCGCCCAGCCCGATCAGGTACCACGCCCCGTACTGCGCGAACCAGTCCTGCAACAGGAAGAAGACGACCGCGCCGAGGATCGGGCCCTCGAAGGTGCCGATCCCGCCGACCAGCACCATGAAGAGCAGGTAGGCGCTCCACTGCACCCCGAAGATCGACTGCGGCTGGATGAAGAGCGTGGAGGCCAGCGTCAGCGCCCCGGCCGCGCCGCATCCGAAGCCGGCCAGCACGAACAGGCCGACCTTCAACGGCCAGGCCCGCACGCCGAGGGAGGCCGCCGCCTCCTCGTCGTCGCGCACGGCCTGGATGGCGGCGCCGGTGCGGCGCCGCAGCAGCAGGAACACCATCAGGAGCAGGACCAGACCAAAGATCAAGGTCAGCCAATAGGTGTACGCCCTCCGCCAGTCCGGCGCGATCGAGTTGAGCCCGCGGAGCGAGACGCCCGTACCACCGCCCAGGTCTTGATCAAGCGCGATGAGCAGGGCCAGCGCCTCGGCCACGACCCACGTGCCGACCGCGAACTGGCCGCCGCGCAGGCGCAGCAGCAGCGGCGCCAGTACTACGGCGAGCACGGCCGAGACCAGGGAAGCGAGCACGATCGCGAGATACGGGTGGATGTCCTTCTGGGCCAGGAACACCGTGGCGTACGCCCCGAAGCCGATGAAAGCCTGCTGCCCGACCGAGACCAGGCCGCCGTATCCGGCCAGGACGTTCCACATGGTGGCCAGGATGATCAGCGTGCCGAGGGTGGTGAGCTGCTGGACCACGTCCGTGCGGAAGAGGAACGGGACCGCGAAGAGGGCGAGACCTCCGGCCGCCAGGATCAGCGAGGGAGCCGGGGACGCTCGCCTAACCTGCCAGCCGCTCACGGAAGAGCCCCCTTCCGCGCGGGCTCGCGAGGACGATCAGGAAGACCAGGTGGCCGGCGAGGATCGAGTACTGGGGGTCGACGGCCGCGCCGACGGTCTGGGCGACGCCGAGCACGATGCCACCCCACAGCGTTCCCCAGATCGAGCCGAGACCGCCGATCACCACCGCCTCGAAGGCGAAGATGAGCTGAGTGGGGCCGCTGGAGGCGTCGAAGACCGAGCGCATGCCGAGGAACACCCCGGCCAGGGTGGCCGTGGCGACGGCGATCGCGGTGGCCTTGGCGTACACCGACCGGGCATGCACGCCGACCAAGGCCGCCGTGTCGGGATCCTGGGCGGTGGCCCGCATCTCGCGGCCGAACGAGGTGCGCCGCAGCAGCAGATGCAGCCCGCCGAGCACGAGCACGGCCGTGGCCAGCACGAGCAGTCCGAGCCAGGGGACGGTGAGCCGGCCGATCTGCCAGCTGCCGGTGGCCAGGGCGCCGGCCGCGCCGCCGAGGGAGCGCACATCGGGGGAGTACGCCTCCAGCAGCGCGTTCTGGATGACGATGGCCAGGCCGAACGTGGTCAGCAGCGGGGTGAGCGGGCCGGCCCGCAGGCTGCGGGCCAGTAACGTGCGGTGCAGCACGTAACCGAGGGCGAGCATGACCGGCAGCACGGGCAGCAGGGCCACGAACGGCCCGACCCCGGCCTGAACACAGACCGACCACACCAGGAAGGCGCCGAGCACGGCCAGGTCGCCGTGGGCGAGGTTGATGATCCGCATGACGCCGAAGATCAGCGACAGCCCGCAGGCGAACAGGGCGTAGAGGCCACCCAGGAAGATCCCTTGGAGTACGGCGCCGGCCCAGCTCACGACTGCCTCGCGAAGCCGAAGTAGGCGGTGACGACCTGGTCGCGGGTCAGGTCGCCGGCCGCGGCGTCGAGAACGACGCGGCCTTCGAGCAGGCAGATGACACGGTCCGCGGTGGAGATCGCCCGTGCGAGGTCCTGTTCGACGACGACCAGCGTCGTTCCCTGCCCTGACAACGCTGTCAGCGACGTATACACCTCGTTCACCGCCTTCGGGGACAGTCCGAGGGAGACCTCGTCGATCAACAGGAGCCGGGGGTTGGTCATCAGGGCGCGGGCGATGGCGGTCGCCTGCTGCTGGCCGCCGGAGAGGCGGGCGGCGGGCCGTCTTCTCAGCGGCCCCAGAGCGGGAAAGGCGGCGAGGACGGTCTCCAGGTTCCACGGGCCGGGACGCGCGCGGGCCACCAGAAGGTTCTCCTCGACGGTGAGCTCGGGGAACAACCGCCGGCCCTCGGGCACCAGGGCGATGCCCCGGCGGACGCGCTCGTGGGCGGGGACTCCCGCGAGGTCCTCTCCTTCGTAGACGACGGTGCCGCTCGCCGGTGGGTGGGCGCCGGCGATCGTCCGGAGAAGTGTGGTCTTGCCCGCGCCGTTGGCGCCGATGAGGGCGACGGTGCTGCCGTCCTCCACGCTGAACTGGACATCGCGCACGGCCGTCAGCAGCCCGTGCCGCGCGGTCAACCGCCGGACCTCGAGCATCAGGCCGCCTTTCCGAGGTAGGCGTCGATGACCTTCGCGTCCCCCAGCACGGCCTGCGGCGGGCCGTCGGCGATCACCCGGCCGGTGTCCATGCAGATCAGCCGGTCGACCACCTGGACCAGCACGTGGACGATGTGCTCGATCCAGACGACCGCGGTGCCGTTCGCCCGCACCTGCTTGACCGCCGTGACCAGTTCGGCCGCCTCGGCGTCGGTGAGGCCGGCGCCGATCTCGTCGAGCAGCACCACTGCCGGCTGGGTGGCGAGGCAGCGGGCGAGCTCGAGGCGCTTGCGGTGCAGCAGGCCGAGACTGTCCGCCCGCCGGTTGGCCAGCGCCGTCAGGCCGCATTCCTCCAGGACCTCGACACATCTCGCGTACGCCGTCGTGCGGTCACCGCCGTAGCTGGCCGCCACCACGAGGTTTTCGAGGACCGTCATCCCACCGAACGGCCGCGGGATCTGGAAGGCGCGCCCGATGCCGCGCCGGCAGCGCTGGTCGGGTCGCTCTCTGGTGATGTCGATGCCGTTATAGGCGACTTGTCCCTCGTCCGCGGCCGCGGATCCGGCGAGGACGTTGAGCAGCGTGGTCTTCCCGGCGCCGTTCGGTCCTACGATGCCGACCGCCTCGCCCGCTGCTATCGCGACATCAAGGTCGTCAAGGACCACGAGATCGCCGAAGCGCTTGGTGAGCCCGCGCCCCTCCAGCAGCGCCGTCACAGGGGATACCGCCGGAGTTTGGCCGCCGTCGGCACGTTCGGGTCGGAGGAGTTCTCCACCAGGACGAACTCGACCTTGTAGCGGCTGTCGGTCGACGTGATCCACTGGCCGCCGAGGATCGGGGTGGCCACGACGTTGGCGTTCGGCCCGGAGCCCCACTTGAGCCGCCCGACCGGCGTCTCCACCTCCAGCGAGCCGATCGCCTTGGCCACCGCCGCCTTGTCCTTCGGATCGGCGGCGGCGGTCAGCGCGGCCTGGGCCACGTCGAACAAGGCCAGGCTCGGCCCCAACTGCTGGTTCCATTGCTTTCCGGCACCGTCCTGATATCCGTCGGCCAGCGCTTCCCCGCCGATTCCGGTCAATGTCGAGGTGTACGGATATGAGGGCGCCCAATAGGCGCCACCGGCCACGCCGAGGCCGATGTCGCCGAGCGCCTCGATCTGCGACGGGAACAACCCCGTCTTGGCCACCTGGCAGATCTTGGGCACGTATCCCTGCTGCGCCGCCTGCCGCCAGAACGTCGCGAAATCGGGTGGGATGGGGAACGAGTTGAAGATCTCGCAGTTCTCCGCCTTGAACCGGGCGATCTGCGCCGAGAAATCGTTGGTGCCGTTCGTGTACGCGCCCGGGTCGACGATCGTGTAGCCCTCCTGCTTGAGCAGCGGGCCGAGCGACGCGCGGATGGCATTCCCGTCGGAGTCGTTCGGCCACATGACGCCGACCTTCTTGTTGGTCGGCACCTGGGGCCACTCGTGGGCGTACATCTGATGGAACTGCTCGACGCCGAAACAGAAGTGATAGGTGAACTTGTAGGCGTTCTTCTCGTCCGGTTTCGCGCCCCGGCCGAAGTACCAGGCCTCCCACGGCACCACAGTGGACACACAGGGCACGCCGGCGGCCTCGCACGCGTCGGAGACCGGGTTGACCGTCTCGGGCGTGCTGGTGGTGAGCATGAGATCGACCCGGTCGCCGTTGATGAGGTCGTTGGCGACCTGCGCGGCGCGCTGCGGATTCGACTGGCTGTCGCGGTCGAGGATCTGCACCTGGAACTGCTTGATGCCCTTGCCTAAAGCCTTTTTCGCGAGATCGAGGACGTACGCGTCGGGTTCGCCGAACCCCGCGGCCGCGCCGGTTCGCGGGCTCACGAATCCGATCTTCAATACGTCGGTCTTCTCGGCGGAATCGTCGCTCCCGAGGCCGCCGCACGCGGCCAGCAAGGGAGCGGAAACGCCTAGCCCGGTTGCTTTGAGGAGGTCGCGCCTTTCCATGGATGCCTCCCGGCAGGTCTGGTGCCCACGGAAGGTAGGAGTGGTTTGCGACACACGTCAATCGAGTGTTCGAATAGGTGGAACGCCGCTCGAAGGAGTGCTCGAGTGAATCCCTCCACGTCCCAGTCGCTCGAACGCGGCCTGCGGATCCTGACCGAGTTCGCCGAGAACGGCCCCGTGCTCGGCATCGCCGACCTGGCCCGGGCCGTCGACCTCAACCGCAGCACCACCCACCGCTACGTGGCGACCCTGGCCGGGCTGGGTTTCCTGCAACAGGACCCGGACACCCGCAAGTACTCGCTGGGGCCGCGGGTGGTCGACCTCGGCTTCGCGGCGATCAGCTCGATGGAGATCACCGGGGTGGCCGCGGGCTATCTGCAGGGCCTGTCCGACGAGACCGGGTGCGCGGCCAGCATGGCCGTGCTCGACGGGGCCGACATCGTCTACGTCGAGCGGCGCCGCAGCCGGCGGCAGACCGGCGTCCACGTCGACCTGAACCTGCACGTCGGGTCGCGCCTGCCGGCGTACTGCACCTCGATGGGAAAGGTCCTGCTGGCCCATCGGGAGCCGGCGGCGCTGCGGCCGCTGCTCGACCGGATGGACCTGGCCCGCCGCGGGCCGAAGACCATCACCGTGCGGGAGCAGCTGGTCGGCGCGCTGGCCGCCGTGCGCCGCGGCGGCATCGCGGTCAACGACGAGGAACTGGCGCCCGGGCTGCGCTCGATCGCGGCCCCGATCCGCGACCGCTCGGGTCACGTGGTGGCCGCCATCAACATCGCGGTCCACCTGACGACCTGGACCGCGTCGGTCGACTCGGTGATCGCCCGCCTGTCCGGCCCGCTCCTGCGAACGGCCGCCGACATCTCCCACCAACTCGGGTACCGCCCCGATTCGAATATCTGAAACACCGTGTTGATTACTCGGAAACACTGTGCCTAGGGTCCTGCCCATGGTGCTTTTGAGCGAGGACCGGTGGCACGACCTGCTCCACATCGACGGATCCTGGCGGGCCGGGAGCGGCCCGTCGATGGACGTGGTGGAGCCGGCCACCGGAGGCACCCTGGCCCGGATCAACCTGGCCACCCCCGGCGACGTGCTCGCCGCGGCCCGTGCGGCCGCCGCGGCCCAGGTGTCGTGGGCCGCGACGCCGCACACCGAACGGGCCGCCGTGCTGCGCCGCGCGGCCGCGCTGTGGGCCGAGCACGCCGAGGAGATCTCCTGGTGGAACGTGCGCGAGGTCGGCGCCGTCCCCGGCATGGCCGGCTTCGCCGTGCACACGGCCGAGCAGGAGTGCTGGGAGGCGGCGTCGCTGCCCGGCCGCCCGTACGGCGAGCTGATCCCCAGCGGCGAGCCGCGCCTGTCGATGACCCGCCGCTACCCCGTGGGCGTGGTCAGCGTCATCTCCCCGTTCAACGTCCCGATCATCCTGGGCATCCGGTCGGTCGCCCCGGCCCTGGCGCTGGGTAACGCCGTACTGCTGAAACCCGATCCCCGCACGGCCGTGACCGGAGGTCTGGTCCTGGCCCGCGTCTTCCAGGAGGCGGGCCTGCCCGACGGCCTGCTCCAGGTGCTGCCCGGCGGCCGCGAGGTCGGCGAGGCGGTGGTGACCGCCCCCGAGGTCTCGGTCATCTCGTTCACCGGATCGACCACGGCCGGTCGCCAGGTCGGCGCGCTGGCCGGCCAGCACCTGAAGCGAGCCCATCTGGAGCTGGGCGGCAACTCGGCGCTGGTGGTGCTGGAGGACGCGGACGTCGAGGCGGCGGTGAACCTGGCCGCCTGGGGGAGCTGGTTCCACCAGGGCCAGATCTGCATGACCACGGGCCGGCACCTGGTGCACGAGCGCCTGTACGACGACTTCGTGGAACGCCTGGCCGACAAGGCGGCGAAACTCCCGGTGGGCGACCCGGCCCGCGAGCAGGTGGCGTTGGGCCCGGTCATCGACGCCGGCCAGCGCGACAAAATCCACTCGCTGGTCACGTCGAGCGCGGGCGACGGCGTCCGCGTGGCCGCCGGAGGCGAGTACGACCGCCTGTTCTACCGCCCCACGGTCATCGCCGGCGTGACCCCGTCGACCCCGGCCTTCGCCGAGGAGATCTTCGGCCCGGTCGCCCCGGTGGCCCGCTTCGGCAGCCTCGACGAGGCGGTGGCCCTGGCGACGACATCGGAGTACGGCCTCTCGCTGGGCATCGTCACCCGCGACGCGATGCGGGGCGTGGAGCTGGCCGACCGCATCCCCACCGGCATCGCCCACATCAACGACCAGACGGTCAACGACGAGGCCAACGCCCCGTTCGGCGGAACCGGAGCCTCCGGCACCGGTTCCCGTTTCGGCGGTGCCGCGGCCAACATCGAGGCCTTCACCGACACCCGCTGGGTGACGGTCCGCAGCCAGCCCGCCTCCTACCCGTTCTGACCGTCCTAGCGCGGTCGTACCAGGCCCGCGTCGTAGGCGGCGATCACCAGCTGGGCCCGGTCGCGGGCGGTGAGTTTGGACAGCAGGTGGGTGATGTGGGTCTTCACGGTCTTCACCGATATCACCAGGGCCGCGGCGATCTCGTCGTTGGACAGGCCGCCGCCGATGAGGGCCAGCACGTCGGTCTCGCGGGTGGTCAGCCCGCGGAGCCGGCCGTCGCGTTCGGGCCGGGGCGCCTCGAGATAGTGGGCGATCAGGCGGGTCAGGATCGCGGGGGCGAAAAGGGACTCGCCCCGATGCGTACGGCGTATGGCGGCCAGAAGGTCCTCGGGGCGGGCGTCCTTGAGGAGGAAGCCGGAGGCGCCGGCGCGCAGCGCCTCGTGGACGTACTCGTCGAGCTCGAACATGCTCAAGACGACCACGCGGGTGCGGCCGAGGATCGGGTCGGCGCAGATCCGCCGGGTCGCTTCGAGCCCGTCCAGCCGGGGCATGCGGACGTCCATGAGGATGACGTCCGGGCGTGCGCCGCGGGCCCGGGCCACCGCGTCGGCCCCGTCGGCGGCCTGCGCCACCACGTCGAGGTCCGGCTCCCGGTCGATGATCATGGCGAGACTCTGCCGCAGCAGCGGCTGATCATCGGCGAGCATGACGCGCACGGCCGCCCCGGTCACGGCGTCCCGTCCAGGACGCGGGCGACCAGCTCACCGGCCGAGGGACCGTGCTCGGTCGGCTCACCGGGACCCGGGACGGTCGTTTTGTCGGAATCGGGAGCGGTCGGCCCGTCAGCGATCGCTGCGATCGACGCGTCAATGGTCGCTGCGGCTGGCTTGTCAGCGGCTGCGGTCGGTTTGTCCGTGAGCGCTGTGGTCGGCTTGTCAGCGGCTGCGGTCGGTTTGTCCGTGAGCGCTGTTGTCGGCTTGTCAGGGGCTGCGGTCGGTTTGTCCGTGGTGGCTGTTGTCGGCTCGTCGGGGATGCGGGCGGTCAGACGGAAGCCGCCGTCGACGGGGCCGGCGCGCAGCGTGCCGCCCAAGGCGGTGACGCGCTCGCGCAGGCCGAGCAGGCCGTGCCCGGCGCCGGGCGCGGCCTGCCAGCCGGATGGGGCGGGGCCGCCGTCCGCGACGGTGACCGTGATGGCCGTGCCGTCGCGGTGGACGGCGACCCGGACGTCGGTGGGACCGGCGTGCCGGGCGGCGTTGCTCAGGCCCTCCCGCACCGTCCGGCAGACGGCGAGCTGGACGCCCGGTGAGACCGGGCCGAGGTCGCCGGTCGTGAGCCTCGGGCGGAGGCCGGTCACGGCCGCCGCCCGTACGATCTCCGGAAGGTCCTCCAAGGTCTCGGCGGGGGCCCGGGGCTGGACGGTGGCCGGTCCACGAAGCACCGCGAGCATGCGGCGCAACTCCGCCGTGGCGGTGCGGCTCGCCTCCTCGATGTCGGCGAGCGCGGCGCCCGCCTCCGCCGGATCGCCCGCGTGCCGGGTGGCGGCGGCCCGCACCGTGATGAGACCCAGGCCGTGGGAGACCACGTCGTGCAGGTCGCCGGCGATGCGCAGGCGCTCGGCCAGCACCGCCTCCGAGGCCGCCCACGCGGTCAGCCGCGCCTCGTAGTCGGCCCGGTCGGCCCGCCACCGGCGGATCGCCCACAGGGCGGCCGCGACCGAGGCGCCGACGAGGACCGGCGGGACGATGGTGGCCGCGGCGCCCCGCGAACCGGTCGTCACCATCGCCACGGCGGCCACCGCGGCCACGACCGCGAGCACCCGCACGGCCCGGGAACGCCGCACCGGGCGGCGGTCTGCGCTCATGGAAGGCCACTGTAATTCTCGGACCTGGGTCGTAGGCGGCCCGCGAAGGTTGCGAGCCTGGTCCGATGTGCACGCTCCGGCCGCGGGCTTGACTGACGCCTATGATCACCATCGACCGGATCGGCAAGACCAAGGGGCGCAGGACGATCCTGCGCGACGTCAGCTTCGAGGCGAGGCCCGGGCGGGTCACCGGCTTCCTCGGGCCGAACGGCGCCGGCAAGACCTCGACGATCCGCATCCTCCTCGACCTCGATCGGCCGGGCGCCGGGCGGGCTTTGGTGCGAGGGCGGCCGTACGCCAAGATCTCCCGTCCCTTGACTGTCGTCGGTGCCCTCCTCGACGGCAGCGGCGCCCACCGGGCCCGCTCGGCGCGAGCCCATCTGCGGTGGGTCGCGGCGAGCAACGGCATCGGCCGCCGCCGGGTGGACGAGGTCCTCGAGATCGTCGGCCTGACCGGTGACGCGTCGCGGCGGGCCGGCCGGTTCTCGCTCGGCATGAGCCGGCGGCTGGGCCTGGCCACGGCGCTGCTCGGCGACCCGCCCGTGCTGGTGCTGGACGAACCGGTGAACGGCCTGGACCCGGGCGGCATCCGCTGGATGCGCTCGTTCCTGCGCGACAGCGCCGCCGAAGGGCGCACGGTGCTGCTCTCCAGCCACCTGATGGGCGAGCTGGCCGAGACCGCCGACGACGTCGTGGTGATCGACAAGGGCGCCGTCGTCGCCCAGGGCACGCTCGCCGGTGTCACCGGTGGGCACGCGACGCTGGAGGACGCGTTCTTCGCGCTCACCGGGGCGGAGCGGTCGTGGTGACCGTGGAGGTGCGCAAGCTGCTCGGCCTGCCGACGGCCTGGGCCGGCCTGATCCTGGGCATGCTGGCGGCCCCGGCGCTGGTGCTGGTCAACGCGCCGGAGATGCGCCGGGCGATGGCCGAGGGGCGGGACGTGGCCGATCTCGGCTATCAGAACCTCGGCATCGGCCTGCTGGGCGCGATGATCCTCGGCGTGGTGATCGTGAGCAGCGAGTACACGCGCACGGACGACACCCCGGGTGGCCGGCAGGTGACCACGAGCTTGATGGCGCAGCCCCGCCGGATGCGACTGCTCGCGGCCAAGGGTGTGGCGCTCACCCTGGTGACGGCAGTGCAGGGAGCGCTCACGGCGGCGGCGACGGTCGCGCTGACCCGCGCGGTGCACGGCACCTCGGTGGCGCCGTGGTCGGTGGGGCGGATCGCCGGGGCGGTGCTCTACTGGGTGCTGCTCGGGCTGATGGCGTACGCGATCACGCTGGCCACCCGCAACGGCGTGGTGACACTGACCCTGCTGATCATGAACGCCTCGGTGGTCTCGGTGTCGTACCTCCTGACCAAGGTGACGAGCCTGGCGGCCTACCTGCCCGACATCGTCGGCGCCCACATGTTCCTGCGCGGCGGCCCGGACGAGCGCATCGCGCCGGTGACCGCGGGCCTGATCATGACGGCGTGGGTGGCCGCGATGCTGGCCGGCGCGGCCGTGTTGTTCAACCGGAGGGACGCGTGACCGCCGTCCACGCCGAGATCCGCAAGCTGCTCACGCTGCCGTCGTTGCTGTGCACGGCCGCCTTGGCCGCAGCGGCGGCGCTGCTGCCGGAGCCGGCGCCGTACAGCCAGGTGGGTTTCCTGGTCTTCGGCGTTCTGGCGGCCACGCACGAGTTCCAGGGTCAGTTCGGCACGAGCCTGCTGGCCGTTCCCCGCCGCCCGCGCCTGGTCGCCGCGAAGGTGGGGGCGCTGGTCGCGGTGGCCGGGCCGCTCACACTGCTGACACCGCCCGCATCGGCCTACCTGCTGGCCACGACGCTGACGGCGGCGGGAATCGGCCTGCTGCTGAGAAGTACGCTGCCGAGCGTCGCCGTGACGTTGACGGCGTACCTGATGGTGGGCCCTCTGCTGCGCGCCCGTTTCCCGGCCAGCGCACCGTGGCTGCCGGACACCGCCCTGCTGCAGCCATCGGAGGGCGCGGCCGCCACCGCGGTGTGCACGATCGCGGTCCTCGCCGCCGCCACCACGGCCCTCATCCGCCGGGACGCGGCATGACCGCCAGGGCGGGTCTCGAATCAGTCCGTCCGGTTCGGGAAGGACCCGGCCTGGCTCGGCCGGGTCAAGCGGATGATCTCCAGCGTGCGGTGATCGATATCCGCCTCATGCGGAAGGACGTAACAGGGACAGGCCGAGCTCGGTGGTGGCGTAGAGGACGCGGCGGCCGCTTCGGGTGCCGGTCACCAGGCCCGAGTCGCGCAGGACGCGCAGGTGCTGGGAGACGGCGCTCGGGGTGACTCCGAGGGAACGGGCCAGGTCGGCGCCGGTGGCGGGGGAGCGGAGGGCCTCCAGCAGGTCGGCCCGTGCGCGGCCGAGCAGTCTGGCCGCGGCGCCGGCCGCGGGGTGGGCGCCGGCCGTCCACAAGGTGCCGATGCCTCGTGCCGGGTAGCGCACGGTGGTCCACGTGGACGTGGACGCCCTGATGTGGGCGGACGAGGAGCGCAGGGCCGACGGCATCAGCACGAGGCCGCCGGGGGCGGGCCGGATCGTCCGGTCGCCGGGGCGGCTGCGCTGGATGAGCCGGCCCTCGTGCCAGTCCAGGTCGGGGTGCAGGGCGGCGAAGAGCCGGGCGGCGCCGCCCTCGGCCAGCTGCGCGGCCCGGTGGGCCACGTCGGCGCCGAGCAGCGAGCGGATCTTCGGCCAGTGGGGTGCGACCAGCGTCTCGTACGCCTCGTGGAGCTCGGCCGCGATCCTCCGCAGACCGGCGGCGGGGGCCGCCGCGAGACGCGCGGCGGCCGGTGGCAGGTCGTCGCCGAAGACCCGGAACAGGCCGGTGCGGACCTGGCCGGAGGTCGTCCGCCGGAGCGCGGCCAGGTCATCGTCGATCGCCGGCGCGAAGCTCTCGGGCGCGGGGAGGAGGAACTCCGGCCAGAACCGGCGGTCGTTGACGAGCAGGGGCCAGGTCGCCGGGAGATGCAGGGCGCGCGCCTCGCCCACGGCCCAGCGCAGCCAGCGGCCGTGCGGCCCGGGGCCGGCCCGGTCGCTCAGCAGGACCAGCGCCGCCACGGTCTCGGCGAGGGGCGATATGGCGAACCTCGTGCCGGCCAGCTCGGTGACATCGAGACTCACCGTCAAAGGCACGCGGAGATTATGTAGCGGCGCGCTACATCGTGTCCACGACGGCTGACCGCGCTCCAGGGTGGTCGCCGTGACCCGGTTACCCGCCGCCTTTCGGCTCCTCCAGACGGCCTCGATCGTGAACAACCTCGGCGACGGCGCCTACGCCGCGGCCGTTCCCCTGCTCGCGGTGGCCCTCACCCCGGATCCGCGGCTGGTCTCGCTGGTCGCCGCGGCGGGGGTGCTGCCGTCGTTGCTGCTGTCGCTGCCGGTCGGCGCGCTCGTCGACCGGCACGACCGGGTCGCCCTGATGCGGTGGGCGCAGGTGGTGCAGGCCGTCGTGGCGGGTGCTCTGGCGCTGACGGTCGTGGCCGGTGTGGCGGGCGTGCCGCTCCTGGTCGTGGCGGCGTTCGCGCTGGGGGCGTGTGAGGTGGTGGCCGCCCGCGACGGTGCCGCTGGGCCGGGCCGTGGCCGAGGGGCTGCGCTGGCTGGCCGGTCACCGCTTCCTGCGTACGCTCGCCCTTCTCCTCGCCGTCAATCTCTTCTGTTTCCAGCTGGCCGCCGTCACCCTCGTGCTGCTCGCGACCTCCGAGCTGCGCATGGGGGTGACGGCGTACGGGCTGCTGCTCGCCGCGAGCGCGGTGGGCGGCATCGCCGGCGGGCTGGCGAGCCACCGGGGCGGCCTGCTGCTCGCGCTCGGCGGGGCCGTGCCGGCGTATCTGGCCGCCGGGTTCAGCACCGGCCCGTACACCCTGGGTCTCTGCCTCGCCGCGATCGGCTTCTTCTCGTCGATGTGGAGTGTCGCCACGGTCAGCCTGCGGCAGAGCGTCGTGCCGCCGGAACTGCTGGGCCGGGTCAGCGCGGTCTATCGGATGCTCTCGCTCGGGCTGGCCCCGCTCGGCGCGGTGGCCGGCGGGTTCGTCGTGCACGAGTGGGGCGTGCGGGCGGCGTACCCGATCGCCGGGGTTCTGCGGGGTGCCGCCCTGGTGGCCGCGTTGCCGGTGATCCTCAGTTGTGGGCGGGCCTGTCGGCGAGGACGCGGCCCAGGGTGAAGGTCAGGACGCCGGCCAGGACCACGCTCAGCAGGCCGACCCGCAGGCTGGTCTGGTCGGCGATCAGGCCTACCAGCGGGGGTGACAGCAGGAAGCCGCCGCGCAGGAGCCAGCTCACGACGGTCAGGCCGGTGCCGGACGAGAGGCCGGGGATCTCGTCGGCCGTGGTCATGGTGGCCGGGACCAGGGTGGCCACGCCCAGGCCGGCCAGGGCGAAACCGGCCAGCGCGGTCGGCACCGACGGGAACAGCAGGGCCGCGCCCATGCCCACGGCGGCCAGCGCGCCGCCGGCGCGGACCACCGTGCGCTGGCCGAAACGGTCCACCACGCGGTCGCCGGTCAGGCGGCCCGCGGTCATCGCCACCTGCAGCGCCACGAAGGCCAGGCCGGCCGTGGCGGCGCTCGTGTGCAGGTCGTTCGTCATGTAGAGGGCGCCCCACGACGAACCCGCGTCCTCGACCAGGGCGCCGCACGCGGCCAGGATGCCCAGGATGGCCAGCAGGCGTACGGCCGTGCCGGTCATCGCCCGCTTCGCCGTCGTGGGGGTATCGGACGGGGTAACCGATCGCTCGGCGTCCTCGTGGCCTGGGAGCATGAAGCGGAAGGCGGCCAGCGCCACCGCGCTGAACACGGCCGCCGAGATGCCGAGGTGGACGGTGAGGGACAACCCCAGGCCGGCCGCCGCGGAGCCCATGAGGCCGCCCAGCACGGCGCCGATGCTCCACACGCCGTGGAACGAGTTGACGATCGAACGGCCGTACAGGCGCTGGACCCTCAGCCCGTGGGCGTTCTGCGCCACGTCGACGATGGCGTCGAGGGCGCCCACGACGAACATGGCGCCGGCGAAGGCGTACCACGTCGGGGCGAAAGGCAGGAGAAAAGTCGCGGCGGCCAGCAGGACGATGCCGGGGGCGGCGACGCGGGCCGAGCCGAAGCGGCGGATCGCCGAGGCGGCCAGCAGGCCGGCCAGCAGCGCGCCGAGCGGCATGGCGGCGATGGCCGTGCCGAGGACGGCGTTGGTGACGCCGAGATCGGCCTTGATCTGGGGATAGCGGGGCACGACGTTGGCGAACAGGGCACCGTTGGTGAGGAACACCGCGGCCACGGCGAGGCGGGCCCGGCGGGCCTGTACGGAAGGCGCGGCCGGCGCGAGGAGCGTCATGCGTACGAGCGTACATACGATGTGTACGGCTGTACATATGAAATTTAACCTCCGCGTACGTCCTTTTGCCAGGCATCCATGTGATCATCTTCTGCGAATTCCAGGATGGGGAGGAAACGGCGTGGGGATGACCTCGCTGGTGTCGGCGGTGCGGTCCCAGGTGTTCGGGCTGCTCGCGCGCAGGTTCGCGGGCGGCAACGGCCCCTATGCGGGACTGGCCATGCTGCCCGACAAGCTGCTGTGGCCGCTGCACCGCGACGGTCTCGACCCGGTCGAGGAGATGGCCCGCCGCGTCGAGCGCGATCCCGTCAGCCGGCTTCCGCTGCCGCTCGGGATGCGCGGATGGCTGATCACCGGCTACGAGCCGGTGCGCGAGGTGCTGGGCAGCCTCGACGGCTACAGCAACGACTTCGGCAAGTTCGCGGGGCGCGTGGGCATCAACGTGACGCAGGATCCCGGTGGGCTCGGCTTCGCCGACCCGCCGGTGCACACCCGGCTGCGCAAGGCGCTGACACCGGAGTTCACCATGCGGCGCCTGATGCGCCTGCAGCCCCGGATCGAGGCGATCGTTCAGGGCCGGCTCGACGAGATGGCCGGCAAGACCGACGTGGACCTCTGGAACGACTACGCGCTGCCGGTGCCGGCGCTGACGATCTGCGAGTTGCTCGGGGTGCCGTACGAGGACCGCGAGTACTTCCAGAAGCTGAGCACGGCCCGCTTCGACCTCGCCGACGGGGCCGGCGCGTCGCTGGACGCGGTGGGGGAGTCGCTGACGTACCTCGGTGGGCTGATCGAACGCCAGCGCCGTGAGCCTGGTGACGGGCTGCTGGGCTCGCTCATCCGTACCCACGGGAACGAGATCGACGACCGGGAACTGGCCGGCTTGGCCGACGGGGTCCTCACCGGGGGCCTCGAGACGTCGGCCAGCATGATCGCGCTCGGGGCGCTGGCGCTGATGACCGACGACGGGCTGCGGCA
The DNA here is from genome assembly GCF_050956135.1 of Actinoplanes sp. CA-131856. Lineage (GTDB taxonomy): Bacteria > Actinomycetota > Actinomycetes > Mycobacteriales > Micromonosporaceae > Actinoplanes. The sequence continues at coordinate 5,511,706 of NZ_CP191849.1, read as the reverse complement.
ACGGCTCGGTGAGAACCTCGACGACACGATCGAGGAGCTGCTGCGCTACATGACCGTGGTGCAGGTGGCCTTCCCCCGCGTGGCGATCCGCGATCACAAGGTGGGCGGCGCCGACATCCGCGCGGGCGACATCGTGATCTGCTCGCTCAGCGGCGCCGACCGCGATCCCTCGGCGACCGGCGCCGATCCGGGCAAGCTCGACACGACGAGGCCGATGAAAAGGTCCCATCTGGCCTTCGGGTACGGCATCCACCGGTGCATCGGCGCGGAACTGGCCCGCATGGAGCTGCGCATCGCGTACCCGCGCCTGTTCGAGCGCTTCCCGGAGATGCGGCTGGCCGTGCCCGAACGGGAGCTGACATACCGCAGGGCGTCCATCGTCTTCGGATTGGACGCCCTGCCGGTGCGGATCAACGAAGGCGCAGGGTCACGTTGAACTTCGGCGACGCGGCCAGCTTGCGGAACGAGGCCAGCGAGGCCGGCGAGCTGTCGATGCTGATGTCGCGGTCGCCGAAGAAGTCCTTCTTCGTGTCGAAGTAGACGATCGCCTTCACCTTGGGGCGCTTGGCCAGCTCCGGCAGCACCGAGTTGAACTGCTTGGACTTGTCGACGACCTTGCCCACGCGGTGGTAGGCGCCCCACTCGGCCACCATGATCGGCTTCGAGGCGTGGTTCTTGGTGGCCCAGTCGTACCAGCCCTGACCGCCCTTGGCCTTGCGGTCGAGCAGGTCGGCGAAGACGCCGGCGTGGTAGTAGGGGACCTCGGAGGAGACGTACGAGTCCAGGCCCATCCAGTCGACGACGTCGTCACCCGGGTAGAGGTCCTTCCACCACGACTGGGCCATCCACTTCTCGTTGCCCATGTACGCGACCACGTTGATCATGTTGTCGAGGCCCTTGGACTTCAGGCGCTTGATGACGTGGCGGTACGACGCGGCGAAGTCCTTGGCCGTCATGCCCAGCTTCGGGTCGGTGCGCACGTCGTCCTCGGGCTCGTGGTTGAGCACGAGGAAGAACTTCTCCGGCATGGTCGCCTTGACCCGGGCCGCGAACGCGTCGATGCGCGCGTCGAGCTTGCCGGCGGCGACGTTGGCCCAGGTCGAGCCGTACTCGACGCGCCAGTTCATGAGCAGCACGCGGGGCTTGGCCTTGTCGCGGACCATCGCGATCTCGGACGCGGTCGGGAACTTCTCGTCGCCCTTGTGGTAGACGTGGAAGATCGAGGACGTACGTCCCGACTTCTGCTCCCAGGTCTTGAGCTCCTGGTCGCGGGGCAGGCTGCTGAACCCGCCGGCCGCCGCGCCCCACAGGACGCCGCAGGTCGGGACGAGCTTGGCGTCGGTCACGCACTCGCCCGCCGGCGCCGCCGGCGTCGTCGCGCCCTGCGCGGCCACCGGCCCGGCGAGCGCCGCACCGAGGCCCGCGACGAGCGCGGCCAGCGAGTACATGGACTTCCGCAGCATCTAATCTCCCCCTGTTGTCCGGCCGTTGTCGGCCGGGCATGAGAAGAGATTGCGGGGCGTGCGGTGCGCGCTCGGTGCCCGTGACGGTGCGGCCCGGTTGCGCTCGCCGGGACCCCCAGTCGTGCCTCTGAGATCGGCGGCGCTGAACCCCGCTTGAGGCTTTACAGCCAGGCGCGGATCGCGGTGAACGCGCCGGCGCCGTTGTCCTCGGTCACCAGGCCGGCCAGGCCGGCGATGGTGACCGCGCGCAGGGAGGCCCGCCAGGCCTGATCGGCCGCGCTCATGGTCCGCGCGATCGGGCAGGGCTTGTCGCACGCCTCGGGCGGCGTGGCCAGCGGGCCGCGCTGGCGGATCTCGGTGCACAGGAAGGCCGGCTGCGGCCCGTCGACCGCCTCGACCACGTCGAGCACTGTGATCCGTGACGCCTCGCGGGCCAGCTCGTAGCCGCCGGCGTGGCCCTGCACGGACCGGATGATGCCGGCGCGGGACAGGGCCTGAAGCTGTTTGGCCAGGTAGCTGGCCGAGACGTCGTGCAGCTCGGCCAGGCGGGCGGCGGGCACGGGGCGGTCGGCCGCGCTCAGAACGACGGTGCAGTGCAGCGCCCACTCGACACCGCCGGACATCTTCATGGTCACATCCTACTTGACTCGGACACATCTTGTCCGAGTAGAGTTGACCCGGACAAGAGATATCCGAGTTAGGGGTACGTCATGAAGATCGTGGTCATCGGTGGCACCGGGCTCATCGGCCAGAAGCTCATCCCGCTGCTCACCGCCGCCGGGCACGACGCCACCGCGGCCTCGCCCTCGACGGGCGTCAACTCGGTCACCGGCGAGGGCCTGGCCGAGGCGCTGACCGGCGCCGAGCTGGTCGTCGACCTGACCAACGCGCCGTCCTGGGGCGACGACGAGGTGCTGGAGTTCTTTCGGACCTCGGCCGCCAATCTGGGCGCGGCCGAGAAGGCGGCCGGCGTGCGCCACCACCTCGCGGTCTCGATCGTGAACTGCGACCAGATCCCGGACAGCGGCTACATGCGGGCCAAGGTCGCCCAGGAGCGTGAGATCCGCGAGGCCGGCGTCCCCTTCACCATCCTGCGGGCCACCCAGTTCTTCGAGTTCGTGCCCGGCATCGCCGACTTCTCGACCAAGGACGGCGTGGTGCACGCCTCCACCGCGCGCTTCCAGCCGGTGGCCGCCGAGGACGTGGCCGCCACCCTGGCCGCGCTGGTCGAGGAGCCCGCCACCAACGGCGTGGTCGAGCTGGCCGGCCCCGAGGCGGGCACGCTGGCGTCGTTCGTCCGCCGCTACCTCGAGGCCAAGGGCGACGCCCGCACGGTCGTCGACGACCCGGCCGCCGGTTACTTCGGCGCCGTGGTCGACTCGCTGGCCCCGGCCCCCGGCAGCGGCGCCCGCGTCGGCGCCGTCAGCTTCGGCACCTGGCTGGGCTAAGCTCCCGTCCTTGTGACCTTGATCGACCTGCACCGCCACCTGGAAGGCTCCCTGCGAGTAGCCACCGTCCTCGAGCTGGCGCACCGCGACGGACACCCCCTGGCCGTCGCCGCCGACCCCGAGGACCTGCTCGTGGCCCGGGGCCCTCTGGGCGGCCTCGTCCCTTTCCTCGACAAGGTCGACGCCGCGCCGTCCGCCCTCCCGCGCCCCCAGGACTGGGAGCGGGCGGCCGCCGAGGTGGTGCGGGACGCCGCCGATGACGGCCTCGGCTATCTGGAGCTGCGGTTCAGCCCGTGGTTCATCCGCCGGGAGACCGGCCTGGAACCCGAGGCCGTCATCGACGCGGTGTCCTCCGGCGTCCGCGCGGCGTCGGGGGAGACGGGCCTGCCGGTCGCAATGATCGGCATCCTGCTGCGCGACCTCGGCCCGGCCCAGGGCGTGGCCCAGGTCGACACCCTGCTGTCGCGCCGCGACACGTTCTGCGCGGTCGACCTGGCCGGCAACGAGGCCGGGGTGCCGGCGGCGGAGTTCGCGCCGGCGTTCGCCAAGGCCCGCGACGCCGGCCTGCACGTGACGGTCCACGCGGGCGAGGCGGCGGGCCCGCAGAGCGTGTGGGACGCGATCAACCACCTCGGCGCCGAGCGCATCGGGCACGGGGTCCGCTCGGTCGAGGACCCGGCCCTGCTGGACCACCTGGCGGCGCGCGGCATCACGCTGGAGGTGGCCCTGACCAGCAACCTGCACACGAGCGTGGCCCCGAGCTACCGCGAGCACCCCTTGCGCCGCCTGCTGGCCGCCGGGGTCCCGGTCGCCCTGGCCACCGACGACCCGCGCGCCTCCGCGATCACCCTCTCCGGCGAGTACGAGACGGCCCGGGCCGAGATCGGCCTGTCGGAGGCCGAGATCAAGACCATTGAGGGGTACGCCCGGACAGCCGCCTTCGCCCACCCCTGAACCGCGTCACGCGGCGGCGCCACGCAGCCGGCGTCCGTAGTACTCCCTGATCGCGGCCCGCTGGTTCGGTACGTCCAGCTTCGCGTAGATCTTGTTGACTTTGTTGTGCACGGTCTTGGCGGAGATGCCGAGCTCACCGCCGATCGCCTCGGCGGTCCGGCCGGTCGCCCACAGATCCATCAGGCGTACCTCGTCCGGCTGGAGCCGATTCCATCGTTCGTCATAGATCGCGGCGAGATCGACACGGAGCACGCCCTCGGTGGCCGAGTCGAGGCCGAACCAGAGGACGACGAATGCCGCGTCCCCCGAAGGCGAGGCGACGAGATAGGGCCGGCGGGCCGTCGGCGGCACGCTCGCCAGATGCCGCGCCACGCCGTGGAGCGCCGCGGGGAGCGGGGCGCCCCGGATGATCGGCCCGAGCGCCTCGTCGACCACGTTCCAGAGGGCCCCGCTGCACATCCGCACCAGGCCCAGGCGGTCGACCGCGATGACGACGACCTGCTCGGAGGTCTTCAGCTGGGCTTCGAAGTCGTTGGCCAGCCGCTCGTACATCCGATGCTCGGCCCGTTCGACCGCCACCGTCAGTTCGTCCCGGAGCAGACGGAGGATCCCCGCTTCGCGCTCGGAGAAGCAGCCACGTCGTGGTCCGGAGAGGCTGATGCCGGCGTACGTGCTGCTCCCGATGTTCGTGACCACGGCCAGCTGCTCGTTCACCCCGAGAGGGCGGAAGTACTCGCGGTACAGCGCCGTCTCCTCCCGCCGGGCGCGACCGGGCGCGCACCAGGACAGCGTCACCGGTGGGCTGCTGGGGTGCGAGAGACAATATCTGAGCAGGGGATGCTGCTGGTTGTACCGCTGGTAGACGGCGAAGTCGCGCTGCATTGCCGTCTGGAAGTCGAACGGCTCGGCGATCGCCGCCTCCTGCAACGATCCGGGGTGCACCCAGTGCAGGACCGCGCCGTGTGCCCGCAGGCCCATGACCGACACGAGCACCGGTAGGGCGGCCTTCGCCAGATCCGCGAGGTCCAGATGCGGCTGCGAGCGGAGGACGTCGACCAATTCGGCTGCTTTCCGAGCGACCACGGTGAGTCCGATGCCGGCGGGATGTTCTCCCTAGCGTCCCGCATCCCCGCGCGGTGAGGTAGAGGCGACGCGCCAGAGGCCGTTTTTCTTCAGCCCGGTCTGGGGCGCCGTTGTCGATTCGCCTGAGGTGCGGGCGTTCCTCAGCGAGCGGTCATGCGGTAAGTAAGCGCCGGATCATCAGCACGAGGAGGACCAGACCGGCGGTCGCCGCGATCAATGCGGTCAGCACTGCCGGCCGGCCGGTGTCCTGCCACCGTCGCGGGGTTGGTGGCGTGGATGCCGCCTCCGCGGCCGGCGCCGCGCCGTTCAAGGGCTCGCCGTGGGAAGCGGCCGGAGGGCCCGACCAGCCGTGCGCCACGTAGCGTTCCAGCGCTTCCCGGAGCTGGTCGCGGGAACGGTCCAGCGTCTCGTCGGTGATGGCCGCGTCCGGCCGGTCGCAGATGAGGCCCTCGGCCATGTGGAGTGGTCTCGTGGCCTCGTCCCGGGCGCCGCCGGGCACGGGCACGTAGCGATAGGCCAGTGCGAACCGCTCCCGGTCCGCGATGGTGAGGACGGAGCGGTGCAGCGCCTGGCCGCGCGCCTGGTCGACCCGGGCCTGGTTGATCAGGAGGCGGCGGATCCGGGCGTCGGACCGGCCGCGTTCCACCAGGAAGTCCGGCGACACGATCAGTCTGCTCTCGACGATGGCGAACGGCCATACGGTGGCCGTGCTCGACGTGTTCATGGATGTCCTCCGGTGGTCAGCACCGACTCGGGATTCTTGTCCTCGAAGGCCTGAAGGTGGGCGGTGAAGCACTCCAGGGCCAGCGCGAACGCGTCACGTTCGGTGGCGACGGCGAGCCTGCGGTCGCGGTGCTCCTTCTCCAGGGTCTCCAGGCGCTCCCTCGTCAGTCGCTCGCGCGTCTCGAAGAAGGCGCCGAGCTGATCGACGAGACCCTGCGCCATCTCGGCGGTGGCGGCCGGCAGGGCCTCGGCCTGCCCGCCCCGCCGTTTGAGCACGCGGCGGGCGATCCACCGGGCCACCGGCGCGCCTGAAGTGACCGTGACCTCACGGGCGTACACGAACCGGTCGGCGTTGCGTCTCAGCCGCTCGGCGGCCCGGTCGTCGGCCGGTGACCGGAGATCGGTGACGATCTGATCCATCCGCCATCGCAGGGTGTCCGGCAGCAACGCGACGTACGGGATGTCCAGGTTGCAGGGCAGCACCGGCTGGCCGGGGACCTTGACCACCACCCCGGTGCACTCGTCGAGCGCGGCGAACGGGCCGGTCACGCTGACCGGGATCAACCGGACCGCGCTGTCCCCGTCGTGGCGGCGGCTGGCCAAATGGCCGGCGAAGGTGGGTTGCCGGGTGATGAGGCCGGCCACCGTGCCGAGGGTGACCGGCTCGCCGTCGACGACATGCCCGTCGAGCAGGTCCCATTTCGTGATGACCAGGTGCATCGGAGGGCGGGCTCCGGTGTGGTCGCGACGGTGCTCGATCACCTGGAGTTGCTGGGACAGATAGTTCTCGAGCCAGCCGTCGAGCTCTGCGTCCCGGGACAGCATGAGGCGGAGTTTGTGCCCGTCGATCAGCACGAGGTAGGCGTCCGCGTGGTCCCGGTAGTCGTACAGTTCCTGGAGGCGTTGATCTTCTTTGATGTCCTCGGCCGTCATGTCCAGCTTGGCGTTCAACGGATCGAGCATCTCGCCCGAGTAATCGAGATATTCCACGGCCATCGGCCGGAAGGTTCCGTGCCGGTTCGTGATCTGGCAGGTCTCCCCTCTGCTCGCGCCTCGCCGTCCAGCACAGCGGACGGGACCGGGAGCGGATAGGGAAAACTTCCCGCCGGCTTCGCGTCAGAAGCCGGTCCACGATCCGTGCGGTGTGACGCGCAGCGCGGAGGAGATGCCGGCCTCGCGGAAGGCGGTCTCGATCTGGGGGAGACCCTCGGAGAAGTGCGCCCAGCCGTCGTAGTGGGCGGGGATCACGGCGCGCACGCCGAGGACGGCGGCCGCGGCGGCGGTGCCGGCGCCGGTCAGTGACAGCGGTCTTCCGCCGAACTTGGCCGGGACCCGGGCCGCACCGGCGTGCAGGATGGCGACCTCGATGTGGGGGACGCGGCGGGAGATCTCGGCGACGGTGCGGATCGAGGCGTTGTCGCCGCTGATGTAGACCGTCGGGAGGCTGTCTCCGGACAGGATCCAGCCTGTCACCGGGCAATTGACGTTGCCGTCGGCGTCGGGGTCGCCGTCCTCGGGGCCGTGGACGGCGGGAACCGCGGTGATGGTCAGGTCGCCGACCGTGCGGCTGGACCATGGCGTGAGGCCGTCCGCCCGGGAGCCGAGCCTCGGCGCCGACTCCGGTGTGGTGAAGACCCTGGGGGCGGCGACGGCGAAGGCCCGGCCCGCGGTGTCGAGGTTGTCGGGATGCTGGTCGTGGCTGACCAGGACGAGATCGACCGGGCCGACCGCCTCCGCCGGGCATGCCGGGCCCTCGATCTTGGTCAGATAGCCCTGCGGACCGGGGGCGTCGAAGGTGGGATCGCTGACGATCCGCAGGCCGCCGAGGTTGATGACCGCCGTCGGGCCGCCCAGAACGGTCGCCGCGCGGTCCGGCCGTGGCATCACTGTGGTTATGTGGTCACTGTATCCATTGCCACTCCTCCGAACGAACGGTAGCGTCCGTTCACAACAGTGAACTGAAGTCCGTTACTTGGACGATCGATACGGGAGGGCGCCATGCCTAACATCACCGTCGAGTTGCTCGCGGGCCGGTCCCTGGAGCAGCGCAAGGCCTTCGCCCGGGCGGTGGCGGAGAGTGCCGTCGAGATCCTGGGCGCGCGGCAGCAGGACGTCCGCATGGTGTTCACCGAGATCACGGCCGACTCGGTGGCCAACGGTGGCGTGCTGGCCAGCGAGGACGCCTCGCGGGCCGGTGTGCTGGCGGGACTCGAGAAACACTGAGGCCCTCCGGCGGTGCGCGGCGCGTCAGCGCACCAGGCTGTTGCCGCGCATCGCCGACAGGCGGGCCTTCACGCTCAGCAGGGTCTCGATGATGAAATCTTCCCGCGCCTGGTCGAGGCGGCTGATCGGGACGGCGACGCTGAGCGCGTCCATCGACCGGTGTGAGAAGGGCAGCGTGACGCCGAAGCAGCGCACGCCCAGGCAGGACTCCTCGCTCTCCTCCGCGTAGCCGAGCTGGCCGGCCTTCTCGATGATCGCCAGCAGGGCGTCCCGGTCGGTGATGGTCTGGGTGGTGACGGGCTTGATCTCGTGGGGGACCAGCGCGTCACGGTCCTCGCCGGGCAGTTCGGCGAGCATCGCCCGGCCGAGCGCCGTCATGTAGGCGGGAAGGCGCCGGCCCACCGCCGAGTACATGCGCAGCGGGTGCTTCGACTCGCGCTTGGCGGTGTAGATGATCTCCGCACCCTCGAGGCGTCCCAGGTGGACCGTCTCCTCGGTGGCCGTCGCGATCTCGTCCATGACGGAGCCGGCGCGCGAGATCACCGGGTCGCCGTCGAGATAGGCCGAGCTGACCGTCAGCGTGTGGACGCCGAGCCGGTAGACGCTGCCGGTCTCGTCGGTGTCCAGCCAGCCGCGGGCGCACATGGTGCGCAGCAGCGCGTGCAGGCTGCTCTTCGGGATGCCGAGCCGGGTGGCGAGCTGCAATTGGGTGCCGGGGCCGTGGGCGGCGATGTCGTCCAGCAGGTCGAGGACGCGGGCCGCCGACTTGACCTGGGCGGTGGCGGAGCTTCCGCTGCTTTCCATCACGCCTGCACCCTACACCAGTTCACATAGGCGAACAGATTTCCGTCCCTTGACCTGTGGTCTGCGCCATAGGTATGGTCGCGGTCAGTTCACGTAGCTGAACGCGGTTCACAAACGAGGAGAGACCGTTGATCGAGGTTAGGTACTCCGCATCGCCCTCGGCGGTTGAGACGGCGACGAACGCGGACCTGCGGAAGAACTTCCTCGTGGAGGACCTGTTCCACGCCGGCGAGGTGCGCGGGGTCTACACCCACGACGACCGGCTGGTCGTCGGCGGGGCCGTTCCCGGCGACGGCCAGCTCGGGCTGCCGGCCTGGGAGGTGCTGGGCGCGACGTCGCACCTGGCCCGCCGCGAGCTCGGCATCGTCAACGTGGGCCAGTCCGGCCACGTGTTCGTCGACAACGAGAAGTTCGAGCTGCGCTACCTCGACGGCCTGTTCGTGGGCCGGGGGAGTGAGGTGGTGTTCGAGGGGCCCGACGCCGCGTTCTATTTCGTCTCGGCCCCGGCCCACGCGACGTACCCCACCGTGCTCCTGAGCCATGCGGCGATCGAGCCGGTCAAGCTGGGCACGCCGGAGGGCGCCAACGAGCGGAGCCTCTACCGGTACGCCTGGGGGCAGGAGCTGCGAACGGCGGTGCTCCAGTTCGGCGTGACCGTCATCGCCGACGGCTCGGTGTGGAACACCTGCCCGCCGCATCTGCACGACCGGCGGACCGAGGTCTACATGTACGTCGGTCTCGACGAGCAGGACCGGATCTTCCACCTGATGGGCCGGCCCGGCGCCGCCCGCCACCTCGTGGTGCGCGACCGCGAGGCCGTCATCTCGCCGCCGTGGTCGATCCACTCGGGGGTCGGCACCGGCTCCTACGCCTTCATCTGGGCCATGGGCGGAGAGAACAACGACTACACCGATCTGACCCCGGTGGCGCTGGAGGACCTGTGACCGGCTCGCCGTTCGACCTGCACGGCCGGCGGGCCGTGGTGACCGGCGCCGGCCGCGGCCTGGGCCGGGCCATCGCCCTCGGGCTGGCCCGGGCCGGGGCCGACCTGGTCCTGCTGGGCCGGCCGGGCAGCCAGGCGGCCACGCGCGACCAGGTGACCGGTCTCGGCCGCGAGGTGCAGGTGGTCGATCTCGACGTCGCCGACCACGACGCGATCGAGCGGGCGGCCGGCGCGGTCAACGGCGGCCGCCCGGTCGACATCCTGATCAACAACGCCGGTGTCATCGACCGCGCGGACTCGGTGGACGTCAGCCGCGGCTCGTGGGACCGCGTGGTCGACATCAATCTGACCGGGCTCTTCCTGCTCTGCCAGTCGTTCGGGCGCCCGATGACCGAACGCGGGCAGGGCAAGATCGTCAACATCGCGAGTCTGCTCTCGTTCCAGGGCGGGCTCCGCGTGGCGTCGTACGCCGCCAGCAAGCACGGCGTCGCCGGCGTCACCAAGGCCCTGGCCAACGAGTGGGGGCCGCTCGGCCTCCAGGTCAACGCCATCGCACCCGGATACATGGTCACCGACAACACGACCGCGCTCCGCGAGGACCCCGACCGTTCCCGGGCCATCCTCGACCGCATCCCGGCCGGCCGCTGGGGAGACGCCTCCGACATCGCCGGAGCGGCCGTCTTCCTCAGCTCGGCCGCCGCCGACTACGTCAACGGCCACGTCCTGGCCGTCGACGGAGGCTGGATGGCCCGCTGATGCCCGCCTCCACCGAAAAAGCGCCACCGACGAAGCGCCACCGACGAAGTAGAGGATCATCATGAAGCCCATCGTGGCCATAGTCAGCCTGTCCCTGGTCGCCGCCGCGCTCGCCGGCTGCAGCGAGCAAGCCGCCGGAGGAGATGAGGCCGCCGGCGGCGGCGCCTGCGCACCGTCGGACGTCCGGCTGGTGGGCCAGGTCCGCAACGAGTCGAACCCGTACGAGGCCTCGTGGCTCACCGGCGGCGACGCGTTCGCCAAGACGGTCGGTCTGACCCAGGAGCGCCTGACGTACGACGGCGACTCCACCAAGCAGCAGGAACAGATCAGCCAGATCCTCGCCGGCGACACCAAGTGCCTGGTCATGAACGTGCTCCCCAACGGCGACTCGGACACCGCGCCGATCGTCAAGGGCGCCGACCAGGCCGGCGCCTATCTGGTCACCCAGTGGAACAAGCCGGCCGACCTGAAGCCGGCCGACCACAAGACCTGGCTCAGCCACATCACCTACAACGGCGTCGAGTCGGGCCAGCAGATCGGCGACGCGCTGGCCACGGCGATCGGCGGCTCGGGCGGCATCATCGCGCTGCAAGGCGTGCTGGACACCGCCGCCGCCAAGGACCGCTTCAAGGGCCTCGAGGCCTCGCTCGCCAAGAACACCGGCGTCAAGCTGCTCGACCAGCAGGCGGCCAACTTCTCCCGGGCCGAGGCGCTCACGGTCACCAAGACCCTGCTGACCAAGCACGGCGACAAGCTCAAGGGCATCTGGGCCGCCAACGACGACATGGCCCTCGGCGCCCTGGAGGCGCTCCAGCAGGCCGGCCGGGCCGGCAAGGTGGCGGTCGTCGGCATCGACGCCGTGCCGGACGCGGTCAGCGCGGTCCAGAAGGGCGACATGACCGCCACCGTCTCCAGCGACGGCGCCTGGCAGGGCGGCATCGGCCTGGCCATCGGCTTCTGCGCCGCCACCGGCAAGCTCGCGGTCGCGGACATCGCCCCCGAGAACCGGGCCTTCTTCGCCGAGCAGTTCCTGATCACCAAGGAGAACGCGGCCGACTTCGCGCAGCCGAAGACGGACCCGGCCGACTTCGAGTGCGCCAACGTCTTCAACCGTGTGGCCGGGCCCTTGACATGACCGTGACATCCGAGGTCGCCGCCGCTCCTCGCCGCCGGACCCGGCGGGGAGCGGCGTTGCGGGACGCCGGGCCACCGGTCGCGCTGGTCGTCATCTTTCTGATGTTCGCGGCCTGGAGCCCGCAGTTCCGCAGCGCCGACAACGTCCGCAACATCGTGGACGCCGCGGCCGTGCTGGCCGTGGTCACCTGCGGCATCACCTTCGTGCTGATGATGGGCTCGATCGACCTGTCGGCGGCCGGCGTGATGGGCGCCTCCGCCCTGACCGTGTCGCTGCTGGTAGCCAACAACCGCAACGACAACGACTTCGGGATCCTGGGCATCCTGGCCGCGGTCATGCTGGGCGGCGCGTTCGGTGCGCTGAGCGGCCTGGCCCTGGTCCTGTTGAAGGTGCCCTCGTTCATGGCCACGCTGGGGGTGTCGGCCGTCGGGCTCGGCGTCGCCACCCTCATGTTCGCCGGCGTCCAGCCCAACATCTCCGACGCCCTGCTGGAGGGCCTGGCCGTCGAGCGGCTGCTCGGCCTGTCCTATCTGACGTGGATCGCCGCCGCATGCGTGCTGGTGGGCTGGCTGCTGCAGCGGTACACCCGGCTCGGGCGGTACGCCTACGCGATCGGCGGGGCCGAGGAGGTGCTCACCCTCTCCGGCGTCCGGGTGAAGCCGTACAAAGTCGCGGTCTTCACCCTGGCCGGTGCCTTCTACGGCCTGGGCGGGGTCATGGTGACCAGCCAGCTCGGGGCCGGGCTCGTCCAGGCCGGCGACGGCTACGACTTCTCCGCCATCACCGCCGCCGTGGTGGGTGGCACCCTGCTCACCGGCGGCCGGGGCGGGGTCCTGCACTCCGCCGTCGGCGTCCTGCTCGTCATGGTGCTCACGAACGGCCTCGTGCAGGTCGGCGTCAGCCCCTACTGGCAGGGCGGCGTCGAGGGCCTCATCGTCGTGGCCGCCGTCGCGGCCGCGGTCATCCCGCAGCGTCGAAGGAACCAGGTGGTCAAGTGAGCGCGCCGGCACTGGAGGTCCGCGGCCTCGTCAAGCACTACCCGGGCGTCAAGGCCCTCGACGGCGTCGACCTGACTGTCCGCCAGCACGAGGTGATCGGCCTGGCCGGCGAGAACGGCGCCGGCAAGTCCACGCTGCTCAAGGCGCTGGTCGGCCTGGTCACCCCGGACCAGGGCGAGATTCTCGTCCGGGGGAGGCCGGTCAAACTGCGCAGCGTGGTCGAGGCCGCCGGCCACGGCATCGGCATGGTCTTCCAGGAACAGTCACTGGTGCCCAACCTGACCGCCGCCGAGAACATCGTCCTGGGCAGCGAGGGGGCCGCGGTCCGCCGGGGCTTCTACCGCTGGGACGCCCTGCGCCGCCTGGCCCAGGAACAACTCGACAAGATCGGGTCGGACATCGACCCGCTGGCCCGCACCGACTCGCTGAGCTTCGCCGACCGGCAGATGGTCGAGATCGCCAAGGTGCTGCGCATCGAGGAGCGCAGCCAGCACCCGCCGGTCGTCATCCTGGACGAGCCGACCTCGGTGCTGGAGCCGAAGGAGATCGACACCCTGTTCGCGCAGATCCGGCGGCTGCGCGAGTTCGCCTCGGTCGTCTTCGTCTCGCACCGGCTCGACGAGGTGCTGACCGTCTGCGACCGCGTCGTCGTGCTGCGCGGCGGCCGGTCGGTGGGCGAGGTCGGCACGGCCGGCGCCGTCCCGCGCGAGCTGCACCGGATGATGATCGGATCGACCGGATCCGACGACCACTACCACGAGAACGCGGCCGCCCGGGTCGAGTCGGAACAACCCCGGCTGTCGGTGCGCGGGCTGTCCGGCCGGACGTTCCACGACATCGACCTGGACGTCGCCGCCGGCGAGATCGTGGCGATCGCCGGCGTGCACGGATCCGGTCGCGAGGACATCTGCCGCGCCCTGTTCGGCGCCGAGCCGACCACGGCCGGCGAGATCCGGATGGACGGCGAGAGGATCGACCTGCCGACCACCCGGGCCGCGTGCGCCGCCGGCATCGGCTATGTGCCGGCCGAACGCAAGACCGAGGGCATGGTCGGCGCGATGTCGGTGGCCGAGAACATGACCCTGACCAAGCAGAAGGCCCGGTGCACGGGCCCGTTCCTGGCGCCGCGGAAACAGGCCACGCTCGTCGACCGCTGGATCCAGCGGCTGTCCATCCGCACGCCGGGCCGCGATACTGCGATACAGCGGCTGTCCGGCGGCAACCAGCAGAAGGTGGTCCTCGCCCGGTGGCTCGTCGGCGGTGACATCCGGCTGCTCCTGCTGGACCACCCGACCCGCGGCCTCGACATCGGCGCCCGCTCGGAGGTGTACCGGCTGATGCGCGAGCTCGCCGCCGGCGGCGTCGCCACGGTGCTGCTGGCCGACAGCCTCGAGGAGGCCATCGGCATGGCCGACCGGATCCTGGTCATGAGCGACGGCCGCCTGGCCGCCGAGGTCCCCTGTCCGGCCGGCGGCAAACCGAGCCCGCTCGATCTCGTGAAGGAGATGGTGTGAGCACACAAGTCGCCGCGCCACCGGCCACCGAGCCCGCCGCCGCCCGGGGCGGCCGCCGCCTGACTGGGTTCATGCCGCTCATCGCCCTGGCCGTGCTGGTGGCCGGGCTGACCATCGCCGACCCCGACTTCCTGACTCAGCGGAGCCTGACCGCTGTGGCGCGGACCGCGGCGCCTCTCATCGTGCTGGCGGCGGGGGCGACGCTCGTCGTCCTCTGCGGCGGGATCGATCTGTCGATCGCCGCGCTGGCCTCGCTGTCGACGGTCTTTCTGGCGCTGTGGCTGCCGAATCTCGGCGCCCTGGCCACGCCGGCCGTCATCGTGGTGGCGGCGGTGATCGGCGTGGTGCAGGGCGCGGCCCATGTGCTGTTGCGGATCCCGTCGTTCATCGTCACCCTGGGCGGGCTGAGCATCCTGTCCGCGCTCGCCCTGGTCGTCTCGGGCGCCGGCACCGTGCGGGTCGTGGACGACTCGACGATCAAGTGGCTCGACCTGTACGTCGGTGGCTACGTGCCGATGTCGGCCGCGGTGGCGGTCATCGTGGTGGCCGTCATCGCCGTGGTCCTCAAGGTGACCCCGCTGCACAGCTGGATCTCGGCCACCGGCTATGCGGAGTCGGCCGCGCGGCTGGCCGGCACGCCGGTCGACCTGGTCAAGATCGGCGCGTTCGGCGTCTCCGGCGCCTGCGCCGGGCTGGCCGCCGTCATGCTGGTCTCCCGCCAGTTCAGCGGCGGGCCCACCATGGCCGACAACCTCCTGCTGCCGGCGGTGGCGGCGATCGTCGTGGGCGGCACCGCCATCACCGGCGGCCACGGCAGCGTCTGGCGGAGCCTGGCCGGCGCGCTCGTCGTGACGCTGCTGCGGGTCGGCCTGCCGATCGTCGGTGTGCCGTCCGCCTACGAGCAGATCCTCTACGGCGTGATCATCGTCGTCGCCGTGGCGCTCACCCTCGACGGTTCGAAAGTCTCCATCATCAAATGACCCGGAAGGCCATCATGTCCTCTCTCCTGCCCGCCGTCCGCTCATTCCTGTCCGCACCCAAGCGACTGCTCATCGACGGCGAATGGGTGGACGCGAAGGACGGCAGAACGTTCGCCACCGTCAACCCGTCGACCGAGGAGGAGCTGGTCCAGGTCGCGCAGGCCTCTGCCGTGGACGTGGACCGCGCGGTCGTGGCGGCCCGCACCGCGTTCGAGTCGCCGTCGCCGTGGTCGCGGATGACCCCGCGCGACCGGTCCCACCTGCTGTGGCGCATCGGCGATCTGATCGAGGCCCACGCCGGCGAGTTCGCTCAGCTGGAAGCGCTCGACAACGGCAAGCGGGTGGCGGCCGCCCGCGACGGTGACATCGCCGTGGCGGCCGAGCTGTTCCGCTACTTCGCGGGCTGGGCGACCAAGATGGAGGGCACCACCATTCCGATGTCGGTGCCGGGCCGCGACTTCCACGCCTACACCCGCCGGGAGCCGGTCGGCGTCGTCGCCGGCATCGTGCCGTGGAACTTCCCCCTGCTGATGGCCTGCTTCAAGATCGTGCCGGCGCTCGCCGCGGGCAACACGGTCATCCTCAAGCCGGCCGAGCAGACCCCGCTGACCGCCCTGCGCCTCGGCGAGCTCCTGCTCGAGGCCGGTGTGCCCGGCGGCGTGGTGAACATCCTGCCCGGCTTCGGCGACACCGGCGCCGCGCTGGTCGAGCACCACGGTGTCGACAAGGTGGCCTTCACCGGCAGCACCGAGGTCGGCAAGAAGATCGCCGCGGCCGCCTCGGGCAACCTCAAGAAGGTCTCGCTGGAGCTCGGTGGCAAGGCCCCCAACATCGTCTTCGACGACGCCGACCTCGACGCCGCCATCGCCGGCGCGGTGCTGGGCGGCTACTTCAACGAGGGGCAGTGCTGCGTCAACGGCTCGCGCCTCTACGTCCAGCGCGGGGTCTTCGACCAGGTCGTCGAGGGGGTGGCGGCGGCCGCGCGCGCCATCAAAGTGGGCGACGGCTTCGACCCGTCCTCGCAGATGGGCCCCCTGGTCTCGCGTGAGCAGCACGAGAAGGTGCTGGGCTACATCCGGGGCGCGGTCAGCGAGGGCGCCGTGCTGAACGCGGGCAGCGCCGACCCGCTCGGCGACCGTGGCTTCTTCGTGTCACCGACCCTGATCACCTCGGTCGACGAGCGGATGGCCGTGCAGACCGACGAGATCTTCGGCCCGGTCGTGACCGCGGTGCCGTTCGACACCGAGGACGAGGTGGTCGCGGCGGCCAACAACACGGTGTACGGGCTGGCGGCCGGCGTCTGGTCGTCGAACATCGGCACGGCCCACCGGGTCGGCGCCCGTCTGCGGGCGGGCACGGTGTGGCTGAACACGTGGCACGCCGACGACGTCACCCTGCCTCGTGGTGGCTTCAAGCAGTCGGGCTGGGGCCGCGAGCTCGGCTCGTTCGGCCTGGACGACTACACCGAGCTCAAGACCGTCATCGCCGAGCTGCGCTGACCGTACTTCGACAAGGGCCGGCCCCGCGGGGCCGGCCCTTGTCTGCATTGAGTTCGCATATGAGAACTGTCGCTCGAAAAATTCGCATGCATGGATTCAGTTCTTGACTATGCATTGATGGGCATCTTACGGTCAGGCCCTCCAAGGAGGGATCTCTCATGAAAGTGCCTCGCAGGTCTGCCCTTCTCGTCGCGGCCGTCGCCGCGCTCTCGCTGATCACCGGGTCGGCCTCGGCCGCCGTGGCCCGGGCCGCCGCCGTCGACGACGGCCGGCTCAACGTCCTGTTGTTCTACAAGCCCAATTTCCACGCGTCGAACGTGCAGGCGCGCCAGGCGGTGCGCGACCTGGCGGCCGAGCTCGGCACGCAGTACGGCCAGCCGGTGGAGATCCAGGAGACCGACGACCCGGGCGCTTTCACCACCGCCAACCTCGCCGCCCGGGACACCGTGGTCTTCGCGCAGACCGGCGGCGTGCTGTTCAACGCCTCCCAGCGGGCCGCCCTCGAGTCGTACATCCGCGGCGGTGGCGGCTTCATGGGCCTGCACTACACCGGCTGGTCGGTCGGCGAGAGCGAGCACGACGTCAACCCGTTCTACGCCCGCCTGGTCGGCGCGGTCTCCGAGGGACATCCGGAGAATCCCGGCGTCCGGCCGGGCCGGGTGGTCGTCAAGAACGCCGCCCACCCGCTCACCCAGGGCGTGCCGGCCACGATCACCCGCAGCGACGAATGGTACGACTGGGTCGTCAACCCGGCACCCACCGTCCGCACGCTGATCGAGGCCGACGAGGCGTCGTACGGCGGCGGCCGCCAGGGAACCTCGCATCCGGTCACCTGGTGCCAGCGGATCGACAGTGGCCGGTCCTGGTACACCGCGATGGGGCACGAGGGCACCGCCTACGCCGAGCCGTACATGCGGGCCCAGATGCGCAACGGCCTGGCCTACGCCGCCGGGCTGCTGACCGCCGACTGCTCACCACCCACGAAGGACCGCGAGGGCGCCTGGAGCGGTGTCACGCCGTGGCCGCTGATGCCGATCAACATGGCGCTGACGTCGGACGGCAAGGTGCAGTCGTTCGGCAGCGTGGGCGGCTGGGGCACCGACACCACGCCGTACGACTGGACCGGCGACACCTCGATCACCCAGGGCGGCCACATGGAGGTCGACGTCTGGGATCCGGCCGAGGCGCGCACCCTGGCCAACGTGCGGGCGGGCATCCTGCCCAACCTCACTTACACCGACCTGTTCTGCTCGATGCAGGTGCAGAGCCCGCACGACCACTCCACGATGACGGTCGGCGGCGACGACGGGCTGGGCGGCAACAGCCCCAACGACGCCGCCATCGGTGTCACCAGCTACACCACGAACAACGGGCTGCAGAACGAGGCGCCCCTGAACTATCCCCGGTGGTACCCGACCGGCACCACCATGCCCAACGGCGACGTCGTCGTGCAGGGCGGCAGCCTGCGCGGCGGTCCGGGCGGCCCCGGCGTGCTGACCCCGGAGATCTACACCCCGACTTCGGGTTCGGGCTGGAAGACACTCGACGGCGCGAGAAGCCCGGCGGCGTACGGCGACGGCGGCTCCGACCACCCGGGCGCCGACGAGAACCGGTGGTGGTATCCCCGCGCGTTCGTGGCCCCGGGCAGCGGAACGCTCTTCACCATCAGCGGCACCCAGATGTTCGAGCTCGACCCGCAGGGCAACAACGGCACCGGCCGCCTGGTGCTGCGCGGCACCCTCCCCGGCGGCATCGCCAACCAGGGCGCCAACGGCAACCCGGTCGGCGCCACCTCCACGGCCACCATGTACCGCCCCGGCAAGATCCTCCAGGTCGGCGGCGGCTGGTGGGGCAACGGCGGCGGTCCCGACGGCGCCCGCGCCGGCTTCACGGTCGACATCACCCAGGGCACCGCCACCCCGGTCATCGCGGCCACCGACCCGATGAAGTACCAGCGGCACTGGGCGACCTCGACGGTCCTGCCCGACGGCGACGTGCTCGTGACCGGCGGCGGCCGGGAGAACAACGGCAACGGCGGATACGTCACGAACGCCGAGATCTGGGACCCGGACTCCGGTGACTGGAGCGAGGTCGCCGTGCCCTATCAGCACGCCCGGCTCTACCACTCGGCGGCGCTGCTGCTGCCCGACGGCCGCGTGATGATGGGCGGCGGTGGTGCTCCCGGGCCGCGCAACTACACCGACGTGGAGTACTACTCGCCGGTGTACCTGTTCGACGGTGACCAGCCCGCCACCCGCCCGGTCATCAGCGCCGCGCCCAAGAAGATCGGCTACAACGGGAACTTCGCGGTCACCGCGTCCGGCGGCGTCTCCCGCGTCACGCTGGTCCGCAACGGGTCGGTGACGCACGGCTTCAACAACGACCAGAACTTCCAGGACCTGGCGTTCAGCCAGTCCGGCGGCACCGTGACCGTCACGGCGCCGGCCAACGGCACCTATGCGCCGCCCGGCTCCTACATGCTGTTCGTCTTCGACGCCAACGGCACCCCGTCGATCGCGAAGATCGTCCAGATCGACCCCACGGTGAAACTGGCGCAGCTGAACCCCCGGATCGTCGACGCGTTCGAATATCCGCGGGTGCCCGCCGAGTGGCGGACCGGCAACCCGCCCACCGTGGTCGACGTCGCCGCCGGCAGCAGCCGGATGACACCGTGGACGGTGACCGGGCCGGTCCAGCTCGTGCGCGGCGCCGCCGCCGGTCAGGGTGGCCTCGGCCTCACCGGCTATCAGCTCGGCCTGGGCACCGCCGGCGAGATCCGCCGCACGATCAGCGACCTCACTCCCGGCACGACGTACCGGGTGTCGCTGCGCTATGCCCGCGACACCCGATCGGCCGGGTCCGGCGCGGCCACGGCCGTCCTGACCGCCGGCAACCTGAACGCCACCCTCACCGCCACGACGGCGCTGCCCTCGTCGGGCCCCTTCGGCACGTACGTCGGCACCTTCACCGCGGCGTCGGCCGCACAGACGCTGACCCTGCGGGCTCCGGGCACCGGGGCCGCGCTGATGATCGACGACCTGGTGGTGGTGGGCGACGACGCCCCGGCGACGTCCGGGGTGCCGATCCGCTACGAGTTCGAGGAGGGACAGGGCACCTCGGCCGCCAACACCGGCGGCACGGGCGGGGTGGGCCCGGCCGTGCTGACCGGCACCACCGGCTGGTCCGGCAACGGCATCCTCGGCAAGGCGGTCAACCTGCCCGGCGGCAGCACCGCCAACGCGGTCGACCTGCCGGACAACCTGCTCCAGGGCGCGGCCAACTTCACCACCGGCTTCTGGGTGCGCCCCGACACCAAGAGCAACTGGACCGGCCTGTTCCACATCGGTGACGGGCTCGGCTCGGCCGGGAGCTACTTCCAGATCCAGATGCAGACCCAGGCCGCCGGGAGCACCGGGCTCGCGGCCACGTTCAAGGCGAAGAACAGCGCCACCGAGGAGCGGGTGTACGCCAGCCCGGCCCGGGACGTGGCGGCCGGGCAGTGGAACCACGTGGCCTTCACCCGCCAGGGCACGGCCGGCACGCTCTATCTCAACGGCGAGGCGATCGCGACCCGGACCGACCTGACCATCGACATGAGCGCCATCGGCCCGACCGCCAACAACTGGCTGGGCCGCAACGGCTACGGCGACGCGGCGTTCGACGGCCTGATGGACGACGTCCGGGTGTACCCGACCACGCTGAGCGCGGCCGACGTGGCGGCCATGTACAACGAGGGCGCCCCGGTCCGCTACACCTTCGACGAGGGCCAGGGCACCTCCGCCGCCAACTCGGGAACGAAGACCTCGATCGGCGCCGCGACCTTGCAGGGTGCGACTTCCTGGGGGACCGGCGGCACGGTGTCGCTGCCGGGCGGTGCCCCCGATTCGGGTAACCAGATCCGGATGCCGGACAACATCGACGCCGGGCTCGACCAGAGCTTCACCGTCTCCTTCCGGGCCCGTCCGGACACCCTGCCGAACTGGGTGCCGCTGGTGCAGATCGGCAGCAGCACCGACACGTTCTTCCTGCTCCAGTCGGCCACGAACGGCGGGACCACCGGCTTCGGGGCGACGTTCAAGGCGCCCGGGGCGCCGGCGCAGGAGCGGCTCGTTCTCGGCGCCGGCCGGGACCTGCCGCTCAACGAGTGGACGCACGTGGCGTTCACCATGAACGGCACGGTCGGGAAGATCTACTTCAACGGCGTCCTTCAGGCCGTACGCACCGACTTCCCCCTCGATCTGGGCGACGTGGGGGTGGGTGGCAGCACCACGGCCAATTTCATCGGCGGGACGAGCTGGGGCGATCCGCGTTTCGACGGGCTGATCGACGACTTCCGGATGTATGCCTACGAGCTCAGCGCCGACCAGGTGGCCCAGGTGAGCGCGGGCCGGCGGTGAAGGCGGGGCCCGTGAGTCAATCGCTCACGGGGCCCACCCGCCGGCTGACGGCGATCCACCGGGTGAGGGTCGCGTGGGCCGCTCCGGTGTCGATGGCGTCGGCACACCGCGCGACGGCCGTGACGAACTGATCGAGCAGGGGCGCGTCCTGTCCGGCCGAGGCGACCAGGGCCGCGGCCGCGTTGAGGACCACGACATCACGGACCGGGCCGTGCTCCCCGCCCACCACGGCCCGGAGAACGTTCGCGTTGCCGGCCGCGCCACCACCGCGCAGCGCCTCCGGCCGCGCCCGGGGGAGACCGAGGTCCCGGGCATCGAGCCCGGTGGCCGTGACGGTCCCGCCGCGCACCGTCCAGACCCGCGAGGGGGCCGAGGTGGTCAGCTTGTCCAGTCCGTCGTCCCCGCGGACGACCAGGGCCGAGCGCCCACGGGCGGCCAGCACGCCGGCGACGACCGGCGCCATCCGCTCGTCCGCCACACCGACCACCTGACTCCGCGGATCGGACGGGTTGATCAGCGGTCCGAGCAGGTTGAAGACCGTGGGCACACCCAGCTCGCGGCGCACCGGCGACGCGTGGCGCAGGCCGGTGTTGAACTTCGGTGCGAACAGGAAGGTGATTCCCGCCTCGGCCGCGATGCGGGCGGCCTGGTGCGGCGTCAGGTCCAGCGGTATCCCGAGGTGTTCGACCAGATCGGCCGCGCCCGCTGTGGACGACGAGGCGGACCGGCCGCCGTGCTTGACCACCGTCACCCCGGTGGCGGCGGCGACGACGGCGGCCATCGTGGAGACGTTGACGGCGTCCGTGCCGTCACCGCCGGTGCCCGCGATGTCCACCGTCGTCCCGGCCACGGCGACGGCGGTCGTGTTGGCGCGCAGAGCGGTGACCAGGCCGGCGACTTCGGCCGGGGTCTCGCCCTTGGCCCGCAGCGCGGCCAGGAAACCGGCCGTCTGGGCGGGCGTCGCGGCCCCGGAGATGATCTGTTCCATCACCCACGCGGTCTGGGCGCTGGTCAGATGTCCGTGACCGAGCAGACGGGAGAGCACGACGGTCCAGGAGCGCGGTTCGGCGGGCATGGCGGTCCTCGCGGGAAAGGGCCCGGCGAGGCTGCGAGTTCCCACGAAAACGGCCGCCTCATCGGGCGGCCGGTGGGTTCGATCGGGTCAGGGGCCGCCTAGAAGACGGGCCACCAACCGGTCGAACGCATGATCATGCCGGGCAGCCTAGCAATCCCACCCGCCACCTGACCACAGCCGATCCGGCGAGGCTCGCGTCAGAGACCGAAGACGTGGCCCAGGCCGGTGACCTCGATGGCCTTCTGCACCGGTGGGGACGGCTTGGCCAGGGTGAACGTGACGCCGTGGGCGGCGGCCGTGTTGCGGGCGCTGACCAGGGCACCCAGGCCGTACGAGTCGATGAAGTCGAGGCCGGCCACGTCGACCCGCAGGTAGCGGCAGGCCGGGTCGGCGGCGATCGTGGCCAGGGCGTCGCGGACGTCGTCGGCGCGGTCGAGGTCGAGCTCACCGGCGAGGGAGGCTACGACCAGGCCGTCGGGATCGGCAGGTTCGTGGAGAATCGTGGCTTCCATCGGCATCCGCCAGATGCTACCCCGCTGTCAGGCCAGGTGGGCCAATGCCTGGTGGACACTACGGACGGCGCTGGCCCCCTCACCGACGGCTGCCGCCACGCGTTTCATCGAGTCGGTGCGGACGTCGCCGGCCGCGAAGACGCCGGGCACGCTCGTCTCGAACGGGAGCGCCGGGCGGCTCGTGCCGGTCCAGCGGCCGCCGAGCTGGACGTCGGTGGGCACGAAGCCGCTCTCGTCCAGGGCCACATCGGTCAGCCAGCCCGTCGCGGGCTCGGCGCCGATGAAGCAGAACAGGCCGAAGCAGCCGCACGGGTCGCCGGCGCCGGTGGCCCGCTCGGTCAGGGTGATCTCCTCGAGGCGGTGGCCGCCGGACAGGGAGGTGACCTCGGTCGCCGTGCGCACGGTGATGCGCGGGTCGGCCAGGATCCGCTCGACGAGATAGTTCGACATGTCCTTGGTGAGGCTGTCACCGCGTACGGCCAAAGTGACCTGCCCGGCGTGCCGGGCCAGATAGATCGCCGCCTGGCCGGCGCTGTTGGCCCCGCCGACCACCGTGACCGGCAGTCCCGAGACCGCCTTGGCTTCGAGGTCGGTGGCGGCGTAGTAGATGCCGGCGCCCACGAAGTCGGCCCAGCGGCCCAGCGGCAGGTTGCGATAGGCGGCCCCGGTGGCGATCAGCACCGTGCGGGTCGGTATCTCGGTGCCGTCGACCAGGGTGATCAGGTGGGTGCCGTCGGGGCGTCGCGCGAGGGAGGCGACGCCGCAGGGGCTGCCGAGGTGGGCGCCGAACTTCAGCGCCTGCACCACGGCCCGGGCGGCCAGGGCCTCGCCGCTGAGCCCGAACGGGAAGCCCAGATAGTTCTCGATGCGGGAGCTGGCGGCGGCCTGCCCGCCGGTGGCCACGGCGTCGAGCAGCACCGTCTCCAGGCCCTCGGACGCACCGTAGACGGCGGCGGCCAGTCCCGCCGGTCCGGCGCCGACGATCGTCAGATCGGCGATTCCTTTGGGCGTACGCCGGTAGGTGAGTCCGAGAGAGTGACTCAGCGTCCCGGGATCGACGTTGCGCAGGGTCCGCCTCGGCATGATCGCGGCCGGGAGGTCGGCCGGGGTGAGGCCGGCGCCGGTGGCCACCTCGCGGGCCTCGGCCGTGCCGGACTGGAGCCAGCGGTACGGAAGGTCCTGGCGCACCAGGAAGGTCCGCAGCGCCAGGCCCTCGGCGGTGGCGTCGTCGGCGACCACGTCGAGGCCCCGGGCCGAGCGGGAGACGAGCAGCTGGCGGCGGGCCAGGAAGGCGCGCAGCAGGATGTCGCTGAGCTCGGTGTCCTGCGCCATCAGGCGGCGGAACGCGTCCGGGGAGACGCGGTGCACGACACCGTCGGCGGTGACGTGCGCGGTCAGGATGCGGGTCTGCCCGGTCAGCAGATTCAGCTCGCCGACGAACTGGCGCGGACCGGCGTGCAGGATCACGTCGGTGCTGTCGCTGTGCACGACGTCGGCCCCGCCCGACCCGATCAGGATGAGGTCGCCGTTGTCGTCCCCGGCGTCGAACAGGACGTCACCGGCCCGGGCCGGCTGCGACCGGCCGTACGTGACGGCACGGGCGAACTGCTCCTCGTCGAGCGCCACGAAAGCGGCGGCCGCGAGCTCCTCGAACTGCTCCCCGAGCTCCGGGAAAGGCGTCACCATCGGCGAATGTTCGCAGAGTGGGGCCGTCCCGCTCAAGGTCACGCCCGACACAGGGGACCCGGTGGTGGGGACCCTGGACGGCATCCGGTAGTGTTCTCCTCAGCGCGGACGTAGCGCAGCTGGTAGCGCATCACCTTGCCAAGGTGAGGGTCGCGAGTTCGAATCTCGTCGTCCGCTCGTGTCAAAGGGGCCCTTCGGGGCCCCTTTCGCGCTTTTCCGACACCTTCCACCGTCGCCGTGACGACTAACGTCGTAGTGCATGGATCCAGTGGCGGGCCGAGGTGGTCCGGCGCGGGTGATCGTCTGGGCCGCGCACCTGGCCGCCCCGATGGTGGGCCTCTGGCTGCTGATCGCCCGTCCGGCCCTGGACGGGCGCTGGCATCACGACGCCGCCCACTTCTGGCTGGTGCTCGCGGTGGCCGCGGTCAGCCTCACGCTGGCCGTGCTGGTGAACGAGGCGGCCCGGCGCCGCGACGACATCCGGCTCTTCCTGGTCGGCCTGTCGTTCCTGGTCGCCGCGGCCTTCCTGGCCCTGCACGCGCTGGCCACCCCGCACATGCTGCTCGACGGACCCAACGAGATCTTCGCGTCGGCGTCGCCGGCCGGCCTGACCGCGGCGGCCGTGCTCGCGGCGGCGTCGGCCGTCGACCTGCCGTCCGGGCTGATGCGCTGGTCGGTGTGGTTGCGGGTGGGGGCGTTCGCGCTGGCCGGGGCGCTGGCCGCGGTCGCGCCGTCGACCGAGGCGCTGTCGCTGGTGGCGTTCGCGTTGTTCACGGCGGCGGCGGTCCGCTACTACGTGCTCTACCGCGAGCGCCGGGCGGTCATGCTGCTGTCGGTGATGACGGCGTTCGCGCTGCTGGCCGAGTCGGCGGTGGCCATGGCGGCCGGCCGCGACTGGCAGGCCTCCTGGTGGGAGTGGCATCTGCTGATGGCGGCCGGGTTCGGCTACGTGGCGTACAGCGCCTGGGTCCAATATCGCCACGAGGGCGCGGCGGCCGGCCTGTTCACGGCGGTCGGCACCGAGTTCACCGTCCGCGAGCTCAAGGCCGAGTACGGCGCGGCGCTCGAGGCGCTGGTCGAGGCGATGCGCGGCGGCCCGCGGGCCTCGGCCATGGCGGTCGTGGCGCGGCGCTTCGAGCTGACCGAGGGGCAGACGGCGGTGCTGAGCCGGGCCGCCGACGCGCTGGCCGGCGAGCGTGATCAGATCCGCAAGCTGGACGCGCTGGTCGCGATCGGCCGCGATGCGCGGGTGCTGGTGTCCGATCTCGATCTGCTGGAGGGCGCGGTGCACCGGATCGCGGGCGCGTTCCAGGGCTACGCGGTCCACATCGGGCTGGTCGAGGACAACCGGCTGGTCTTCCGGCCGTCGCTCGCTTGCGGTTCGGTCCGGGCCGATTCCGTACGGGAGGCGCAGGCGGCCCTGCGAAGCCGGGAGCCGCTCGTGGACGCGTACGGAAACCTGGTGTTGCCCTTGATCGTCAAAGGGCACCCGGCCGGTGTGCTCGTCGCCGGGTGCTCCTCGACGATGCCGGACCGGGACGCGGCGCTGTTGCGGTCGCTGGCCGGGCAGCTGTCGATCGCGCTCGAGAACGCGCGGCTCTACCGGCAGCTCGACGAGCTGTTCCGGCAGTACATGTCGCCCGACGTGGCCACCGCGCTGGTCGCCGACCCGTCACAGGCGGCGCTCGGCGGGGCGGTCGTCGAGGTGACGTCGCTCTTCGCCGATCTGCGCGGCTTCACCACGTTCTCCGAGGAGTCGACGCCGGAACGGATCGTGACGATGCTCAACGAATATTTCGACGTGGCGACCAAGGCCGTTCTCGGCGAGTGCGGCACGGTCGTGCAGTTCCAGGGGGACGCGCTGATGGCGCTGTTCAACGCCCCGGCCCGCCAGCCCGACCACGCGCTGCGGGCGGCCCGGGCCGCGCTGCGGATGCAGTGCGCGGTCGACAAGATCGCGGCGGACCGGCCCGGCTGGCCCCGGTTCCGGGTCGGCGTCAACACCGGTGAGGCGCTGGTCGGCAACATCGGCGGCTCAAAGTTGCGCAACTTCAACGCGATGGGCGACGCCGTGAACGTGGCGGCCCGGCTCGAGACACAGGCGGCGCCCGGCCAAGTCGTCATCGGCGGATCGACGCTCGACCGGATCGGATCGTCGGCGCTGGTGACCCCGCTCGGCGACCTGATGGTCAAGGGACGGCGGCAGCCGGTGCCGGCGTACGTCCTCAACGGCCTGCGGGAGGAGGACCCGTGGCACTCGTGACCGACCCGGGGGAGTTCCTGGGCGAGCTGGCCGGGGAAGAGGTCGAAGACCTGTTCCGGTCCGGGCGCCGGCGGCTCTGGCCGTGCGGGGCGACGCTGTTCAGCGAGGGCGACCAGTCGACGACCGTCGTGTTCGTGCTGTCCGGGCGGGCCAAGGTGTTCTCCCTGACCGCGCAGGGCGGTGAGGTGCTGCTGGCCATCCGCGGGCCGGGGGCGCTGCTGGGGGAGATGTCGGCCCTCGACGGGGCGCCGCGCTCGGCCTCGGTGGCGGCCCTGGAGCCGCTGGAGACGCTGGTCGTGCCGGTGAGCTCGTTCCTGAAGTTCCTCCAGGACCATCCGCCGGCGGCCATGCGGATCGTCCGGATGATCGTGGCCCGGCTCCGCGACTCCGACCGCAAGCGGGTGGAGTTCGGAACGTACGACACCCTGGGCCGGGTCGCCCTGCGGCTGGTGGAGCTGGCCGAGCGGTTCGGCGCCTCGGGCACCGACGGCGTGCAGATCACCGTGCCGCTGAGCCAGGACGAGCTGGCCGCGTGGACCGGCTCGTCCCGGGAATCGGTGACGAAGGCGCTGCGCACCTTGCGGCGCCACGGGGTCATCACCACGCAGCGCCGCTCGGTCTCGGTTATCGACTTGAACTTGCTGAGAGCCCGCGCCCGCTGATCAGAGATCGCAGCTGATCTTCACGTCGACCAGGTCGGCGAGGCACCGGTCCACGTTCACGCCGCCGTCGTTGCGGTCGTTGCCGCGCACGCCGTCCACGCTGTTGAGGGTGTCGTTGCCGGCCTGACCGAACATCCGGTCGCCGCCGGCCCCGCCGACGAGGGTGTCGTTGCCCGCGCCGCCGAGGATGACGTCGGCGCCGCCCAGACCGAACATGCGGTTCGCCGCGGCACTGCCGGTCAGGTTGTCGGAGCCCCGCCCGCCGATGACGTTCTCGACGTCGGTCAGGTTGTTGTCGAACTCGGGCGCCGAACCGTCGTTGGCGATGTTGTTGAGGGTGACGTTCACGGGAAGCCCGCGAGCGGCGTAGTTGGTCGTGTCCACGCCCGGCCCACCGCTGAAGATGTCCCGGCCGTCCCGCACGGACAGGGCCACGGCGGTGTCGTTGCCGAGCCCGCCGAGGGACGTGTCGGAGCCGAACCCACCGGTCAGCGTGTCGGCGCCGGCCAGGCCGCTGAGCGTGTCGTTGCCGAGGCCGCCGTTGATCCGGTTCGCGGCCGCGTTGCCGGTCAGGGCGTCGTTGCCCCGCCCGCCGTTGATGTTCTCGACGTCGGCCAGGTTGTTGTCCAGCTCCCCGGCCTGGCCGTCGTTGGCGAGACCGTTGAGCGTGACGACGACCCGCACCCCGCGGGCGGCGTAGCTGGTGGTGTCCGAGCCGGCGCCACCGCTGTAGAAGTCGCGGCCGTCGAAGACGCCGAGAGCGTTGGCGGTGTCATTGCCGGCCTGGCCCACCAGGGTGTCCTGCCCGGCCCGCCCGGTCATCCCGTCGTTGCCGAGGCCGCCGACCAGCAGGTCGGGCCCGGTGCCGCCGAGCAGCGTGTCGTTGCCGATCCCGCCGTTCTGCGTGGAGGCGGTGCTGGTCAGGTTGTTGACGCGGTCGTTGAAGTTGCCGGTGTTGACGACGAGCCGGACGACACCGGCCGCCGAACAGCGCACGGTGCGCGCGCCGACGACGGCACAACCGGCCCCCGCGGCCGGGGTGTCACCGAGGTCGGTGATGAAGAAGTTCCCGCCGACCCGGGTGATCGTGATGTTGTTGGCCCGGTTGTTGGCGGCGTTGACCTGAATGGTGTTGCCGACCTTGGCCGTACCCGTGGCGGCGTAGGCGGGCGCGGAAAGCACCAGGACGGGTACCGTCCCGAGCGCCGCGAGGACCCCGGCGCGGAGAAGTGCCCGTCGATTTCGGACGAAATTCATGCTCGTTCCCCCCCAGTTTCGTGTCGGCGGATGTTTCCGCCGCCGAGAACTTTCGCAGCTCAGGGGGTCTGTAGAGCAGGAAGAATTACGCGCCCGAACTAGTAAATATGCTCGCTGAATTTGTCCGGAAGGCGATTGAGGGCCGTTTTCGGTGATCGTTTCTTGCGTTTACTCTCTATCCTGCGCGGGCGCGTATTCGAAATCCACCAGATGGTCACGGACGACCCAGGTCATCAACGGTTCCATCCGGGCCGCCCGCGCGAAATCGGCGGCGGCGTCGGCCGGCCGGCCGAGGTCGCGGTGGACGAGACCGCGCAGGACGAAGGTCTCGGCCACCTCGGGATCGGCATCGACGGCCCGATCGAGGTCGGCGAGCGCCAGGTCGTACCGTTTCATGAGACGCCAATGCTGGCCGCGCCAGGCCAGAGCCCAGTCGTAGGTGGGGTCGAGCTCGACGGCCCGGTCGAACTGGGCGAGGGCCTCGTCGTACCGCTTCATCTGCCGGTACGTCTCGGCCAGCTCGGCGACGATGACACCGGACGGCTCCGGCCGGGCGAGCGCCGGCGCCAGACTCGCGAGCGCGTCGTCATACCGCTTCATCTGGCGGTACGTCTCCGCGCGCTGGGCCGTCGCCCATTCGTACAAGGGATCCAGCTCGAGGGTGCGCTCGAAATCGGCGAGCGCGTCGTCGTACCGGCCCATGAACCGATAGGTCTCGGCCCGCTGAACGACCGTCCACTTCCGGGCCGGGTCGACCTCGATCGCCCGGTCGAGGGCGGCCAGCGCGTCGTCGTGACGGCCGGATTCTCGCAGGGTGACGGCCCGCTGCGTCATGGCCCAGGTGTAGGCGGGGTCGAGTTCGACGGCCCGGTCGAGGTCGGCCAGCGCCTCGTCGAAGCGTTTCATGCTGGAGTAGGTCTGCCCCCGGCTCGCCAGCGCCCAGGCGTTGACGGGATCGATCTCGAGGGCGCGGGTGAAATCGGTGATCGCGTCGTCGTAGCGTTTCATCTCCCGATACGTCTCGGCGCGTTCGCCGATGGCCCACGCGTAGCCGGGATGCTGGTCGATGACCCGGTCGAACTCGGTGAGCGCCTCGTCGTACCGCTCCGCCCGGCGATAGGCGACGGCCCTCTCGCCAAGGGCCCATTTGTCGGTGAGCCCCAGCGCGACGGCCTGCTCGAAATCCGCGAGCGCCTGTTCGTGACGTGTCTGTGCGGCGTAGGCCTGCCCCCGGCTGGCGATCGCCCAGGCGTTGCGGGGATCAAGCTCGATGGCCTTGTCGAAGTCGGCGACCGCCTCGTCGTACCGGGCCATCAGGCGGTAGGTCTCGCCGCGTTCGGCGAACGCCCATCCGGAGGAGGGCTCCAGCTCGACGAAGCGGCCGAGGTCGGTGAGCGCCTCGTCGTAACGCTCCAGCGTCCGGTAGACGAGGGCACGCTCACCGAAGAACCACCGGACGGAGTCGTTGATCGCGATGGCCCGGCCGAGGTCGGTGAGTGCCTCCTCGTGCCGCTCGGTGAGGCGATAGGTGCGGCCCCGCTGTCCGAGGGCCCAGGTGTAGGTGGGATCGAGTTCGACGGCCCGATCGAAGTCGGCCATGGCCTCGTCGAAGCGCCCCATCGCGGTGTAGACGTAGCCGCGACCGGAGATGAGCCAGTTGTTGGCCGGGTCGTGGGCGATGGCCAGGTCGAAGTCGGCGAGCGCCTCCTCGTGGCGGTCCGTCATCCGCAGGATGTCGCCTCGTTGACCGGCCGTCCAGTGTGGGTCAGCACCCCGGGCGAGGCCCTCCGCGAAGTCGGCCAGGGCGCCGTCGAACTCGTCGAGGTAGCCACGGGCGATGGCGCGCACCACGTAGGCCTTGGCCAGGTCCGGGTCGTACCGGATGGCCTCGGTGGCATCGCGGACGGCCTCCGCCTGCTCACCCTCGGCGTGATGGACGCGTGCCCTCTCCAGAAGGCAGGACGCCTTGCCCGTCGCGTCCAGCCGGCCGCTGTTGAGCAGGACCGTGAGGAACTGGCCGCAGTCGTCCTCCTCGGCGTTGGCGGCGTCGAGGAGCGCGCCGCCGATGGTGCGAAGCTCCGTGTCGTCGAGATCGCGTCCCGCCTCGGTCACCATCTCGGCCCAGCGGCGGGCCACCGCCGGACCGGCCGTCGCGGCGTTCACGCCGTCGGCCAGGGTGGTCTCGAGCCTGGTCACCTGCGCGCACAGTTCGTGATAGGTCAGCTCGACGTTGTTCTCCTGCCAGGCCGTGTTCGACCACTTCGGCTGCGGGTCGATCCGTTCCCGGCGATCGCGGAAGACGGCGGCCAGGCGCAGGTGGGTCTCGCGCCAGCGCTGGGGTGAGCGCTGGCGCTGCCAGCGGACCATCGGGTGGCGTACGACGTCGTGGTAGCGGTAGCGGTCGGTGTGCAGGCGGACGAAGGCCTGGTCGGTGAGCCAGCCGAACAGGCCGGGGACCTCGTTGCCGCCCAGGGCGGCGGTGAGCAGGTCCTCGTCGATCAGGCGGGGGAGGGAACCGGCCAGGGCCGCGTCGCGCCGGGACTCGTCCGTCTCCCACTTGAGGAAGCGCTCGACCGCGGTGCCGGTCGGATCGCCGACGTCGGCCGAACTGACCGGGCGGCCCTTGGCCAGCATGTCGGTGAGCAGGGGCAGGCCGCCGGAGAGGGCGATGATGGTGTCGATGGTGTGCGCGTCCGTGACGCCCTGGGCCGACAGCAGCTGCCGGGACTCGGCGTCGGTGAACGGGTTCAGGGGAACCGGCGCGACCAGGTCGAGCAGCTCGGACCAGCGGTTGGCGTCGAGCGAATGACGACCGGCGATGACGAGGGTGACGGTGCTGGGCAGCTCGCCGTACGCGCCCAGCATGATGTCGAGGAGCCACTCCTCGAGGAAGACGTCGGTCTGCTCGAAGGTGTCGAAGAACAGGACGACCGGCTGCCGGGTGGCGACGCGGCCCAGCGCCTCCATGAAGGCCGGGCTCAGCTCCGGCGTGGGGGACAGGAGGAGCTTGGCCTCCCGGAAATCCCGGATCTTCCCGATGACGTACTGCCGGGCCTGATCCACGGCGTCGGCCGCTGTCTCGCCGTCGACCAGGTCGACGATCGGCGCGGCGCCGGGAAGGACCTTCGAGGCGTGCAGGCCCGCCTTCACCCCGGTGCGGACGATCTGGCTCCACAGCTCGCGTGGGGCCTGCGGGTCGCTCTCCAGGCGCTCCCGGCCCTTGAGGAAGTCCGCGTATTTGGCGCGGAAGTCCTTGGTGTCGGCCGGGGACGACAGCTGGTCCACGACGGCCGACATCGCCTCGGGGGTGTCGAAGACGTGCTCGTCGACCAGCGCGACGGCGGCGCCGAGCTCACGGGCGATGTGGCGCCAGCGCTCCAGCAACGTGGACTTGCCGACGCCGCCCTCGCCGTGGACGTTGAAGATGAAGTATTTGCCGGGGTCGGTCTCGGGGAGCTGAAGGTTCGAGCGGAAGTGGGCCAGCTGCGCGCCGCGGCCCACGAAAGCGGCGCCGCGGCGGCGGCGCAGGATGGACTGGATCGACTCCGGCACGACGTCATTCTGTCAATGGATCGCGACTCAAAGTAAGGGCCACGGTGAGCTCGTCGTGGATCTCGATGCCGTAGTCGCCGGTCAAAGGAATGGACGGCTTGAGGCGGCGTGCCTCGTCGACGGCGCCGGGGGAGACGCCGGTGATGCGCAGGCCCCGGCGCTGGTAGAAGCGCAACGCGTCCAGGTTGTCGTTCGTGGTGATCAGCCAGACGCGGGTGGCGTGATGGTCGTGGGCCACCTTGATCACGGCGTCGAGCAGGGCGGTGCCGACTCCCTGGTGACGGGTCAGGGC
The DNA here is from genome assembly GCF_050956135.1 of Actinoplanes sp. CA-131856. GTDB lineage: Bacteria > Actinomycetota > Actinomycetes > Mycobacteriales > Micromonosporaceae > Actinoplanes. The sequence continues at coordinate 5,479,487 of NZ_CP191849.1, read as the reverse complement.
GTCGAAGGTGACTATCTCCAGGCCGTCGGTGCCGAGGCGGTAGGTGAGCAGACCGGCCGGTTCGCCGTCGCGCCACGCGATCAGGGCGGGCAGGGCCGAGGCGTCGTAGCGGACGCCGTGCGCCACGACTGTCGGTGTGCCCCAGGAACGGGTGAGCAGGGCGGTGACGAGGTCGCGGTCGGCCGGGGCAGCCGGTCGCACGGTGACGGTCATGCGGCCGCACCCGATCCGAAGTGGCCGGCCACCGTTCCGATCCGGAACGCGTTGCTGATCGTGTCATCCGGTGTCCATCGCATGGCCACCATGGTTCACGCGCCGGCGTACAAGAAAAAGTCTGTTTCCAGTCCCAGGGAGTTCCCCGGCGCGGTTGATGAGGCCGGCACCCGACCGTGTGATGAGCGCTCGACCGACGACGCGCTCTCACGTTCCGGGGAAGGGGCCGGCGGATGTCATCGAATCTCGTCTGTGATGGATCGCCACCGGCGCTCATGCCGGTCGTAGTGCAGCGGTCCCTCCTCGTAGTCGGCGAGCCGCAACGTCACCAGGGCCTGGTACGCCTCGGGCGGCAGGTCGGCGGACAGCACGATCCGCAAGCCGGTCTGCTCGTCCTGCAACACCATCGGGCGTCCGGCCTCCGCCGGTGTCCGGCCGAGCACCCGGCCGACCGCGCGCCGCAGACCGGCGTAGGCGTCCCGGGCGGCCGCCTCGCCGGCTGTGGTCAGGAACGCCTGCAACGGCAGCGCCAGTAGCACCAGCCAGCTGAGCTGCTCGCCGGCCCGGCGGGGCGCCAGCACCTTCGCCCGCGCGGCCACGCCGCACGCGGCGAGCGCCTCGGCCAGCAGGCCGGCGTCCTCGGCCGGCACGCCCGGGTCGACCAGCAGGTCGGCCGCCAGTTCCCGTCTGTCATCCATCGCGATCGCCTCACCGAAGGAGAAATCCGATGACCATGTCCCGTCCATTATCGATGCTCGCGGCGTCCGCGGTTCTGCTCGCCACGGCCGTCCCCGCGGCCGCCGCGCCCTCCCCGCCCGGGCCGGGCGGCCCACTGCCGCCGGTGACACCACAACTGCGGGCCATCGAGCTGGTGCAGCCGGCCACCGTCATGGTCCGCTCCGACTGGGACCTCGACGTGCATCTGTTCGACTGGACGGTCCGGGTGCCGTACACCGGAGCCTGCACCGGTTTCGTCGTCAACGGCACCGGCTACGTGGTGACCGCCGGCCACTGCACGAGCCCCGAGGACACCCGGGACTATGCCATCGAGAGCGCCGTCGACGTGCTGATCGAGCAGGACGAGCTCGCCGCCTCGTTCCGCGAGGTGGCGATCGAGCGGGCGACGAACGGCAGCGCCCGGGTCACCGAGCACGACTCCTCGGCCGAGCCGGTGCCCGAGGTGCAGGTCCAGGTGGGCGGCGGCATCGCCACCTGGCCGAGGGAGCGGGACGCCAAGGGCGGCCTCGACGCGCGGGTGCTCGAGTCGCTTCCGTTCGCCAAGGGCGACGTCGCGCTGCTCAAGCTGGAGCCGTCCACCCTGCCGGTGGCCCAGCTGGCCGCCGACCAGCAGGTCCAGCCCGGCCAGGAGGTGCTGGTCATCGGCTATCCGTTCCTCATGGCCAAGGGGGAGAAGATCTCGCTCTCCAACCGCAGCGGCGAGATCAGCAGCATCGACGCCCGTGGCATCCAGGGGCCGGGCAACCGTTTCTACGAGGTCAGCGCCAAGGTGACCCAGGGACAGAGCGGTGGGCCGGCGGCGAACCTGGACGGACAGGTCGTCGGCACGGCGAGCTTCGAGGTGGTCGGCGAGACCAACTTCATCGTGGCCGCCGACGTGATCCGCGACCTGCTCGCGAAGCATCAGGTCCGCAACGAGCTCGGGCCGATCGACGTCGCGTACCGGGCCGGGCTCGACGACTTCTACCGCGGCTACTACACCGACGCGGTCGCCAAGTTCGACCAGGTGCTGGCCATGATGCCGGCGCACTACCTGGCGTCGCAGAAGCGCAAGCAGGCGATCGACTACCGGCAGCGCAACGGCGATCAGCCGAAGCCCGCCGGCGCCGCCGCCGAGCCGGCGGACCGGTCCCGGATGGTGATCATCGGAGGTGCCGCCGCGGCGCTGCTGATCGCCGCCGTGGTCGCGGCGCTGCTGCTGGTGCGGCGCCGACGGGCCGGCCGGCACCGCGGCCCGCAGATCTACCGCGGCGCCCTGCCGGCGGACACGGCGGTCATCGGGCGCGTGGTCATCCCGGACCGGGCGCGGTGCCCGCGCTGCGGCAGCCCGTACGCGCCGGGGGCACTGTTCTGCTCGTCCTGCGGCGCCGGCCTCACCGACGCCGAGCCCGCCGATCCGGCCACCGGCGGCGTCCCGTCGGCGCCGCTCCACTGACCGGGCGACTGTCATGACCGAACCGAGCATCGAACTGGAAGTGGACGTCGACGCCATCGCCGGCGGCTTCCGGATCCTCGGCCGTTCCGGTGTCGGCGGCGAGTGCGCCGTCGACATCGGATGGGATCCGGAGGACCGCGCCCTGGAACGCCGGCTGCGCCGGCTGCACGTGGCGCTGCTGTCGTCGGCCGCCGCGACCCGCCGGGTCGCGGCCCGCGACGAGAAGGCGGCCCAGGAGCTGGGCACGGCGCTGTTCGACCTGCTGTTCACCGGCGACGTCCGGACGCTGTTCGACACCACCCGCCAGCAGGCGGCGCTGCGCGGCAGCCGGGTCCGGCTGGTGCTCCGCCTGCGCCCGCCGGAGCTGGCCGCGCTGCCCTGGGAGTTCCTGTACGACCAGCGCCGCGACGACTACCTCGGGCTCAGCATGCCGCTGGTGCGCTACCCGGAGATCATGGACCCGGTGCGGCCGCTGCGGGTCGAGCCGCCGTTGCGGGTGGTCGCGCTGAGCGCCCGCCCGCGCACCCTCGACGAGATCGACGCCGCCGCGGAACGGGCCAACCTGGAGGCCGCGATCGGCGGGCTGGACCGCCGGGGCCGGGTCACCCTGGACTGGGCGACCGGGGAGACCTGGCGCGACCTGCTGACCGCGCTCGGCCGGCGGCAGTGGCACGTGCTGCACCTGGTCGGGCACGGCGCGTACGACGAGGGACACGGCGAGGGCGTGTTCTTCCTGGCCACCGAGGGCGGCGCCAGCTATCCGCTGCGGGCCAGCCGGCTGGCGCAGATCGCGGCGCTGCATCCGTCGCTGGGCCTGATCGTGCTCAACTCGTGCGAGTCGGCCACGGGCAGCGCCGACGACCCTTTCTCCAGTACGGCCACAACGCTGATCCGGCGCGGGGTGCCCGCCGTGCTGGCGATGCAGTTCGACATCTCCGACCGCGCGGCGGTCGAGTTCACGCGGTCCTTCTACGCCGGGGTGGCGTCCGGTCTGCCGCTCGACGTGGCCGTGCGCAACGCCCGGCTGGAGCTGAGCCTGGCCTTCCCGGACACCCTGGAGTGGGGCACGCCGGTGCTGTTCCTGCGGCAGCGGGACGGGCAGGTGTTCGAGGTCCCGGCCGATATCAAAGAACCGGCCCGGCCCGCACCCCCGCGGCCCGCACCATCGCGCGCGCCCACGAAGTCACCCGCGTCCGCCGGCGCGACCAGGATCGAGCGGTCGCCGCCGGGCACGGCGCACCGGGCCGGGCGCCGCCGGGTGCCCTCGCGCCGCTGGTGGGCGCTTGCCTCCGGCGGTCTCGCGGTGGCGGTGGCCGGCGTCGCGTTCGCCCTTTCCTCCGGGCCCGGTGGCGCCGGCCGGTCGGTGGCCGTGCCGGCCAACGTCACCTGGACCCCCACGGGCGTCGTGCTCCAGCCCGGCCAGCACGTCCGGATCACCGCCACCGGCCGGATCAGCCCACGACCCGGCATCACCGCCGGGCCGGAGGGCCTGGGCGACGAGGCGTACCCCGGTCTGCGGTTGTTGTCCTCCTCGAACTACGGCGCGCTGATCGGCCGGATCGGGGCCGCGGCGCCCTTCGAGATCGGTGCGGGTGCCGAGCTGCGCGCCCCCGCCGGCGGCGAGCTCTACCTCGGCGCCAACGACCTGGACGCCCGGGACAGCACGGGCGAGTTCGCCACGGAGGTCGGTGCGGACTGATGGCCGGTCGGCGTGTCGAGGTGCTGGGTGAACTGCGCGTCCGTGACGACGAGGGATCGCCGTCGGCCGTCCGCGGCAAGCCGGGTGAGCTGCTGCGGCTGCTCGCCGCCGGGCAGGGCCGCCCGGTCGGCGTCGACACGATCGTCGCCGTGTTGTGGGGCGAGCGGCCGCCGCGGTCCGTGACGGCCAACCTTCAGACGTACGTCTCACGGGTCCGCGCCGCGCTGACGCGGGCCACCACCGACGGCGAGAGGCTTCTGCGGTACGCCAGCGGGACGTACCGCCTCGCCGTCGGCGCCGGCGAGTGCGACCTGACCCGCTTCACCGAGCTCGCGGCACACGGCCGGGCCCTGCGGGCCGGGCGGGACCGGCCGGCCGATCCGGAGCGGGCCGTGCGGGTGCTGCGGGCGGCCATGGAACTCTGGCACGGCCCGCCGCTCACCGCGGCGATGCGGGATCGGTCGGTCGTGGCCGAGGGGATCGCCTGCCGGTTCGAGGAGATCCGGCTCTGCGCCTACGCCGACCTGGTCGGCGCCGCCTGCGCGGCCGGGGAACCGGAGAGCGTCGTGGCCGATCTGCGCCAGCTCGTCGTCGAGCATCCGCGCCGCGAGGGCGTGCACGGGCTGCTGTTGCGGGCCCTCTACGAGGCGGGCGAGCCGGCGGCCGCCCTGCACGCGTACCACCGGCTCCGGCACACGCTCGGGGCCGAGCTCGGTGTCGAGCCCGGCGCCGAGGTGCGCCGCCTCTACGAGGCCATCCTGCGCGGCGACCCGGTCCGCTACGGCTGACCGGTCCAGGTCAGACGGTGGTCGGTACGAAGACGCCCGGAGCGAACCAGCTCATGCTCACGTAGATGCCGTTGCCGTGGTCCAGGGAGCGGAGCCCGTCGTGCAGGGCCGCGATGAACGGCGCCAGCATCTTGATCCACGGCGCGGCCGGGCTCGGGATGTTGCCGCCGATCACCGCCACCGTGGTGTTCACCATGTCGGCCGAGTCGAGGATCGTGACCAGATCCTCGTGGCTGAACTGCACGTGGAACCCCCACCAGAAGGCACGGACCACGGTGCCGCCGCGGGCCTGCGTGGACAGGCCCCGGCCGCCGCCCGCGAAGTCCGGCGCCACACCGAAGAACGCGGTGGCGGACGCGGCCGAGTTGGCCAGCGCGGCCGTGGTCAGGAAGGCCGGGTCGGCCACGGCGCCGCCGACCCGCGTCTCGAGCTCCTTGGCGACCGACTCCCAGTTGCCCATGAGGTCGGTCTCCGCGGCCTCGGCCCGGCGTTCCGGCCGGGCGATGACGCGGCCCCCGTCGGTGGCCGGGAACAGCATCCGCTCGGTGCCGCCGGGCTCGTCCGCGGCCAGCCAGGCGTGCACGGGGAACACCCATTGCGTGATCGGCGGCGTCTGCTTGGTCACCACGATCTGGTCGACGAACCAGCCGGGCCGGCTGCCGCTGTTGTCGTGCTGGAGCCGGGCCGCCCGCAGGGTGCCGATGTCCTCCAGCTCGGGGTAGAACCGGTCGATCGCGCCGGCCTCGAAGTTGTCGTTCCCGTCGCCGAGCTGGACCTGGTGTGCGATACCCCGCTCCCCGTACAGGGTCAGGAACACATCAGCGTCCGTTCCGGCGCCACTCTCGGTGCCGGTACGCACCACGATCTCGTAGGTGGTCATGTCGGTGCCTCCTCGCCCGCCGGACCTTCCGGCGGCCGAGAATCAGCGTTCGGGGGAGCGCCACACCCGGGCCACATGACCGCCACACGACGAGGCGATCGTTTCCAGGCGGGCTCGGCACTCGGTGACGAAGTCGGGATAGGTGTCCCAGTAGTACGGGATGCCGCTGGCGCCGATGAGGATGGCCCAGGCCCGGGCTCGTTGCCACGTCGCGTCGTCGAGGTCGGCGGCGTTCCAGTAGGCCTCGCGGGCGGGCTCGGGCAGGTCCCAGACGGGTGCGTGTTCGGCGTCCGGGAAGCCGATCGTCAGCCCGCCGAAATCGATCACCGCCGACAGGCGCCCGTCCCGTACGAGAAGGTTCGTGGGTTTGAGGTCGGTGTGCAGCCAGACCTCGGCCGAGCCGGCGCGGGGGAGGGGCAGCGCGGCCGACCACAGCTCTTCCAGCAGGTCGATGTCGACGGTGTCGCCGATCAGGGGGCGGCACGCGGCGAGGGCTTTGCGGGCGTCCTCGTCGCACGGGGCGAGCTCGCCGCCCCGGTACCACCGCCGGACCGTGGCGTCCCCGGGGTCGATGCTGTGCAGGGCGGCCACGAATCCGGACAGGTCGCGGCCGAGGGACGGCCAGTCGGTGCCGTCGGACGGTGGGGCGCCGTCGATCCAGCGCAGCACGGACCAGGCGGCCGGATAGGCGGCGGAGGGCCGGCCCGCGAACAAGGGCGCCGGGATGGGCAGCGGCAGCAGCGGGGCCAGCCGCGGAAGCCACTGCTGCTCGGTCACCAGCGGGGCGGCCCGCGAGACGCTGCGCGGCAGGCGCACCAGGAGCTCGTCACCGAGGCGGTACATCGTGTTCTCGGTGCCGCCGCCGGCCGGGGAGAGCGGCAGGGAAGCCCACTGCGGGCACTGTTCCCGCAGGAGCGTGCGGACGGTCTCCGCGTCGATCACGATCTCGTCCGCATGCAGGGGCATCCGAGGATCTTCTCCGCCGGCGGGGCCTGGCGGCTACCTAATTTCCCGTCTCGTCGGTGATCGCCCGGTCCAGGATCTCCAGGCCGAGATCGAGCTCGCCGGTGGTGGCGGTCAGCGCGGGCGCGATCCGGAAGACACCACCCATGCCCGGCAGCTGCACCACGTTCATGTGCAGGCCCAGCTCCAGGCAGCGCCGCGTCACGGCCTGGCCCAGCGCGTCCGCCGGCTTCCTGGTCTCCCGGTCGGCGACCAGCTCCAGGCCGGCGAGCAGCCCGCGCCCGCGCACATCGCCGATCACCTCGTGGCGTTCTCTCAATTCGTTCAGGCCCTTGCTGAGGTACGTCCCGAGCTCCGCGGCCCGGCGATCGAGAGCCTCACTCCTGAGCACCTGAAGGACCGTGTTCCCGACGGCGGCGACGAGCGGATCCGAGACGTGCGTGGTGAAGAACAGGAACCCGCGCTCGTGGGCCGTCTGCTCGATCTCGTCGCTGGTGACCACGGCGGCCAGCGGCAGCCCGGCGCCGAGCGTCTTGGACAGCGTCAGGATGTCCGGGACGACGCCGTCGCGCTCGAACGCGTACCAGTCGCCGGTGCGGCACAGCCCGGTCTGCGCCTCGTCCAGGATGAGCAGGCCGCCCCGCTCGTGGACCTTGTCGCGCAGCGCGGCCAGATATCCCGGCGGCAGGTCGATGACGCCGCCCGAGCTGAGGATCGGTTCGACGATGCACGCGGCCAGGCTCCCCACGGACTGCGCGTCGAACATGTCGAAGGAGAACTCCAGCTGCCGCCGCCAGTCCAGCTCGCCGTCCGTCAGGAAGTCGGGTCGATAGGCGTTCGGCGTGGGGATGGCGAAGTTGCCGGGTGCGGCCGGCCCGTACCCCTTGCGCCCCGAGCTGTAGGTGGCGGCGGCGGCCGCGTGGGTCATGCCGTGCCACGACCGCGCGAACGAGATGATCTCGTGGCGCCCGGTGACGAGCTTGGCCATCCTGATCGCGGCCTCGTTCGACTCGGCCCCGGTGGTCAGCAGCAGCACCTTGGTCAGCGGGTCGGGCAGCGTGCCGGCCAGATCGCGGGCGAGGTCGACCACCGGGCGGCTGAGCATGCCGCTGAACAGGTGGTCGAGCGTGGCCGCCTGGCGCTGGATGGTGGCGACCACGGCCGGGTGGGAATGGCCGAGGATGGCGCTCATCTGCCCCGAGGTGAAATCGAGCAGGCGACGCCCCTCGGCCGTGAAGACGAAGCTCCCCTCGGCCCGCTCGATGATCTCCGGCACGAACCGTCCCGCGCCGTTGTAGCGGATCAGGTGCCGCTCGGCGTCTCCCCAGAAGTCGTCCATGCCTGCGACGCTGCCACCCCGCACTGCCCACGTCCATTTCACATTTGCGCCGTCGCTGTTAAGCACAGCCGTACAGTGACGGGTCGTGACCCTCAACCCCTGGAGGCTGCGCCTCCTGACCGAGCTTGCGGTGTACGGCACGGTGCGCGCCGTGGCGCAGCGAGGCAACCTGAGCCCGTCGGCGGTGTCGCAGCAACTGGCAACCTTGGAACGCGAGACGGGCACGGCCCTGATCGAACGCACCGGCCGCCGGGTACGCCTCACCGCGGCCGGCGTGCTGCTGGCCGGCCGCTCCCGCGAGATCCTGGCCTTGATGGACGCGGCCGAGGCCGAGTTGCGCGGCCTGGCCGACGAGCCGGCCGGCACGGTGACGCTGGCCGCCTTCCAGAGCGCGGTCCACGCGCTGGCCTCGCCGGCCGTCGACCTCCTGGCCACTCGGCACCCCGACGTGACGGTGGTGCTGCTGGAACTGGAACCCCACGAGAGCATGCCGGCCCTGCGCCGGGGCGACGCCGACGTCATCATCACCACGACCGACTTCGTCGGGCACTCCCTGGACCCGGCCATCGACCTGGTCCCGATAGGTTCGGACGAGGTGGTGCTGGTGCTGCCCGCCTCCCATCCGCTGGCGGCACACGAGTCGGTCCCGCTGACCGCGTGCGCCGACCAGCGCTGGACGTTCGACGTGACCGGCTCGTACATGTCCGAGCTGGCCACCCGCCTGTGCCGGGAGTCGGGCTTCGAACCGCGGGTGATCTGCCGCTTCAACAACTACATGCTGGCCTTGCACCACGTGGAGAACGGCGGCTCGATAGCCCTGCTGCCCCGCCTGGCCGTCGACCCGCGCTACCGGGTGGCCACCCGGCCGCTGTCCCCGCCGGTGACCCGCCGGATCACGGCCGCGGTCCGGCGTCCGGCCGCCCCGCGCCCCGAGATCACAGCGGTCCTGACGGCCCTGCGCGCCACCCGGGCCTGACTGCAGCCGTCGGCCGCGAAGACCCGCGCGACGTCGCTGGCGAGGCAAACCGTGCCCTGCCGCAGGTCCGCGACCGGCGCAGGGAGGTGAGGGGACGAGCCCGCTCGCCTCGGCTTTGTCAGCCCCACCTCATAGAATTCACGTCAGCCGAAGCCCTTCGACGAAGGTCGGATGGCGCTGCCCAAGAAAGTTCCAAGATTTTTTGCCGGTACCCCGCTCTGACGGCCTGGAGGAGTAGGAGAACCACTCCAGACACGAAGGAGCACCATGAACGACAACGAGGCGGCCGCCGCCGAGAGCCCTGATCCGCTCGCCCCGCCGGCCCGCAAGGGGATTCCTTTGGCAGCGTTGTCCTCGGCCATGCCCCGTGTTGTGGTGTCGCAGCCGAAGGTCGTGGCGGTCCGGCGCCGGCAGCAGGTGATGTCCCGCAGCACTGTCTTCCGGTCGGATCAGCGGCTGATCGACCGCCGGCTCACCCGCAGCGCCCGCGAGGCCGCCGGGCGAGCTCGCCGCGCGCCGAGCCGCGAGTCGCGCTTTCGTGGAGCCTTCCGCGCTGGTTGGGCCGGAACGGCCAAGGGCAGGCAGTCCTTCCTGGACGGGATTGCCCCCTCGCTGAGAGTGCTGGACCAGATCGCGCACATGGCCCGCCCGCTCGCCTTGGTCGAGGAGTTGCAGGAGACGCTCCAGAGCCTGGTTCGGGCCCCGATGTTCGAGGCGCTGCGTCGCATCCAGGAGCAGATCGCCGCGGCCGCCTGGCCGGTTTTCAGCGTCACCCAGCGCTTCCAGGACGCGGTGACCCGCAGCTCGAACTGGTTCACGGGCGCATTCCGGCACACGCGGGACTGGGCCTCCGGCTTCATGACCTACCGGGCGAAGCTGCGGCAGCAGGTCAGCTCGATGGCCGGCTCCTGGAGCTGGGAGTTGCCCGACCTTGCCGAGCTCGTCCGGCCGATCACGGACATCGTGACGATCGTCCGCGACATGAGGTGGCCTGACTGGTCGGCGTTGACCGAGACGCTCCTCGCGTTGGGGGTCCGCGCGGTCTTCCGTGCGGCCGTCCGAGCTCGCAAGGCGATCATCCATGAGGAGAACAGCGAGGAGATCGTCCGGGAATTCATGCTGAGAATCCTGGACCTCTTCCCCAATGGGCAGCCACACGTTGAGGCCGCGAAAGAGGCCCTGCTCGAAGACGCCTGGATGAAGGCGGCGCCGGAGAACGTGAAGAAGGTGCTCTTCAAGCGGATCAGGGAACTGCACCGCAACCACCGGCTGATCGGCGACACCAAGCTTCGGCACCGCCACGTCGTGTCTCTGCATGCGCCGTTGGGGCAGGAGGGCAGCGACAGCGATGTGGTCCTGACCCTGGCTGAGGCGCTGGCCGATCCGCGCTCCTCCGAGGACCTCGTCCTCGGCTCGCCCGAGTTCCGCGACCCCCGCATCGACCGCGTCCTCGACAAGCTCAAGCCCGGCGAGCGGGAAGTCGCTGACCTTTACGCAGTTCACGACGGCATGACCTGGGATCTGGCAGCCGCAGCCGCCGGACAGCCGCCGGCCTTCGGCGAGCGCGTCCGCAGGAAGTTGGACCGGTTGGGCAAAGACTTCACCAGCCGACAGCCCGGCGAACTCCACACCCCTGCCACGACGAGGCCGAGGACCAGGCCAGCATTCGGCTGAATTCGTCCCGCCTACGACGGAAGCCGCCGCTCGCAACCCGCAAACGGTAGCGAGCGGCGCCTCCAGGCTCTCCACACTCGTTCTTCCGGAGTGCTGCATGCCCGCTGACGCGGACGGCTCCCGCATGCCCAAAACCCGCCATACGATCCCGAACAGCCACCCCAACCCGACCGCCAACCGCAAGGTCAAGATCGTTGCCACCGCCGGCTTCAGCACATTGTTCGCCTCTTCGCTCACCCAGGCGCTCGGCGTGGTCCCGCCCGGCCTGGAGACCAAGTTCCACGGCGGGCTCGCCTTGGTCGCCGCGACCGGCCTGCTCTACCTGGCGCTGCCCCGCAAGGCCAGGATCACCCTGGAATGGGAACGGTGAGTACAGAACGTTACGAGGCTCGAGTCAGCGGCCACCACCCAATTGGTCCGGAGGAGGCCACGCGTGCAGGTGCAGGTCTTCTCGGCATCGACGAACATGAGGTGCCCACACCACCACCACGATCGGTTTGGCCGCGAGGCCCGGCACCGAAGTGGATGCGGCGTGCTCGATGCCGATGATCATTCCCGCGTCACGATCAAAGTCGGCCAGCGTACGACGTACGTCAAGGGTCAGTCTCGCAGGCGGATGGCAAGTTCGATCTGCCACTTTGTTTTCATGCGCTCGGAGCGGGGATCGGTCAGATACGCCTCGTAGCGGCACGCGAAGCGGTCGCCGGCCGGCTCCTCGGTGCGGTCGAACGACTCGGGGCCGGCGTTCACCCAGTCGATCAAGGTGCCGTTGGCGCGGCGGCCGTGGCCGACGTAGGTCATGGTGGCGTAGCGGCCGGCGGGCAGAACGCCGGCCGTGACGCGCGAAGAAACCGTGTCCACGGCGGATGCCGTGACCACACCCACCTCGACCTGCATGTCGGCGTTCATGTCGACCACGTGCAGGCGGAAGAAAGTGGTGCCATGGTCGACGCCGTGGGCGTCCAGCCAGGCGTACAACTCCCGCATCAACTCGTCGCGGACCGCGAACATGCCGCGGAACGGGGTGGTGACGCGGATGCCCACGGTGGGGCGTTCGGGATGCGCCGTGACGGCCGGGCCGGACAAGATATCCATGCCGGTGATTAAAGCTTGTCGCACTCGTTCCGGGCGTCCTGCACGCGGATCGACAAGATGTCGAACTGGAACGACAGTGACGCCTGGTGGGCCGTCTGCTCGGCCTGGGCCAGCGTCTGGTAGCGGCTGTCGTCCTTCGCGGCCGAGGCGGCCAGGGCGTACGCGGCGGCCAGGCGGTTGGTGTTGGCCAGGTCGAAGGTCTCCCGCGTCCACGTGCTCGGGAGACGGTCGAGGATGGCGCAGGAAGCCTTGACGTCGGCGTCCGCGTTCGACTCGTCGCCGCCGAACGAGGAGCTGGCGGCCCAGACGACGCCGACCGCCAGGGCGCCCACCACGAGGCCGGCCAGGCCGGTCAGCAGCAGCGGCACCGAACCGGTGCGGCGGCGTGGCGCCTCCTGCTCGTACCCGGGAAGCGGGGCGACCGTGGTGGTGCCGGGCGCCGGGGAGTCGGTGAAGAGGCCGGGGGAGTACGACGGCGGCGCGGCGTCGGGAGCGGCCCAGGGAGAGGGCGGCTCCGAGGGGGCCGGGGCCTCGGGCGGCGGGGCGTTCTCCGGTTGCTGCGGCGTCGTCATAGGAGGGAAGTCTTTCATGTACGGCGGACGGTGATCGGGCTAGGTAGTGGCCGGCGCGCCGACCAGATCGACCACCGCCCGGCGCAGGGCGTCGCTCCGGGCGTAGACGGAGGCGCCCGGGCCGGGCGTGGGGCGGCCGTCGATGCCGCTGTACGTGCCGCCGGACTCCTGGACGATCAGTGACGTGGCGGCGAAGTCCCAGATCTGGCCGCCGGTCTGCACCGCCACGTCGAGGTCGCCCCGGGCGATCATCAGGGCGGGGTGGATGGGCCAGGGGACGGCCGGGGTCAGGGCCTTGATGGGGGCGACCAGGTCCTTGGCCCAGTCCTCGGGCACGACGGCGAAGCGGCTCCCGGTCAGCGTGCCGGCGTCGCCGGAGGTGGCGTGGACCCGGGTCTCGGCGACGACCCGCCCGCCCACGACGCGGCCCTCGAAGGCGCCGGCGCCCCGGGCGGCCCACCACAGGCTGCCCTGCGCGGGGTGCGCGGCCACGGCGGTGGTGATCTCGCCGGCCTCCTCCAGGGCGATGAGGATGAGCCAGCGGGTGTCGCCGGCCACGAACAGGGCCGTGCCGTCGATCGGGTCGATGATCCAGCGGCGGCCACCGGGCTCGCCGGTCTGGCCCTCCTCCTCACCGAGGACGGCGTCGGAGGGGCGGGCCTCGCCGAGCACCTCGCGGATGGCGGCCTCGACGGCCCGGTCGGCCGCGGTGACGACCGAGCCGTCGGCCTTGAGCTCGCGCGGCAGCTCGGCCAGCGCGGCGAAGTGCGGCAGGGCGACCGTCGCGCCGGTCAGGGCGGCGCGCTGGGCCAGCTGAAGATCCGTCTCCACGGTTCCATCCTGCACGGGCGGGACGGGGCATGACCCCGACTCGCCGACATGTCACCCAGGGTTCAGGTGGTGGGTGCGTGCAGGGTCAGGGTGGTCCAGGCGCCCACGTGGACGCGGTCGCCGTCCTTCAGGGCCCGGGAGTCACCGGCGGTCAGCGGGGTCTGCTCGTCGTTGATGTACGTGCCGTTGGTGGAGCCCAGGTCGGAGACGAGCCAGACGCCGTCGACGCTGAGGGTCAGCAGGGCGTGGCTGTGCGAGACGCCAGGGTCGTCGTCGGAGAGGTCCACCTCGGGGTGGGTGCCCTTGGAGGAGCTCTTGCGGCCGATGCGGATCTGCGGCGGCGGCAGGGTGATCAGTCGTGACGCCGGCGTCGCCGGGAAGTCGATGCCGTCGATGGCGTTCTCTTCGAAGTACTTGCGGTCGGCCTCGATGGTCGCCGTCCAGCCCTGGGCCGGTGCGGCCTCGGCCGCCGGCTCGGTCAGGGTGGGCACGCGGCCGGTCGAATGGTCGTAGCCGCAGTCCTCGCAGAAGCGGCTCGTGCCGGCGCGCGGGGTGCCGCAGTTGGGGCAGGGGGTGCCGCCGGCGGGCGGGACCGGCGCCGACGCCAGGTCGATGGTCGCGGACGGCGCGGGCGCGGCCTCGAAGGCGATCTTGGCGCCGCACGTGTCGCAGAAGTCGCCGGTCTCGGAGGCATGGCCCTTGGGGCAGGCGTACGTCGTCACTGGCCGCGCCCCACCCGCACGGTCTTCGTCGAGCGGGTGTCGAGCGCCATCTCGTCGGCCGCCGCCACCTTGCGCCGCAGCCGGACCGTGCCGGTGGCCGCGTCCTCTATCTCGACGACAGTGGCCAGCAGCTCCTCGGTGGCCGTGTTGCCGCTGGCGTGGGCCAGCTGCGCGGCCCGGCCGAACTTCAGGGTCGCCGTACGGTCGTCGCCGGCCTTGCGGGCCTCGATGCCGGCCTGGATCGCGTCGGCCAGCTCGGCCTGCCCGGTGTAGTGGGCCACCTGCCGGTTGATCCTCGTCGACAGCGCCGTGTCGTCGGTCCACACCGCCCGCACCAGCGACTGCGCGTGCACCGTGTCGCCCTCGACGACCGAGACGCGCGCGGCCAGCATCTCGTCGCCCGCGTTGCCGGGGGCCACGTCGACGCAGATGTGGTAGTCGCGGCTCTCCTTGCCCCACGAGCCCAGCGGGTAGCGCGCGGCCCGCGGGCCGTCCTGGACGCGTTTGCCGGTCAGGTCGGCCACCTGCGGCTCGACCTGCTTGACGAAGCGGACCGTGGAGTTCACCGGCGTCCAGACCTTCAGCTGGACGTCGGCGCTGGTCTTGCCCATGGCGTTGGTCATCATCTGCTCGAACGACGCGGCCAGATCGGCCGGCTGGGCCACGATGTCGACGGTGCCGAGCATCGCGTCCGCGATCTTGCGGAGCTCGGAGACCTTCCAGTTGGTGCCGACGCCGCGGGAGTCGACGGTGAAGCGGCCGGCGATCGAGTCGAGGACGCTCTCGAGATAGCCCTGGCGCTCGCCGTTGTCGCCGTCGGTGAGCAGGATCGCGTGCGAGATGTCGCCGGGGCGCTGCGCGAACAGCTGCGCGGCCAGCAGCAGCCAGGCGCCCATGGCCGTGCCGCCGCTGGCCTGGAGCCGGTCGATCGACCAGGACGCCTCGGACCGGGTCTGCGGCGAGGCCACCGCGAGCTGGCCGGGCGCCGGGAACAGCTGCTGGGCGGTGCCGACGCCCGCGATGATCGCGAAGTGCACGCCGTCGTCGATGCAGGCCACGGCCGCCTTGGCCGCCTGGCGGGCGGCGCCGATGCGGCCCTCGGCCTGCATGGAGCCGGACGCGTCGACGATGATGATCTCGGTGGCGCCGGACGTGCGGCGGCCGCCCTCGGAGCCGGAGGAGGTGACGGTGACGATCGCGTTGACCTCGGCCGCGCCGAGCGCGAGGTACTCGTTCTGGAAGGCCTCGGCGGTGTACGACATCCCTACTCCTCTTTCAGGGGCTGGACGGGGACCAGGGCGACAGTGATGTTGTCGGCGCCGCCGGCGTTGTTGGCGTAGTCCGTCAGGTACCGGGCGGCATTGATCAGAGTGCCGTGCTCGTGCAACCCGGTCCGGACGGCGGCGGCCAGCGCGGCCGGGTCGGTCAGGTAGTTCCACAGCCCGTCGCTGCACAGCACCAGATGACCGGGCTCGGTGACGGTGAACGACGATCCGCGCGGCTGCACCGAGCCGGCGTCGGCGCCGAGCCAGCCGGTGATCGCGTGCGCCTTGGGGTCGCGCATCGCCACCTCGGGGTCGACGCCCAGGGCGATCACGTGCGTGGCCCACGAGTCGTCCTCGGTGAGCTGCTGGGCCGGCCCCTCGGCGGGGATCCAATAGGCGCGGCTGTCGCCGATCCAGCCGTACGTCACCTCGGGCCCCCGCACCACCGCGGCGACGATCGTGCAGGCCGGGTTGGACACGGCCCGCCGGGGATCGCCGTCGCCGGCCAGGTCGGCCACCGCCTGTTTCGCGGTCAGGATGGCCTCGCCCACGTCGCCCGAGGCGGCCAGCGCCTCACCGGCCGCGCCGGCCGCGGTCGCCGAGGCCACGTCCGGGTCGAAGGACGAGGAGACGCCGTCGCAGACGACCACGTCGACGTCGGCGCCCCGCACGGCCAGCCACATCGCGTCCTCGTTGCGGTGGTGGCGCTGCCCGCGGTCGGTGGCCGCCGCCGCCACCTCGCCGCCGTCGACCTCGAGGTGGTCGCGGGGCCGGACGGCGAGCATGCCGCACTGCCCGCAATATCCGTCCTCGCCGACGGCGCCGGCCGCCCCGCAGTGCGGGCAGGCCGGTCCGGCGGACAGCGACCGCCCGCAGCTCTCGCAGAAGGCCGCCCCGGCAGCGCGCTCATCGGCGCACGAGGCGCACTCGGTCATCGTCATCGTGCCTCGCCGTCGTAGTGGTGCAAATTTTCAGAGAGTACGCCGTTCATGTACGGGTCCGGGGGCGGGCCGCGTTGGCCAGGTCGACCAGCGCGATCTTGTCGGGGCCGTGCGCCGCCCGCGCCATCTCCCGATAGCCCGCCTCGAGCGCGAACCGCACCTCCCGCTCGCGGACCTCGCCGGTGTGGGCGGCGCCGAGAACCGCCGCCGGCAGCTTGGCGCCACCCTTGATCGTCTCCAGGGCCTGTTCGAGGAGCTCGACCCGCAGGGCCGCCAGCTGGGCCGCCTCCACCTCGAGGCGGTCGATCAGCTCGGCCGCCGCGGCCAGCGAGTCGACGTCGGCGGCCGCGCTCGGGTGCGACTGCACCAGGGCCAGCACCGCGCCGACCTGGGAGCTGCGATAGGCCGCGGAGGTGCCGGGGACCCGGTTGTACGCCTCGACGGCCCCCGCCCGGTCGCCGGTCGTGAGCCGGCACCGGGCCAGGCCGGCGGCGGCCGCCGTGTAGGCCGGGTCGGTGCGGCTGACCACGTCGTAGTAGCCGGCCGCGCCCTGGTGGTTCCCGGCCAGTTCCAGCGCCAGCCCGAGCGCCAGCTGCGGCGCCAGCTCACCCGGCAGCGCCGCGTACACGGCCTCGAACCGCTCCCGCGCGTAGTCGTAATTCTCCACCGCCAGCGCGAGCAGCCCGTCGTACCAGGCCACCCGCCACTCGGCCCCCTCGCTGCGGATCAGCGCGTCGCGGGCGGCCCGGGCGTCGTCGAAGTACCCGTGCCGCAGGCCCAGGTCGATCTCGGCCCGGAGCGCACGCAGGCGTACCTCCAAGGTCTCGGCCGGCGCGCCCTTGAGCAGGGCCAGCACCTCGGCCGGGTCGGTCACGGTGACCGAGGCCAGGAACGCGGCCGACGGGTCGGTCAGGTCGATCAGCGGGCTGGGCAGGTCCTGCCAGCGGGGCTTGTCCGATTTCAGGTCGGTGCGCAGCTCGCCGGTGAACAGCCGGGACGCCGCCGGCCGGGGCGTGCCGTCGGCCGCCAGCACCTGCCGGAGCACGCCGAGCATCTGCTCGGTCATCTCGGCCGCGTCGACGAACCGCTCGGCCGGGTCGGTGCGCGTGGCCCGTTGCAGCAGCCGGTAGTACGACTCGTGCCGGCGGTAGACCTCGAACTCGCCGCGATCGGGCAGGCTGTCCTTGAACGTGCTCTGGTAGCCCCGGAAATCCGTGGTCAGCACGGCGAGCGTACGGCCGATGGTGTAAAGATCCGACGCGATCGACGGGCCCGCCGTCGCCATCTCGGGCGCCTGATAGCCGACCGTGCCGTAGATGGCGGCGTCCATGTCGTCGAAGCGGACCACGCCGCCGAGGTCGATGAGCCTCATCTGGTCGCCCGACTGGATGACGTTGTCCGGCTTGAAGTCGCAGAAGATCAGGCCACGGTCGTGCAGATAGCCGAAGGCCGGCATGATCTCGAGGATGTAGGCGAGCGCCCGGTCCACCGGCAGCGGGTCGGGCCGGCGCTGTTTGAGGATGCCCTTGAGCGACTCGCCGCCCACGTACTCCATGACGATGTAGCCGGCGCCGTCGTGCTCGACGAAGTTGTAGATCTTGACGATGTTCGGGTGCTCGACCTCGGCCAGGAACCGCCGCTCGGCCACGGCCGCCGCCAGCGCGTCGTCGTCGCCCGAGTTGAGCAGGCCCTTGAGCACCACCCACCGGTCCGAGACGTTCTTGTCGACGGCCAGATAGATCCAGCCCAGGCCGCCGTGCGCGAGCGGGCCCACCACCTCGTACTGCCCGGCGACCAGATCGCCCTTGACCAGCTTGGGGGTGAAGTTGAACTGCTCGCCGCAGTGCGGGCAGAAGCCGGCCGTGCGCCCCTCGCGGTCGCCGCGGGCCCGGCCGACCGGCTGGCCGCACTTGGCGCAGTAGCGCTTGTCCTCGGGCACCTCGGCCCTGGCCATCACGGCGGTGGACGGATCGGCCTGCACGATCGGCTCGACCTCGACGAGGCCGCCGCCGAAGCGGCGCCGGGAGCCGGTGCGGGAGCTGCCGGCCCGCCCGCTTCCGGACGTACGGGTGGAGAGCGCTCCCGTCCGCGCGGAGGGCCCGGTCGGCGCCGTGGCCGTGCGCTGCTGCGGCACGGAGGTCGGCACCGGTGCGGGCTTGTAGGAGACGGCGGACGGCGCGGTGGCCGGCGTGGTCTGCGGGGCCATCCCGCAGGTGTCGCAGTAGCCGTCCTCGATGGTTCCGGGGCAGTTCCGCTGGCACTTCATCGGCCGTTCCTCGCGATCGTGGCGGTGAGCGCGTCCTGATAGGCGTTCACGGCCGCGCGGGCCGTGGTGAGGTCGCACGGCGCCGTGTAGAGCGCCGTGCGGGCCGCGTCGTGCAGCAGCACCAGCGACGGGTGCTCGCCGAGCCCACGGCTCAGGGCCTTGGCCTGATAGGCGTCGAGCCGGCCGCGCAGCTCGTTGCGGGTGGCGAGCAGCCCCGCGTTGTGCCCGGCCGCCTCGCGCAGGGCGGCCAGGCGCTCACGGGCCCGCCGGGTCCAGTCGGCCAGCCGGGGGCTGATCAGCGCCCAGTGCCCGGCCGCGGCCAGGGCCTCGACGGCGGCCAGGTCGGGACGCAGGTCGCCGCCGCCGACCACGAACAGGTCGCGGGGCCGGAACCGGTCGGCCGCCGCGTCGTACGCCTTCTCGGCTGCCGCCGCGGCCGAGGCGACGTCGCCCAGCAGGCGCCGGGCGTCGGCCAGCCGCTGCTCGAGGGCCGACCGCAGCTCGGCGGCCGAGGTGCGCTCGGCGTCGGCGCGGTCGATCAGGGCCCGTACGGCCCGGAGGTCCTGCTCGTCGACGCCGAGCGGATCGCCGGCCAGCGCCGCCGTGAACGCGCCGAGCCGCCGGTCGGCCTCGGCCAGCACCACCGCGTCGCCGCCGAGCCGCCGCACGTGATCGAGGGCGGCCGCGGCGTCGGCGGCCGCCGGCAGCATCTTGTCCCACACCTCGCCCGCCCTGGTGGCGACCGCGACCGCTGTGGTGAACGCCCGCTCCATCGCCGAGAGCAGTTCGGCCGGCGTGCACACCGTGGTGACGTGACCGGGTCCGAGCAGGCCGCGCTGGGCCAGCGGCACGACCTCGGTCGACAGCGTGATCGACTCGCCGAGCACCTCGTGCGCGAACTCGGCCCGCTCGGCGTCGCTGATCCGGCGCTGCGAGCTGATCGCCCGGGCCCGGCCGATCAGCTCGGTGAGCAGCCGATAGCCGTCCCACAGCCGGGTCAGCGCGTCCGACGCGTCGTTCCAGGCGGTGGCCGTGCGGCCGGTCAGCCGGGTCTTGTCGAGCTCCTTGCGGGCCGGGTTGTCGTCGAGGTCGACCAGGTTGGTGGAGATCGCCGCGACCGCCGTCTCCAGGCGGAGCAGCTCGGCCTCGGCCGCGGCGTAGGTCGGGGCGGTCATCGAGGCTGGGCCGCCGTTTTGCCGCCGAGCCATTTGTCGTACGTCTTCTGCCAGGTGCCGTTCGCGCGGTTCCGGGCCAGCACCGCGTTCACGAACTTGGTGAACTCCGGATGCTGCTTGGGCATCGCCATACCGTACGGCTCCTCGGTGAACTTCGGGCCGACGACCTTGGCGTACGGGTCCTGGGCGGCCATGCCGGCCAGGATGGTGTCGTCGGTCGTGACCGCGTCGACCTCGTTGCGCTGGAACGCGACCAGGCAGTCGCCGAACGCCGAGCGGGCCACCGCGACGGGCTTCGTCTTCACCTTGGCGATGTTGTCGAACGACGTGGAGCCCTGCACCGAGCAGACCTTCTTGCCGCCGAGGTCCTCGATCGTCTTGGCCCCGGAGCTGGTCGAGACGAGAACACTCTGCCCGGCCTCGTAGTAGATGCTGGAGAAGTTCACGTCCTGCTTGCGTTCGCAGTTGGCCGTCATGGTGTCCGCGACGATATCCACGGCACCGGAAACGACTGACGAGACGCGCTGGTCATAGCCGATGACTTTGATCTGAATTTTGTCCGGGTCGCCGAAGATGGCCGCGGCGACCTGCCGGCCCATGTCGACGTCGAAACCCTCGATCTCGCCCGAGAACGGGTTGCGCGAGCTGAACAGCAGTGTGTCCTGGCTGGTGCCGAGAATCAGCCGGCCCCGCTTCTGGATCGTCTCCATGTAGCTGCCGCCGGGCATCCGGCCGGCCGGCGGCATCGGGCTCAGCGGAGGCAGGCTGGCCCGCGGGTCGCAGGCCGGCGCCTCGCTCGCGCCCTGGGCCGGCGCCGGGCCGGGCACCGCGACCAGCGGCTGTGTGGCCATGTCGCCCGACAGCGACGACGAGTCGGCCGAGCAGGCGGCCAGGCCGAGGGCGAGCACGACGGCGGTGGCGGCGACGATCGTCCGGCGCATCAGCGGTACTCCTCCAGTCGTGCCCGCAGGCCCACGTAGGCCAGACCGGCGATCAGCAACGCCAGCAGCGGCCCGAGGACGGTGAGCAGGCCGAGCCCGCCCGACGCCTCGCCGATCTCCCGGGTGAAGTACGCCTTGCGGTCCTCGAGGGCGAAGTCGAGATCGCTGCGCAGGCTCTCGAACGTCTGCGTGGTCTGGTTGCCGATGGCCAGCTCGACCGCGCCGTCGTAGTTGCCGTTGTCGTCGAGCGCCCGCACCTGGTCGTGCGCCTTGACGTAGGAGCGGTACGAGTCGGCGGCCCGGTCCATCAGGTGGCCGAGCTCCGGGTCGAGCCGGGCGTACTCGTTGATGAGCGGGCCGCCGCGCGTGGTGAGCCGCTCGGTGATCGCGTCGAAGTCGCTCTCGTACGCCGCGCCGCTGCCCCGCGCGGCCAGCGTCAGCGCCTCGTCGCCGCGCGCCTGCAGGGCCAGGATGCGGCTCTCGGCGATCGACGCCACCGGGCCCGAGCCCTCGTCCTCGGCCAGGTCGAGGTGGGACTGCTGGTTGACGACCAGCGCGAGCGCGCCGACACCCAGCAGCACGGTCAGCGCGGTCGCGGCCACCAGCGGCACGTTGAACGTGCGGTGCGTGTGCCGGCTCAGGTAGCGCTGGACCAGCAGCAGGGCGATCAGCAGCCCGGCCAGCAGGAGCAGCAGCAGGGTCATCCAGCCCAGCGCGGCGGCCGCGCCGTACCCGTCGTTGACCTCGGACTGCGCCGTGCGGAACAGGGCCCGCGCCTGCGGTTGCAGGGTCTCCCGGTTGAGTTTCGAGGCCTCGGACAGGTACGACGCCCCGACCGGCAGGCCCTGGCGGTTGTTCGCCCGCGCGGTCGCGACCAGTGCCGCGTACTCGGCCACGCCCGCGCTCAGCGTGCGCACCGCGTCGGCCGCGGTGCCCTCGGCGGGCGTGCGGCGGGCGGCCGACGTGAGCGCGGTCGTGGCCCGCTGCAGATCGTCGTCGTAGCGCTCGGTCAATGTGGCCGGTTCGAGCCCGCCCGCGAGGAAGGCCTGCGCCGCCGTGGTGTCGGCGTCGGCCAGCGCCGAGTAGATCGTCTCGGCCTCGAGCAGCAGCGGCTGGGCCCGCGCGCCCAGGTCGTGGGTGCCCGCGCGGGCCGACTGACCGGCCACCGCCGCCACCAGCCCGGCCAGCAGGCCGAGCGTGAGCAGCGTGGTGAGCAGCAGCTTGAGCCGGCCGGGCGACGTGTGCCGCAGCCCGCCGACCCGGGTGAACAGGCCCGCCGGCTCGGGTCGGGTGACCAACGCTGTGCTCAAGCTGCTTTCCCCCGTCCCGGATGCTGTTGTGCGCCCCCACTGTGGTGCATGGGCGCAACCTCGCGTTCTAGTGCAGTTCGCGCTTGAGCAGCTTGCCGGTGGCGGTCATCGGCAGCGACTCGACGATGCTCACCACGCGCGGGTACTTGTACGCCGCCATCTGCTCCTTGCCCCAGGCGACCAGCTCGTCCTCGGTGGCGGTGGCGCCCGGCTTGAGGATCACGAACGCCTTGATCTCCTCGCCGTGGCTGGGGTGGGGCACGCCGATGACCGCGGCCAGCGACACCGCCTCGTGGGTGATCAGGACTTCCTCGATCTCGCGCGGGTACACGTTGAAGCCGCCCCGGATGATCATGTCTTTGGCCCGGTCGACGATGTAGTAGAAGCCGTCCTTGTCGCGCCGGCCCAGGTCGCCGCTGCGGAACCAGCCGTCCCGCACGACCTCGGCCGTCGCCTCGGGACGGTTGTAGTAGCCGCGCATGATGTTGTGGCCGCGGATGGCGATCTCGCCGATCTCGTCGGCGCCCTCGATCGTGTTCCACTCCGCGTCGATGAGCTTCACCTCGACGCCCCAGATCGGAATGCCGATCGAGCCGGGGCGCGGGTCGCTGTGCGGATCGCTGAACGTGGCGACGGGCGAGGTCTCGCTCAGGCCGTACCCCTCCAGAATGGTGACCCCGAGCCGTTCCTTGACCTCCTTGATGATCTCGACCGGCAGGCTGGAGCCGCCGGACACCGCGACCCGCATGTTGCCGGCGATGCGCGCGACGTCGACGTCGTCGGTGAGCGCGTTGAGCAGGCCCCAGTACATCGTCGGTACGCCCGCGAAGAAGGTGACGTTCTCGGTCTCGAGCAGCTTGACCGCGGCCGCGGCGTCGAAGCGGGGGAGCAGCACGAGCGTCGACGCGGTGGCGAAGCCGGCGTTCATGTTGACGCTGGAGCCGAACGAGTGGAACAGCGGCAGCACCAGCAGGTGGGTGTCGGTGCCGACCGGGCTGCCGAACAGCCGGTTGCAGGTCAGCGCGTTGAGCAGCAGGTTGGAGTGCGACAGCTCGGCGCCCTTGGCCTGGCCGGTCGTGCCGCTGGTGTAGAGGATGACGGCCGGGTCGGTCTCGGGCAGTTGCACGGTCTCGAACGCCGGGGCCTGGCCGCTCAGGCCCGCGCCCAGCGTCTCGGCACCCTCGATCGGCGACGGCGCGGCCGGGTCGGCGGTGATCAGGAAGAAGGTCTCACAGCCCTCGGCCTGGCCGAAGCCCTCGAACCCGGCGGCGCCCATCGGCAGTTCCGGCGTGCCCTCGAAGCAGAGGTACGCCTTCGCGTCGGAGTCCTTCAGGTGGTACGCGATCTCGCGGCCCTTGAGGAGCACGTTGAGCGGCACCACCACCGCGCCCGCCTTGAGGATGCCGTAGTAGACGACCGGGAAGTACGGCAGGTTGGGGCAGGAGAGCGCGACCTTGTCACCGGGCCGGACGCCGCGGCTCACGAGCAGGTTGGCGACCTGGTTGGCGGCCGCGTTGACCTGGGCGTACGTCAGGCGCCGCTCGCCCAGCACGACCGCGGCCCGATCGGGGAAGGTGCGGGCGCTGTCCTCGAGAAGGATCGAGAGGTTGAGCATGGGGATCGGTCCCTTCTGGTGTGGCGGCGGTCTCATCCCACCATCCCGCACGAACCTGAGAAACCCTCCGTTTCGGTGTTGTTACCCGTCCCGTCCGGCGCAATGGCAAGGTCAATTCGAACATCGTCATTGCATATGCCAATTTTCGCCCGGCCCTTGAAGTGATATTCGGCAATTAACACCATGGGCTCTTCCGGCCAATCTTTCGCACACGGGGGAATGCCATGGAACGATCAACCGAATCGAGCGTGGTCGACTCGGCCACCACCGACCTGCTGACCGCCGCCGCCCAGCAGTCGCTGGAGCGGCGCGTCGCCGGCATCGTCGGCACGGCGAAGCCGCCGGCCCGGCCCGGGCCGCTGGCCGACGGCCAGGTGGGCCTGCACGAGCGCCTGGCCGCGGCCGAGGAGCGCTTCGCGGCCGACGTGCTGGCGCACCGCGACTGGCTGCGCGGCGAGGGCGAGGGCTACAGCGGCGGCGAGACCGCGCTGACCGTCGACCGGGTGGTCCGCGAGGGCGACATCATCACGCTCGACGCCGACGAGGTGACCTCGCTGGCCTACGAGAAGATCAACGGCGACGAGCCGCCGACGACCGCCTACACGGCCCAGCATTCGTTCGTCTTCCAGCGCTCGTCCCGCGGCCTCTGGGAGCTCGCCGAGGACCGGCAGCTCGAGCCGACCGGTCTGCTCCCGCTGCCCCAGGCGTCGGCTCTCCTCTATGTCGACACCGCCATCACGGCCGACATGATCGGCGAGCCGCCCGAGGGCCCCGAGCAGGTCAAGGCCCCTGCGGCGAACGACGAGGCGGCCTCGGTCGAGCGGCCCCCGGAGTCGCGGGACGAGAAGGACGAGCTCGGTCTGCGGGCGTACAACTACGGCGCGATGGCCACGTATCTCGAGCGGTACTGGAAGAACTACAACCGGGCCTACCGCTCGTACAACAACGTCGGCGGCGACTGCACGAACTTCGCCAGCCAGGCCCTGCGCGCCGGCGGCTGGGCCCACGACCTCGGCTGGTACCGCAGCTCGGAGAACTGGTGGTACAACCGCCTCAACGAGACCTGGTCGTGGATCAACGTCAACTACTGGGCGAGCTTCGCCTACCGCTACAGCCGCCGGGTCCGCAGCCTGTCCAACGTCTGGCAGATGGGCCGCGGCGACGTGCTCCAGGTCGACGGCAACCGCAACAACTCCAAGGACCACACGATGATGTGCTCCTACCGCAGCAGCAGCGGCACGCCGTATCTGACCTACCACACCACCAACCGCTACCGCCGTTCCATGACGCTCGTCCTGCGCGACTGGGGAAACGCGCTCTATTACGCGGGACGCACGTGAGAATTGCTCTGACGTTATTTGCCGTGCTCTTTCTCGCCGCCTGCGGAGGCGGCGGGAAAGAGCCGGACCCGCAGACCCTTCAGGCGTACGCCGACAGATATGTGAGCCTGCTCGGCGCGTCGGACGAGCCCGGCCTGCGCGAGCATCTGGCCAACCCGTCACAGCCCCGTGACGCGGCGGCCCGGATCGCGGCCGACGGCGGCGCCGGGTGGCGGCTGACGGCCGCGTCCTGGGAGGGCCTGAGCCCTCGGGTGTGGGCCCTGACCATGGAGGTCGACGGCCCGCGCGGCCACGCGACGTGGCGCGACAACGTCGAGTGGTCCGGCGGCCACTGGGTCATGGCGCCGAGGGATGGTCAACCCGGAGGGGCGTCGACCCGGCGTTCTGGATGATCACGCTCGCCGGGTGGATGGCGGCCAGCAGCCACATGATCCACATCAACCGGGTGTCGTAGTAGTCACCGGAGAAGAAGCTGGCACCCAGGACGAAGATGCCCGCGTACGCGGCGGCGCGGCTCTCCAGGGAACGCTGCCGCACCGGGAGGCGGGCGAACTCCGTACGCAGGGACCAGAAAGCGAACAGCAGAAGAACGAGCCCGACCGCGCCGCCCTCGGCGGCGACGGCGAGGGGAAGGTTGTGCACGTAGCGCTCGCCCGGCCCGAGGTTGGTGATGGCGTAGAAGCCGTGCACGCCCGAACCGAGGATGGGCCGCTCGGTGAACACCTCGACGCCCTTCTCGTAGAGCACGTCCCGGTCGGAGGTGTACCGGTTCTGCAGGGTCGTGGCGACCAGCCGGTTGTTGAGCAGGTCGGTCACCATCGCCCCGATGAGGCTCCACAGGATCCCGAGCAGGACGGCCAGGGCGGCGACGGCCTTGACGAACCGCATGGAGCGGATGGTCGGCCACAGCGACGGCAGCGCCACCACGGTGGCGATCCCGAGCGCGGCCAGCCCGCCGCGTGATCCGGAGGCGAGCGCACCCACGAGGAACGGCGGCACCCCGATCAGCCAGTAGAGCTTGCCGTTGTTGCGGAAGTAGAAGTACGCGGCCGCGAAGATCCCCAGCACCATGACCCGGACGAAGACGTTGGGCCCGCCACCGAAGGCGGCCCACCGCCCGCTCGCGGTGTGGCCACGCCCCGACGCGGCGTACAGGAAGTAGAGCCAGCCGGCGATGTAGAGCAGCGCGAACGTGATCCTGATGACCCGGTCCCGGTCCCACACGGCCAGGTTGGCGTAGACGATCAGCAGCACGCCCATGGAGACCAGGTCGCTGAGGACGTCGCTGATGATCGCCCCGCGCGGCGCCCACGAGGCCGAGAGAATCTGATAGGCGAGCAGGAGCAGGATCGGATAGAGCGCCCGGGCCGCGCCCTGGTCGTGCCAGCGCCCCTTCTCACCGGCGTGGTGCTGTTCGAGCAGAAAGCTGAGCACGACGGCGGTGAAGAGCAGCACCCGCACGTCGTTGAGCACGGGAATGCTGAGCCCGATCCGCTCCAGCGTGAAGTGCCCGGCCAGGGTGGCCACGAACGCGGCGCCCACCAGCACCACACTGGGCCGCACCCTGGTCATCACCTTCGAGGCTAGGCCGCCCCGGGCCCCGGGTCAGTCAGATCGCGATACAGAACTCGTTGCCCTCCGGATCGGCCATCACCACGTGGTGCCCGTCGAAGACCACCGACACGCTGCCACCGGCCGCGACAAGCTCGTCGGCCTTGGCCAGCACACCGTCCCAGTTCCCGGTCCGAACATCGATGTGCAGCCGGTTCTTGGCCACTTTCGGCTCCGGAACGTCGAGCAGCACGAGCCGCGGCCCCACCCCGTCCGGGTCGCGCAGCCAGGCCCCACCGCCCTCGCTGTCGGCCTCGTCCTCACCGAAGGAGGCCACCCACTCGTCACGGGTCGCGAAGGGCGCGGGCGGCGGCTCGTCCTCATAGCCGAGCGCGAGTTTCCAGAACGCGGCCAGCCGCACAGCGTCCCGAGTGTCAAAGGTCAAGTCGATGCGAGCCGCCATGCCCGCCGACCTTACTAGCCAAGCAGATCCCACCGGTTCCCGGCGACATCCTCGAAAACCACAACCCGTCCGTACGCCTCGTCGCGCGGCTCCCCGACGAAGGTGACCCCGGCCTCGCGCATCCGCCGATAGGAGGCCTCGAAGTCGTCGACCCGCAGAAAGAACCCGACCCGCCCCGCCACCTGATCACCGACGACGCCGCGTTGCCGCTCCCCGTCGGCCTGAGCGAGCAGCAGCCCGGTCTGAGCCCCCGGCGGCCGGACGACGACCCACCGCTTCGGCCGGCCGTCGTTGGTGAGCGACGGTGAGTCCTCGACAAGCTCGAACCCCAGCACCCCGACGAAGAACTCGATAGCCGAGTCGTAGTCGTCGACAACCAGGGCCACCAACTCGATTCGCATCACGGAAGCGTAGGCGAGCCCTCGTCATTCGGCTTCCGGCTCAACCGGATCGGGGGCCGGAGACCGCAAAGCGACGGCGCGGCGTCTCCGCGCTTGCGGCCATCGAGGCTTCGACCACACCCCGAACTGCCGGGTCCTCGCCAGGGCCTCGATGATCGCGGGGCGGTCCTCGGGCGCGGCGCCCCGTAGCGCCATATGGGCGATGATGACGTTCTGAACGGGCCGGGACACCGCGGCGATCACTGCCGCGAGTGCCGCCCCCTCGATGAGCATCCCCTCACCCGCCGAGGCCGGTGCGCGAAGGGACGTTGGACCGGATCACTGGAGCTATGCGGAGGACAATCACTTTGACCTCCGGCAAAAGGGCCATCGGGCTTTCTCTTGACTACGGTATGTGTTCGACTCCGTACAAGGCCATGGCGCCGGGTACGGGAGAAAGCGAATGGGTGCGGATGAATGCCGCATTCACGGACAACACAATCCTGCGAATGGTGCGACTCGTGCAGGGCCCATCGGCGGCGCTCGCCGGTGACGGTGCGGCTCCGCCCGCGAGGGAGAGGTGCCCGCGCGAGGGGGGTCAGGGTTCCGTTGCTGCGAACCTCAAGAGGCGGGGAGCCTGGGCGCGGGGATGGTGTGCAAGAGCGCCACGTAGGACGACGCCCCGAGGGCCAGGGCGCCGATGGTCAGGCCGGCCAGCGCCGCGGTCGCGGGTGGCAGCAGGGCGCCCAAGGCGAGCGTGGCCACGATCTGCAGGGCCAGGCAGGCCAGCAACAAGCGGCTCACGACGGGGGAGTCGGCCAGGGCGTCCAAAGTCGGGCGGGCCGCGTAGAAGACGGCGAACGGGATGGCCGCGGGCAAGCCCAGGCGCAGGGCGGGGATGGCCTCGGTGAAGTCCAGGCCCAGGAAGTTGTGGACGATCGCCGGTGCGGCCAGGAACAGCAAGCCGGTCACCGGTGTGGTCAAGGCGGCCGCCACCACCGGCAAGGCCTTCAGGCCCCGGCCCAGCTCGGCTCCCACGCCTGTGGTGTGGAAGGCGCCGCTCAAGCGGGGGAGCAGCACCGGGGTCAGCATGCCGAACAAGGCGCAGATCAAAGTGATGGCCGAGGTCACGAAGCCCACGTAGCCCGCGTCGGGGTCGCCGGGGGCGGCGGCCGCGGCGGCGTAGAACGTCGGGAACGAGAACAGGGCCGGCAGGGCTATGTCGCCGGGGGCTCGGCGCAGGCCGAAGGTGACGACCGTGCGGAATGTCGGCGGGCGGGTCTCCTGCGGACGGGAGATGCCCGCCACGGCTATGGCGGCCACCGCGATGATGATCATGGCGATGCCCTGGAGGGCCAGGAAGAGCTCCATGCGGTCGGTCAGGGCGAACGCCGCCACCGGCAGAATGCCCAGGCCCAGGAGCCAGGCCAGGTTGGCCGCGGTGACCTGGCCGCAGCCGCGCAGGGCGGCCACCGCGACCACGCAGAGGCAGTTGCCGGCGAGCAGGATGATGACGGCGCGGACCGACGTCGCGCCGCCGGGGATGCCCAGCAAGCGGCCCAGGTCGTCGGCCAGCACCAGGCCCAGCAGGCCGATCAGGTCCATCAGGACGAGCTGGGTGAGGAACGACTGTCTCGCCAGCATGCGGGCGCCCTCGCCGGCCCGGGGCAGGTAGCGGTGCAGGGCCGGCACCAGGCCGAGCAGGGCGAACGGCTGCAGGGTGGCCACCACGCCGCGGGCCACCTGGTAGTACGCGAAGCCGGCGGGGCCGGCCCGGCGGGCCACCAGGTGGAACAGCAGCAGGCCCGAGGCCAGGGTGAGCCAGTGGATGGCGGTGGACGAGACGTAGTCCCGCCGGACCACGGCGGGGACGCTCCGCACGAGCGAACGGAGGGCGCCGGGCGCGCGAGGGACCTGCGGGTGAAGGGCCTCAGGCAAGCGCGGGACCAGAAGAGGAGGGGCTGGGGCTCGCGGCCGGGGAGGAGCCGGGAGACGCGGAGACCGCGGGGATCATCTTGTCGACCCGCGAGACGCCGGCGATGGCCAGGGCGGTGAGGGCGAGGATCGTCAGGTCCGTACGCAACGAGTGGTTCTCGACGTAGGCCAGGCCCAGGGCGATCTTGCGGGGGCGGATCAGCTCGTCGTACGCC
Source organism: Actinoplanes sp. CA-131856 (assembly GCF_050956135.1). Lineage (GTDB taxonomy): Bacteria > Actinomycetota > Actinomycetes > Mycobacteriales > Micromonosporaceae > Actinoplanes. Next base: position 5,450,165 of record NZ_CP191849.1, on the reverse strand, counting down.
GCGTCGGGGTCGGGCTTTCCGGCCAGGATGGCGCCCTCGTCGCGGAAGACGATCGACGCCCAGTCGGTGATGCCGGGGCGCACGCTCAGCAGCAGGCGATCCCGGTCGGTGTAGCGGCGCACGTCCGAGGCGACCTGGGGGCGCGGCCCGACCAGGCTCATCTCGCCCTTGAGCACGTTGAGGAACTGGGGGAGCTCGTCGAGCTTGTAGCGGCGCAGCATGCGGCCGGTCGCGGTCAGCCTCGGGTCGTCGTCGGCGGTCGACGGGCCGCCCAGGCGCTCGGCGTCGAGGACCATGCTGCGGAACTTGAGCATGGCGAACGGCTTGCCGTGCCGGCCGATCCGCTCGCCGCGGTACAGCAGCGGGCCGCCGTCCTCGCGCTTGATGCGCCAGGCGGCGTAGGCGCTCAGCGGCGCGGTGGCCAGCAGGATCCCGGCCGCCCCGGCGATGTCGATGACGCGTTTGGCCAGCTCCATGGCTCCCCCTCGACGTCAGCGTATCGGCGAGGCGTACCCCTAAGGTGTGGTTTGCGGGTTTTGTTCCCGTAGGGCGGTGCGGTACAGGTAGACGCGCGAGGCCGTGCCGCTGTGGATCGAGGTGTGGCCGTGCAGCTCGGCGCCGACCTTGCGGTAGAAGCCGTGCGCGCGGCGCTGCTGCTCGCCGGTGACCATCTTGACCGCGGTCTCGCCGTGCTCGGAGAACCACTGCATGAGCCGCTCGAACAGTTGCGGGGCGAGCCCGGCGCCGCGCGCGGGCGGGCGGACCACGAAGTTGATCACCTCGGCCTTGGGCAGGTCGCCGTCGGACTGTGCGTAGCGCAGGGTCTCGATGGCGCGGAAGATCCGGCCGGGGCGGAGCAGCCGCGGCAGCAGCGCGGGCGCGGCCACCCACCAGCGCCGGCGGACGAACTCGCGCACCAGCGCCGAGGTGTCGAGGCTGCCGCAGATGTAGCCGACCGGGCGCCCGCCGTCGACGGCCAGGAACAGGGCGCAGTGCCGGCTGGCGGCGACGTGACGGTAGAGCACCTCGAGCGCCGGAACGCCCAGTGACGACAGGAAGCCGTGTGCCACCTCCGTGGCGTGCATCTCGGCCACGGCGCGTATCTGCGCGTCGCTGAACGGGCCGGCCAGGATGCGCGGGCCGTCCTCCGTGCTGGGCGTGCCGGCGATCGCGCCCAGCAGGTCGATGCCGCACTCCACGTCGTGCGGGTCGACATCGGCCCGCACCGGGAAGCTGACCACGTGCTCGGCCGCCCACTCGGCGTTCGGGCAGGAGCCGGGCCGATATCCGGCGGCCTCCAGGGCCTCGCCGGTCAGCGGGTGGACCGGCGTGGCGAACCAGTCGCCCACCTCCAGCCTCTTGCGGGCCGCCGCGTCGAGCAGGCCGCGCTTGTCGGCCACGGCGACCGGCACGCGCAGCGGCGGCATCAGTGGCGTGGGCACGTCGAAGCCGAGCCTGGTCACGCCCGCCCGGTAGCGGGCGGCCACGGTGGTCCGGCGGGTGATCGCCTTGCGCGCTTCGGCCGTACGCCTGGGCAGGCGCCGCCGCACCGACCGGGTCATCCGCCAGTCGTACTCGGGACTGGCCGCCACGTCGGCGGCGTACGAGCCGACGACCAGGCCGAGCTTCGACAACCGCCGGTACAGGGCGCGCAGCCGCCAGGTCACGCCGAGTCCGGTCGCCATCCGATGGGCCAGGAACTGCGCGGTCATCACCGCTTCGCGGCGTGACGGCGGTGGCGTGTACGCCTCGTACTGCTCGGCCATCGTCGCGGCCAGCCGCTCGTCGTTGACGACCGCCTTGCCGCCGACCCCGGCCACGACCGGCTTGCCCCACTCGTACGAGTAGAAGGCGGCCACCCCGGTCGCGCCCACCGGGCCGCGCTCGGCCGGCTCGGTGAGGTGTGCGCAGTCCTCGACGACCGGCAGGTCACCGGCGATCGACAGCACCCGTTCGAGGTCGACCGGGGTGCCGAAGGTGTGCTGGACGACGATGGCCCGGGTCCGGTCGGTGATCGCGTCGGCCAGGAGATCGAGGTTCATGGTGTACGTCGCGCGGTCGATGTCGACGTACACGGGAACCGCTTGAAGCCTTTGCAGTGGCTCGATGACGGCGGCGCAGGTGTAGGCCTGCACGATGACCTCGTCGCCGGGTGAGACGCCGAGGCCGCGCAGGATCGCGTGCAGCGCCACCCGCCCGCGGTAGAAGAGGAAGTCGCTCATCGGCGGCCGGCCGGGTCGAGGATGCCCCACACGGAGCCGGCGCCGTAGACGACGTGCGTGGTGGCGAAGACGATCGGCATGACGATCAGCAGGCGCGGGTCCCGGTGCCGGCGGGCCACGCGAGCCGCCGAGTAGAGGGCGGCGGCTCCGTACGTACTCAACAGGCCGAAAGTGAGACGCCGGACCGTGCGGGAGACGGGGGAGAGGGCGAGGCCGCCGGAGGCGGCGAGCACGAAACCCAGCGGGACCACGTTGCGCCAGGCGCCGATCCAGCGGCCGACGGCGCGGCTGGCGCGGAACGGCCAATAACCGCCCTCGAACATCCACGAGCAGAACTCGCGGTAGTCGGAGCGGGCGTAGTAGGTGCAGGTGATGTCGGGCAGCAGCAGGATCTTGCCGCCGGAGGCGCGCAGGCGCTGGTTGAACTCGCGGTCCTGGGCCCGGGTAAGTGCTTCGTCGAAGTAGCCGATGTGGTCGAAGACCTCGCGGCGGTAGCAGCCGCCGAAGACGGTGTCGACCCATTGCGGCTCGCGGGCGCCGACGCGGTATTTCGTGTTGCCGGCGCCGAACGCGTCGGTCGTGGACAGGGCGATGGCCCGGCCGATCAGGCTGTCGTCGCGGGCCTCGGAGCGCCGGACGCCGCCCACGTTGTCGGCGTCCGGATTGTCCACCAGCCCCTGGACACACTTGGACAGATAGTCGGGCGGGTAGTCGGCGTGGACGTCGAGGCGGACGATGATGTCGCCGCGCGCCTGTCTGATGCCCAGGTTGAGCGCCACCGGTTTGCTGCGCCCCGGATTGTCGACCAGGGTCACATTGTCTGTATTTTTCAGGACATCACGCGTCCCGTCGTCGCTCATCCCGTCGACGACAAGGACCTCGAGACGGTCGGCGGGGTAGTCGAACTCGGCGACCGAGGTGAGAAAGCCCTCGATGAAGTCCCGCTCGTTCCAGCACGGGACGACGACGCTGACCAGGGGCGCGTTCATCGGCCGAAGAACTTTCGCACGCTGGCCGCCACGTATTCGACCTGGTCGTCGGTGAGTTCGACCTGCATCGGCAGGGAGAGGACCTCGTCGCAGAGCTTCTCGGTGCGGGGAAGCTTCCAGTGGTCGAGGCCGAGACCCTTCTGCTTGTGCAACGGGATCGGCCACGAGATCAGCGTCTCGATCCCGTCGCCGCGCAGATGTTCCACGAGGCGGTCCCGAGACGCGCAGGTGATCGGGTAGTTCTGGTAGACGTCGTGCCGGCGCGGGTCGTCGTCCGGCCCCACAGGGATCGCGATCTCCGGCACGTCCTTGAGACCGGCGGTATAGAGACGTGCGATCTCCCGCCGCCGCTCGATCCAGCTCGGCAGGCGGGCCAGCCGCCAGTCCAGAATGGCCGCCTGGAGGTTGTCGAGGCGGCAGTTGTACCCCCAGCCGTCGAGTGACGCCTTCTCCACCCGCCCGTGATCACGCAGCGCCAGCAGCCGGTCGGCCAGGGCCTCGTCATCGGTCAGCACCGCGCCCGCGTCGCCCATCGCCCCCAGCATCTTGGCCGGATAGAACGAATACGTGCTGGCCCAGCCAAACGTGCCCGATGTGCGCCCGTCGAACCGCGCGCCGAGCGCCTGCGCCGCGTCCTCGATCACCACCGCACCGACCTCGTCGGCCGCCTTCTGCACGGCGGCCATGTCGACCGTGCGGCCGTTGAGGTGCACCGGGATGATCACTTTTGTTCGCGGCGTGACCGCGCCGGCCAGCAGGGACGTGTCCATCAGATGGTCCTCGCCGATGTCGACCAGCACCGGTTTCGCGCCGCGCAGCACGAACGGCGACATCGTGGCCACGAAGGTGTGGGCCACGGTGACGATCTCGTCGCCCGGCCCGACGTCGAGGGCGTGGGCCAGCAGCCGCAGCCCGTCGGTGCAGTTGCTCACCCCGACCGCGCGGGCCGAGCCGTTGAACGACGCCAGATGCCGCTCGAAGTCGGCCAGCTGGTGCCGCAGCATGAGGTCGCCGCGCGCGATGGTGTCCTCGATGACCGGCAGCAGGCCGTCGCGCTGACGGCGCCACTGCTCGGGATAGTCAACGAACCTGACTCGCCAGTCCACGGTTGACCTCCATCTGTTCCAGCACCCGGTGGGTGATCGAGGCGGGGTCGAGGCCGTGCGCCCCGCGCAGATAGTCCTGATCGCCGACGAGCGAGGAGAACCGGGGCGGCAGCGCCACCCGGATCAGCGAGGCCGAGTGCGGCATCTCGGCCAGGATCTCGGCCACGGCGCTGCCCAGCCCGCCGATGACCGAGTGCTCCTCGACGGTGACGATGGTGGGGTAGCGGTGGGCGGCGTCGTTGATCGCCACCAGATCGAGCGGATCGAGCCACGGGAACGAGCGCACGTCGGCCCGTACACCCGCTTGGGCCAGCAGGTCGGCGGCCCGCAGGGCCGATTCGAGGATGGCGCCGGTGCTGAACAGGACGATGTCGCCGCCGGTCCGCAGCGCGATCGACTCGCCGCGGCAGAGCTGGATCGGCGCGCGGTGCACGATCGGCTCGCCCGCCTTTCCCAACCTGAGGTACGCCGGTCCGCCGTTGGCCACCAGGTCGGCCATCACCGCGCTGGTCTCGGCCGCGTCGCCCGGCGCGGCCACGGCCAGCCCCGGTATGGCCCGCATGATGGCCAGATCCTCGGTGGCGTGGTGCGACATGCCCAGCGCCCCGTAGGACAGCCCGCCGCCGACGGCCACCACGATCACGTCGGCGTGGTGATAGGCGACGTCGTTGCGGATTTGCTCCAGACACCTCAAGGTCGGGAAATTCGCTATGGAGTACGTGAACACGCGCGCACCGGCCAGCGCGATGCCGGCGGCGAGGCCGGTCATGTTCTGCTCGGCCACGCCGGCGTTGACGAACTGGCCCGGGCAGGTGCGCTGGAACTCGTCGACCACGCCGAAGCCGATGTCGCCGGTGACGAAGACGATGTCCTGGTCGGCCTCGGCCGCGGTCAGCAGGTCGTCGAAGAAGCGGCTCCTCACGGCGCCACCTCACTCATCGCGCCGGCCAGCTCCAGGTCGTCCGGGGGCCGGTAGTGCCAGAGCACCTGGTTCTCCATGAAGGAGACGCCCTTGCCCTTGACCGTGCGGGCCAGCACCACCTTGGGCCGCTCGCCGCCGGGCCGGACGGCCGCGCGGATCTGGTCGTGGTCGTGGCCGTCGATCTCGGCGACCTCCCAGCCGAACGAGCGCCACTTGTCGGCGAACGGCTCCAGGGCCAGGGTCTCCTCGGTGGTGGCCATCGACTGCAGGCCGTTCCAGTCGACGAGGGCGACCAGGTTGGTGAGGCGGTGGTGGGCGGCGAACATGGCCGACTCCCAGACGCTGCCCTCGTCGCACTCGCCGTCGCCCAGCAGGACGTACGTCATCCAGGTCTTGCCGGTCCGCCGGGCCTGCCAGGCGAGGCCGGCGCCGACCGGGAGGCCGTGACCGAGCGAGCCGGTGGAGAACTCGACGCCGGGGATGCCGACGTGGCTGACGTGCCCGGACAGGAACGAGCCGTTGCGGTAGTGCTGGGCCAGCAGCCGCGTGTCGAAGAATCCGCTCTCGGCCAGCACGGCGTAGAGGGCGGCCCCGGCGTGGCCCTTGCTCATGATGAAGCGGTCGCGGTCGGGCGTGTCCGGATGGGCCGGGTCGATGGCGAGGACCTCGGCGTAGAGCACGGCCAGCAGGTCGGCGCAGGACAGCGCCGAGCCGACGTGCGAGCTGCGGCCCGAGTTGGTCATCCGCAGCACGTGCTGGCGGACGGCGCGGGCGAGGTCGGCGCTCGTCATAGGACCGCGTATCCGATGTACGGGTCGAAGTCGAACCGCCGCAGCTCCAGGCGGTTCAGGCCGACCTCGTCCAGGGCGGCCTTGGTCTCGCCCGGCCAGAGCGGGTTGTCCAGCTCGTCGAAGGCGAGGACCGCGCCCTTGGGCATCCGGGGCAGGAAGTGCTTCAGGGCGGTGCGCGTGGGCTCGTACAGGTCGAGGTCGAGGAAGAGAAGGCTCACGACCAGATGCTGGTGATCGGCGACGAACGCGGGGATGGTCTCGGTGACGTCGCCGCGGATCAGCCGCGCCTTGGGCAGATGCCCGAGGAAACGGTCGGTGTCGTAGATCTCCAGCAGCCGCGTCAGCTCGTCGTAGCTGTCGGCGGCCAGAGCGCCCGCCCGCGCGCCGGTCTCTTCCGGCCGATCATCGGCCGACACCGACGGGAAGCCGCCGAACGAGTCGAACCCGTACAGCCGCCGGGTCAGGTTGGTCGGCTCCAGGGCCGCGCTGAGCTGGGCGAACGTCATGAAGCTGGCGCCCCGGAAGACGCCGCACTCGACGATCGAGCCCTTGACCGGCAGGGTCAGCTTGAACAGCTCGTAGAGCGCGGCGAAGCGGGTGACCTGGGCCCGGCGGGCGTACCGGGCCATGGTGGCCAGCCTGGTCGGCAGGTCGTCCGGGCTGTTCTCGAAGACCTCGGCGATCCTGGCCGGCACCCGCTTCTCGGCCTCGGTCTGGAAGCTGCCCGGCGCGGTGTTGTCAGACATAGCAGGCCTGCCGGGTCTTGACCATCGTGAAGACGCAGCCGAGCACGCGGGCGTCGACCTGCTTGAGCGCGCGGACCGCGCCGGTGACCTGGGCGCTCGTGGTCTTGCGGGAGCGTACGAGCAGAAGCGCCCCGTCGGCCCGGGCCGCGACCACGGCCCCGTCGGCCACCGGCAGCAGCGGCGGCGAGTCCAGGATGACCAGGTCGAAGCGGGCCCGCAGCTCGTCCAGGAGATCGCCCATGCGCTGCGAGCCGAGCAGCTCGCTCGGGTTGGGCGGCGGATGACCGCTGGACAGCAGCCACAGGCCGGCGCCCCACGGCTGGAGCACCTGGTCGAGCGAGGCCGCGCCGACCAGCACCGTGGTCAGCCCGGCCGAGCCCTCACGGCCCAGGAAGGCGGCCAGCCGCGGCCGGCGCAGCTCGGCGTCGACGATCAGCACCTGCTGCCCGGCCTCGGCGAACAGGATGGCCAGCCCGCACGCGGTGGCCGAGCGGCCCTCGCCGCCGACCGCGCTCGTCACGGCCAGGGTCTTCACCGGCCGGTCCCGGTTCGCGAACTGCACCGAGGTGCGCAGCTGGCGCAGCGCCTCGGCCCGCTTCGAGTCGCGGCCGGACAGGAACGGGCCACCGCCGCGCCGCCGTGCCGCCTTGCGGTCGACCGGGATGCAGGCCAGCACGGGCGCCCCGGTCAGCTGGCGCAGCTTGTCCGGGGTGCGCACCGAGGTGTCGGCGATCTCGCGGGCGACACCCAGGGCGGTGCCGACCAGCACGCCCATGGCCACACCGAGCGCGAGGTTGTGCATCGGGCGGGGCACCACCGGGTTGTCACCGAGCTTCGGCGGCACCATGATCTCGATCATCGCGGCCGGGGTCTTGGTCGCGCCGGTGTCGGGCATCTCGAGGTTCTTCACCAGGGCCGGGAACTGCACCGTCAATTCCTCCGCGATCAGTTGCGCCCGCTCCGGAACGGCGTCCTCCACCGAGACATCGATCAGTACCGTGGCCGAGTCGGTGACGACCTTGATCCGTTCCTGGATCTCCGCGGCGCTCAGATCGGTGTCGTCGTTCACCGCGATCAGCTTGGCCAGACGTTCGCCGGTGAGAACCGCCTCATAGGTCTTCAGGCGGTTCGTCGCGAACATCGATCCCTCAAGCGCGCTCGATCCTTCCACGTTTCCGGTGGCGACGAAGAACTGCACGGTCGAGGCGTACAGGGGCTTGGTGACCTCGGTGTACGCGGAAGCGACCCCCATCGCGGCGAGAACGGTGAGAGCGACCACCCACCACTGCCGTCTCGCTACCCGGAGGTAGTCACGCAGTTCCACTCTTGTGAATCTAAGTCGCCGGTCGTTAACGCGAAGCATTATTCGGAACTTGCGCGGCGTCCCCTCGTGCCGCCTTAGGGTGCTTCTGTGACCGGCGGGGAGAATCTGCTCTACATGCTCGCCACCCGGTACGAGCGGTGGCGCTCCCGGCCCTCGGCCGGGCTCAAGACGCGCGCCCTGCTGTTCGGCGGCGGCGCCGCGGCCCGCGACCTGCTGCACAGCATGCACTTCGACCCCCGCAGCCGATATGTGCCGGTCGGCGTCCTCGACGACGACCCCCGCAAGCGGCGGACGCGGGTGGCGGGCGTGCCCGTGCTGGGCGACCGCACCGCCCTGGCCTCGGCGGTCGCGCGCACCGGGGCCACGACTGTCGTCTTCGCGGTCTCCAACGCCGGCGCCCAGCTGGTCCGGGAGATCCGCGCGCTGGCCGACGCGGCCGGCGTCCGCTTCCTGGTCGTCCCGGCCATGAGCGAGCTGCTCGACCACGAGATCGGCGTGCGCGACCTGCGCGAGGTGCGGGTGACCGACCTGCTGGGCCGGGTGCAGATCGAGACCGACCTGGAGGCCATCGCCGGCTATCTGACCGGCAAACGGGTGCTGGTGACCGGCGCCGGCGGGTCGATCGGTTCCGAGCTGTGCCGGCAGATCAACCGGTTCTCCCCGGCCGAGCTGATGATGCTCGACCGCGACGAGAGCGCCCTGCAGGCGGTGCAGCTCTCCCTCGACCCGCGGGCCACGCTCAGCGACCCGGCGGTCATCCTGGCCTCGCTGCGCGACGTCGACCGGATCCGGGCCATCTTCGCCGAGCGCAAGCCCGAGGTGGTCTTCCACGCGGCCGCGCTCAAGCACCTGCCGTTGCTGGAGCGCTATCCGGGCGAGGCGGTGAAGACCAACATCTGGGGCACCCTGGCCGTGCTGGAGGCGTCCCGGTCGGTCGAGCGCTTCGTCAACATTTCCACCGACAAGGCGGCCGACCCGGCCAGCGTCCTCGGCTACTGCAAGCGGATCACCGAGAGGCTCACCGCCCACGTGGCGGCGCAGAGGTCAGGAACGTTCCTGAGCGTCCGGTTCGGCAACGTGCTCGGCAGCCGCGGCTCGGTGTTCGACCGGTTCACCGCGCAGATCGCCGACGGCGGCCCGATCACTGTCACCCACCCCGACGTGACCCGCTACTTCATGACCATCCAGGAGGCGGTCCACCTGGTCATCCAGGCGGCCGCGATCGGTCACGGCGGCGAGGCGCTGGTCCTGCAGATGGGCGATCCGGTACGCATCGCCGACGTGGCCCGGCAGATGGTCGAGCTGGCGCCAGCCCCGGTCGACATCGTCTACACCGGGCTGCGGCCGGGGGAGAAGATGGGCGAGGTGCTCTTCGGAGCGGGGGAGGAGGACCGCCGGCCCTACCACCCCCTGATCTCCCACGTGTCGGTGCCGCCGCTGGACCCCGCGGCCGTACGGACCCTGGCCGCCAACGCCGATCCGGCCGCGCTCGTCTCGTCGCTGGCGGCGCTCTGCACCGTGCCCGCCCTATCCTTTTCGTAGGATTTCGAGGACCAGCGGGTCGATGCTGCCGTCGACGAGGCGCTCCTCCAGGTTCTCGACACCGGCCCAGCTGTCGAGGTCGTCGTAGCCCTTCTCCTTGAGAAGCGTCCGCACCTCCACCGCGATCTCCCCGGTCAGCGGGATCAGCGTCGCCGGGTCGGGCCGCTCGAAGTAGAGCGTGTGCAGGTCGAGCAGCCGGGCCAGCTCGCCGACCGGGTCCGGATGGTCGTCGACGCGCAGGTCGACCAGGACGTCGCTGGTACCGCCGTAGCCCATGCCCTTGGCCACGACGTAGAGGGCGGCGCTCTGCCGTCCGCGGCGGTCCCCACCGGCGTCGTCGCCCGCTCGGAGAGCGTGCAGGAGCCGGTACTGGAACTTGGACCCTCCCGTGATCCACTTCTCTTCCACGGCCGCGACGACCTGCGGCCCGGCGAGCATGTTGCCCTGGATCGCGTAGCCGTCGCCGGCCACACCGCCCGCCCACGGATGGCATTCCCCGCCCGTGAACGTCGCGCCCGGCCCCTCCGGCCCGACCACGCCGACCTGCCGATGCGCGATCGGCCCGGCGTCCCCCGCGATCAGCGCCTTGACCGTCTCGGTGGCGGCCACCCCCGTGCCCATGAGAGCGAGGGCTTGCGGCCGATAGGCGAGATTGGCGTACGACTGCGTGGCCACCGCGCCGACATCGGCCAGCGCGGCCGGAACAGCCGCCCCCACCCCGAGAAACTTGCTGGCCACGGCCACGCCGAGGGCCGTGCCGTCGGCCGAGCGGGCAACGATCGAGAAGGTCATGGCGCTTTTTGTAACACGGGGCGCGTAGATTTGAACTCTGCCGCCGCCGGACCTCGAGCGTGCTGCGGGTGGACGGGCGGGTCGTTGCCGAGGCCACCGCCCTCCCGCAGCACCGAGGGCTACCATGCGCTGCATGAGCGAGCAGCCGACCGCCGAGCTCGACCCGCGTTTCAGCTCACCGGGAGCCACGCCGCGCCCCTGGCCCGACGTGGAGCAGACGCTGACAACGGCCAAGATCTCCTGGCTGGCCACCGTACGCCCCGACGGCCGTCCACATGTGACACCGTTGCCGGCCGTGTGGCACGAGGGAGCCCTCCACTTCTGCACGGGCGCCACCGAACAGAAGGCGAAGAACTTGGCGCGGAACCCGCAGTGCGCCATGACGACCGGCACACCCCAGGCCGACGACGGCCTGGACGTCATCGTCGAGGGCACCGCCACCCGGGTCACGGACGCCGACCGCTTGACGGCTCTGGCCGCCTTGTGGAAATCCCGCCACGGCTGGGACTTCCACCCGTCAGACGGCGGGTTCGTCGGCGACGAGGGCAATGAGGCGATGGTCTTCGCCCTCGTCCTGGCCAAGGTGCTGGCTTTCGGCAAGGGCGAGCCCTACACGCAGACCCGCTACCGCTTCTCCTGATGTCTCTCGCCGACAGACTCACCGCGGACCTGCGCGCCCGCGTCGACGAGCTGCTGTGCGCGCGCAGCCTGTTCGCCGCCCTCGTGCTGATCCGCCGCGACGGCGGGTTGCGACCGCCGCCGGGCATCTACGAGACGCAGGACTTCCTGCACCAGCGCCAACAGGAACTCGACCGCCTGGGTCGCGTCGCACCCAAGCCGCCGCCACCGACCACCGAGCAGCTGATCGCGAAGGCGGCCGCCATCACCGACCCGATCGCCGCGATCGAGGCCTACTGGGACGGCGACACCCAGGGCTGGCATGTCCCCATGGTGGCGGTGGTCCGCCGGCCCGGCCGGCGCCATCCGGCCTTCGACGAGGTGCTCCTGACGATCCACGACGGAGGCGGCGACATCCGCCTCTTCAACGGTCAGGCCCCACCCTGGCCCGAGGCCCAGCAGGCGACCGTCCAGGGCCGGGCCGTCGCCGCCCGGTTCGGCGTGCCGTTCGTCTTCGCCAGCCCTGGCCTGCCCGTCATCGATCCGCCGCGCTGGTGGGACGCCGAGTCCGGCTAGGTCCGTTCGGCGGTCGTAGGCTTTTCACCACGCGTCGTTCCAGGTGGTCGACGAGGGTGGGCGTGCGCGCCTGGTCTGGGTGACCGACGTGCTGCCGCACGCCATGGCCGGCCTCGTGCGCGGAGTCGTCGAGCGGGGCATCGCCGAGATCAAGCAGACCCTGGAGTCAGGAACCCGACAGGCCGTCGACGGGGGCTTCGAGGGGCCCGGAAGTGGGGCGCGGCAGTCTTCCGGGATAGATGCTTGAAGGCAATAGTAACCGGCGAAATTACCCGTCCGGACGGTGTGGTTGCGACCGATCGCGGTCGATGCGGGTGGATCAGTCCGGTCACCTATCCATAACAGACGATATGCAGAACGTGACTGGCGCGATTGAGTGATCTCGCTCGAGGGGTGTGGGGGACGCGAAGGGGTCGGTCAGTGGTGAACGCGGTGATTTACGTGCGGCCGGAGAACTACGGCGTGAGCGCGAGCCGTTGTCTCGAGCACTGCGCCGCCCGCCGGTACAACGTGGTCGGCCTCATCCAGGGTGACTGGGACGCCGCCGCCCGCATGCTCGCCGAGGGGCTGGCCGCCGTGGTCGTCGTGTCGTCGGCCGATCAGCTCGACCCGCATCTCGAGCCGCGCATCGAGGTGGTGCCCAAGCCGCGCCGTCAGCGCCGCTCGTCGTCGTCGGCCGCCCAGCCGGGCCGCCGGTGGACTTCGGACAATCCGGGCTCGTCTCTGCACGGGGGCGGCCGTACGCCGGATTCCGCCCCAAGGACCGGGGTACCGGCCCGCCCGGTACCCCGCAACCTGTTCCGCTCCTGACGGTCCAGGATCGCCCGGCCGAGGCAACGGGGGTGCCCGAGGTCAAGCCGGTGGAGACCCATGGCGGCTGCTCGTATCTGTACGACCCGGACGACGAGGTTCCCGCCATGTACACCGATCCGAAGGCGATCGGGGCGTCGTACGAGCCGATGCCGCCCGCGATCAGTTTTCAGTTCGACCGGCCGGGCGCGGCCGGACGGCTCGCGGGCGGCGATTCACGGTGACCCGGCCGGTGCCCCGCGTCGTGCGGGTCGTCAAGCGGAAGCTCAACGGCGACCGGGGGAGCTGGCTCACCTATCACCTCGGTGACGACGAGACCGGCTCCTGGCTCTTCCACCCCGAAGGCACCCTCTACACGGGGCGATGGGCCGATGGGCGGGAGGCCACCTGCTACTCCGGTGTCACCGAAGAGCCGGGCTGTGCCGTCCTCTACTTCGCGCCGCATCGAGGTGGCTGGTTCGCCGCGTGGCGGCGCGTGCCCTCGACCGCGATCACCATTGATCTGTCGCGGCCCGTGACGCGCGGCGGGGACGAGTGGGGCTTCGTCGATCTCGAGCTCGACCTCTGGCACGTGCCGGGCGACGACGGCACGCCGGAAGGCGGCGATTCCCGGCCCCGGCTCCGCCGCAACGGCCGGGTCGTGGGGGTCGCCGATGACGACGAGCTGGACGACGCCGTCGGGTATGGGTGGATCACCGCGGCCGAGGCCGAGCACACGCGGGACGAGGCGCGGCAGGTGGCCGGGCTGGTCCTCGACGCGGTGCACCCGTTCACCGCGGCCGCCTGGGAACGTTTCGAGGCGGCGATCGGGCTCGGGTTGCCGGCTCCCCGCTAGCGGAGGCTCACGGTCGGTGCTGCGGGTGGGTGACCAGCAGGACCGGGCGGGTGGAATGTTTGATCAGGTCGAGGGGGACGCTGCCCATCAGGCGCTCGGCGACCGTGGGGCGGCTGCTCGAACCGGCCACGATCAGGTCGGCCCGCTGCTGGTCGGCGAACTCGATGAGGGCCGGCACGGGGCGGCCCGGCACCACCGTCACGCTGGCCTCGACGCCCGCGTCGGCCAAGCGGGCGGCCAGTGCCGAGGCGGACTGGTACGCCTTGTCGGCGAAGACGCTTCGGGGGACGGCGGCCAGGCGTTCCAGCTCGACACCGTCCGCGGCCACGACGGCCACCGTGGCGCCGGTCTGTTTGGCCAGGCCGATCACGGCGTCGGCGACCCAGGGGGTGTCGGCTTCGGGTTTCGCGGCTACCACGATGCGCATGAGGGCGACGGTACCCAGACGATCGCGACGCGTCGATAGTCATGACTCGACAGAACGTGCGATATGTATGACCCTCGGTGAATGGCGGATGCGGTAACGACGGAACAGCCCTCCCTCAAGCGGGTCATGGGTCCCGGCCTTCTCCTGCTCTTCGTGGTCGGCGACATCCTCGGCACGGGCGTCTACGCGCTCACCGGGCGCGTCGCGTCCGAGGTCGGCGGGGCGGTGTGGCTGCCGTTCCTCGTCGCGTTCCTCGTCGCGCTGCTCACCGCCTTCAGCTATCTGGAGCTGGTGACGAAATATCCGCGGGCGGCCGGCGCCGCGCTCTACACGCACAAGGCGTTCGGCATCCACTTCCTGACCTTCATCGTCACCTTCGCGGTGATGTGCTCGGGGCTCACCAGCGCGTCCAGCGCCTCGAAGGCGTTCGCGTCGAACTTCGTCGAGGCGTTCGACCTGTCCTGGGAGGAGGGCGCGGCCCTCACCGCCGTCGCGCTCGGCTTCATCGTGCTGGTCGGGCTGATCAACTTCCGGGGCGTCGGCGAGAGCGTCAAGCTCAACGTGCTGCTGACCTGCGTCGAGCTGTCCGGCCTGCTCATCGTCATCGGGATCGGCGCGTGGGCGCTGGGCGGCGGCGACGGTGACCTGTCGCGGCTGACCGACTTCACCCCGGCCGAGGGGGAGAGCGCCTTCTTCTCGGTCACGGCGGCCACCGCGCTCGCGTTCTTCGCCATGGTGGGCTTCGAGGACTCCGTCAACATGGCCGAGGAGACCAAGGATCCCGTCCGCATCTTCCCGAAGGTCATGCTCACCGGGCTGTGCATCACCGGCGTCATCTACATTCTCGTCTCCATCTCGTCGGTGGCGCTGGTCGCGCCCGAGGAGCTCGGCGAGGGCGACGCCCCGCTGCTCAAGGTGGTGCAGGCGGGCGCGTCCGGGTTCCCGTTGTGGATCTTCGCCTTCATCACGATGTTCGCGGTGGCCAACTCGGCGCTGATCAACATGCTGATGGCAAGCCGCTTGCTGTACGGCATGGCGAACGAGCGCGTGCTCCCCAGGATCCTGGGCCGGGTGCACCGTACGAGGCGTACCCCCTGGGTCGGCATTCTCTTCACCACCGCTATCGCCTTCGGCCTGATCTGGTTCGCCGACCTGGCCGCCCTCGGCGGCACCACCTCGCTGCTGCTGCTCTGCGTCTTCACCGTCGTCAACATCGCCGTGCTGGTGCTGCGGCGCGACCGGGTCGAGCACGAGCACTTCAAGGCGCCCACGGTCATCCCGGTCATCGGCGCCGTCACGTGCGCCTATCTGGCCAGCCCGCTGTCGGGGCGGGCCGGCGCCGACTATCGCGTGGCCGGCATCCTGCTGGTCATCGGCGTGGTGCTCTGGCTGGTCACCTGGCTCTACAACCGCAACGTCCGCCACGAGGACACGACGATCGACCCGGCCAAGCTCAAGGAGTGAGCCGGAAGACCTCGCCCTTGGGCGTGAAGGGCAGGCGGGCCCCGACCGGCATCAGGTACGCGTGCGGGCGGCGCACGCGCAGCACGTCGCACCAGCCGTCGGTGATGACGAGGATCGGGCCCTCCGGCGGGAAGTCGGGGGCGCGTTCCAGCAGGTCGATGCCGGGCTGAAGCTCGGTGCCGCCGCGTCCGCGCACCCGGACCCGGCCGGCGATGTCCTCGACCGGCAGATAACCGGCGTCGTACGCCGCCGCGTCGCAGAAGACCACGCGCGCGGCGGGCACGTCGCGGGCGGTGGCGTACGACGCGATCGCGCCCAGCGCCTTACCCATGAGCTCGTGGTTCATCGAGCCCGACGTGTCGAGGACGACGCCGAACGTGCACCTGCGGACGACTTCGTCCGGCAGGTGGCGCCCGGGCCGGGGAATGTCCGGTGTGGAGGCCTGGCGGCGCGAAGGCCGGCCGTAGGTGCGCTGCCACTCCGGCGCCGGTACGTGCTCGTCGAACCAGCGGGCCAGGCGCACGTCCCACGGCAGCGGCGGCTGCTCCAGCACGCGGATCTCGGCCACCAGGCCGGCCGGGAGCACCCCGCGCCCGCTGCTCTCGTGATAGGCGTAGCCGCTGAGCAGGGCACGCCGGCAGTACTCGTCGAGGTCGACCGCCCGGGGGCGGGAGCCGGGATCGCCCAGGATGTCGCCCTTCCCGGCGCCGCGCAGCGTGGCCAGCTTGCGCATGCGGCGCAGGTCGCCGGCGATCCGGTCGTAGACGTCCTCGGCCGACAGCCCGGCGAAGCGGGGATCGTACAAAGTGCCGTCCGGAAGCGTGCCGACCGCCATCTCGACCAGCCACCCGTTGATCACGTAGTCACAGGCGACGTTCCAGAGGTACGGCTCGCGCCAGCCCGCGCGGTCGCCGTGGCGCAGGGCGGCGTGCAGCATCTCGTGGGCGAGCACGAAACGCCACTCGTCCTCGCCGAGCTGCCGCAGCGGGTTCACGTAGATCTCGCCGGCCGCGGGCGACACCGCCGCGACCGAGATGTCCCAGTCGCGGGCGAGGGCCGCGTCGGCGACCAGCTCGAACCGGGCCGCGACCGCGCCGAGCAGCGGGTACGAGCCGATGAACCAGCTCAGCGCGCGCTGCCAGGGCGAGCGGGGCGATCCGGGACGGGCGCCGCCGGCCACGTCGACCGCGGCGGTGGCGGCGGCCGACAGGCCGACCGCGAACCGGGCCGGCCACTGCGGGTCGGCCTGGTGGCGGCCCAGCGGCTCGTACGACAGGTCGGGCGACCCGGCGCCGCAGTCGGTGAACTCCGGGGCCAGCCCGTTGCGGCGCAGCTGCTCCTCGTCGGCCGACGGCAGCGTGTCGGGCAGCGCGAACGGCTCCCGGCCCAGCTTGACCGAGCGCTGGAAGCGGGTCACCACGAGACACGCCACGGCGTCCCACTCGGCGAGGGCATGGTGGCCGAAGCCCAGATGCAGCAGGCAGTGGGCGAGCACCCACGTCCAGCCCTGCTCGTCGAGCTTGCGGGTGCGGTTGGCGCGGACGAGGCCGCCCGGCCCGACCACCGCGTAGCCGATGCCGGGCTCGTCCACCAGCTTGGCCGAGGCGCTGGGCAGCGGCCACCCGTCGGTCAGGGGCGCGAACATCGGGTGCGCGGAGAGCGTCTTCCAGGCCCGCAGGAAGGCGGCCGTGTTCGGGTCGGGCTCGACCGCCTTCCTCCGGCTCACGCCCGCGCCGCGACCAGGCGCGGCAGGTCGCGGCTCACCTCCACCAGGAACCAGGCGGGCAGCACGGGCGCGCCGTCCTGGTCGGCCGCGATGACCAGGCGGCCGCACTCCAGCGACAGCTCGGCCAGCTCGACCAGCATCGCCTTGGCCCGGTGGGCGAACTGGCGTACGGCCGCCGGAGCCCGGTCCTTGTCGGCCGGGAGCTCCTTGACCAGGCGGGCCCGGAAGGTCTCGGCCAGGAAGTAGAGCAGGTCGCGGTCGGTGGGGTGGGCCGGCCAGCCGGCGTCGCCGCGCAGGATCGCGTCGAGGCCGAACCGGTGGCGCACGATCTTCACGTAGCCGCCGAACGCGCTCGCGTGGGCCGGGCTCAGCGTGCCGGCGGCCAGCAGGCGTACGGTCTCCTCGCCCACGTCGTCACCGTAGGACCGCAGGGCGTCGGAGAGCATGTGCCAGCTGCGCGGCGTCGAGAACGTCTCCTCGGTCTTGGGCGGCGCCGACCACAGATGGTCGGGGCGCTCGGCCAGATATCCGGTCACCCACGGGTGGATGCCGGCGCCCTGCGCCCACGCGCTCCAGTCGCCGTGCGAGGCCCGCAGGTGGACGTGGACGAGCCGGTTGACCAGGGCCGAGGCCATCGGCCGGGCGAGCGCGTTGTCGCTCGAGCGGTTGCCGGCGCCGATCACGATCGAGCCCGCCGGCAGCTCGTAGTCGCCGATGCGCCGGTCGAGGATCAGCGAGTAGAACGCCTTCTGCACGTCGGGGCCGGACGCGTTGAGCTCGTCGAGGAACAGGCAGTACGGCTCGTCACGGGCGATCGTCTCGGGCGGGGCGAACCGGCTGCGCCCGTCGCGGAGCTCCGGCACCCCGATGAGGTCCTCGGCCGCGAGCTGGGTGCCGACCAGGGTGACGCAGTCGAGCCCGAGCGAGGCCGCGAAGTCACGCACCAGCGAGCTCTTGCCGATGCCGGGCGCGCCCCACACGAAGACCGGCCGCACGACCGCCACGTGAAGCAGCAGGCCGGGCAGCTGACCGGGGGTCACGGTGATCGCCGAGTGCACGCCGGAAGTCTGCCTCCCGCCCCGGATCGGGGCATCCGATTTTCCGGCTGTCGCGCCGGGAGCCGTGCCGCTAAGGTGCGCCGCATGCGTCTGGAGGCGATCACCCCGGAGAACTACGAGGCCGCGCTGGCCGTGCGCGTCCGGCCCGATCAGGAGGATCTGGTCGAGCCGGTCGTCACTTCGCTGGCCGAGGCGTACGTGTTCCGCGACTTCGCGTGGCCCCGGCTGATGTACGACGGCGACCGGGTCGCCGGGTTCGTGATGGCGTTCCTGGACATCCCGTGGGATCCCGAGCGTGATCCGGGCGACCGCCGGTCGGGGCTGTGGCGGCTGAACATCGCGGCCGGGGAACAGGGCAAGGGCTTCGGGACGTACGCGGTGGAGGAGGTCTGCCGCGAGATCCGCGCCCGGGGCGGCACCCGGGCGTACGTCACCTGGGAACCGCGGGCGGGAGGCCCGGAGGAGTTCTATCTGAAGCGGGGCTTCCGGCCGACCGGCGAGCGCAGCGGGGACCAGACCGTCGGCGTCCGCGAACTCTAGGCCAGGCCGTTCTCCTTGGCCAGGATGGCGGCCTGGACGCGGGAGGCGCAGCCGAGCTTGGCCAGGACGCGGGAGACGTGGGTCTTGGCGGTGGCCTCGGTGATGGACAGCTCGGCGGCCAGGTCGGCGTTGGACAGGCCGCGGCCGAGGGCGGCCAGGATCTCGCGTTCGCGGGCGGTCAGGTCGCCGAGCGCGGCCGGCGCGGGTGGCGGGGCCGGGCGGCCGTCGGCGAACGTGGCCAGCAGGCGGCGGGTCAGCGACGGGGCGATCACGCCGTCACCCGCGGCCACGTGGCGGACGGCGGTGACCAGGTCGGCCGGCTCGACCGACTTGAGCAGGAAGCCGGCCGCGCCGGCCCGGAGGGCGCCGAAGACGTACTCGTCGAGGTCGAAGGTCGTCAGGATCAGCACGTCGGCCAGGCCGGCCGAGGTGATGGCCCGGGTGGCGCTGATGCCGTCGGTACCGGGCATCCGGATGTCCATCAGCACCACGTCGGGGCGCAGAGCGCTCGTCTGGCGCAGGGCGACGGCGCCGTCGGCGGCCTCACCCACCACCGCGATGTCGGGCGCCTGCTCCAGCATGAGCCGCAGCCCGGCCCGGATGGCCGCGTGGTCGTCGGCGAGCAGGACGCGGATCACGCGGCGGCCGCCGTGGGAAGGGTGGCGTGGACCCGCCAGGACGCGCCGTGCGGGCCGGCGTCGACCGAGCCGCCCAGCAAGGCCGCCCGCTCGCGCATGGAGGGCAGGCCGGTGCCGGCGCTCAGGGCCTTGTGGCCCAGCGGGGGCGGCTGGGTCAGGGTGTTCGTCACCGTCACTGTCACCTCGTGGGCTTCCCGGCGCACGTCCAGGCGTACCTCGGACGAAGGGGCGTGTTTGCGGGCGTTGGTCAGGGCCTCGTGGACTATGCGGTAGACGGTGTGGGCGACGATCACCGGGACGCCGGTGATCTCGGGCAGGGTCGCCGTCACCCGCAGACCGTCGGCCGTGGCCGCCTCGACCAGGGCGGGCAGGCGGTCGAGGCCGCCCGGGACCGTCGCGTCGGTGGTGGGGGCGTCGCGCAGCAGCATGATCATGGAGCGCATCTCCTCCAGGGCGGCCAGGCTGCTCGTGCGGACCGCTCGCAGGGCGGCCCGGTCGCGGGTGGTGTCGGGCGGGGCGGCCAGGGCGGCGCCGGAGTGCAGGGCCGTCGTCGACAGGTGGGCGGCGATGACGTCGTGCAGGTCACGGGCCATCGCGGCCCGCTCGGCCAGCACGGCCTCCTGCGCGGCCATCTCGCCCAGGCGGCGCTGCTGGCGGACGTTGGCCGACCACCACAGCGGAACGAACAGCAGCGTGGTCAGCTGCAAGGCGATGAAGACGGCGACACGGAACTCGCCGGCGGCCAGGCCGCCGACGACGCCGGCGGTGCCGATGACGACGAACACCGCCGTCGTGACGGCCCGGCGGGCGCGGTCCGAGGCGAACTGCCCGACCGAGAAGATCAGGTCGAACAGCACCAGGACCATCGCGATGCTGCCGCCCAGCGCCAGGTCGGCCAGCGTCGCGACCACCCCGGCGGCCAGCGCGAACAGGGGGTGGGCGCGCTTGACGAGCATGGCCGCGCAGCCCACGACCAGCGGGACCGTGTGCCACCAGCCCGGGGCGGCGGCCAGCCGGTCGATGCCCGGGTCGATCCAGACGTCGGTCAGGCCGACCAGGTTGAGCGCCAGCCCGGCCGCGAACGTCGACGCCGCGGTCACCCTGTCCTGCACCGACGGGCTGCTCCGCCACCGCCGTACGATCGCCGCCCTCACCGGCCCATCCCATCACGACCACGGCGACGGCGGCGTCCGACCAAAGTTGTACGCGGCCGGTCATCCTTCGGCCGACGCGTTCCCGGGCGGCCCGCGCGAGGGTTCCCTCATGGACCTCGCGCTCCTCGGCTCGCTGGCCGTGCTCGCCCTGATCGACTCGACCAGCTTCGGCACCCTGCTGATCCCCATCTGGCTGCTCATGCACCCCGGGCCGGTGCGGCCGGGCCGCATCCTGGTCTTCCTGGGCACGGTGGCGGTCTTCTACTTCGCGGTCGGCCTGGCCGTGGCCCTCGGCGCCGACGCGTTCCTGCCGCAGATCACCCGGCTGCTCGACACCCGGCCCGTGTCGTGGATCCAGCTCGTCCTGGGCGTCGGGCTGTTCTTCTGGAGCTTCCGCCTCGACCGCCACCGCGGCGCCGGGGCCGGCGGCGGGCGGCTGGCCCGCTGGCGGGAACGTGCCCTGAGCGACGGCAGCGCCGCCGGGCTGGCCGGGCTGGCCCTGGCCGCGGCCGCCGCCGAGGTCACGACCATGCTGCCCTACCTGGCCGCGATCGGCCTGCTCACCGGGGCCGACTTGGGGCCTGGCGTGATCGCGGTGGTCATGGCGGCGTACTGCCTGGTCATGATCCTGCCCGCTCTGGTCCTGCTCGGCGCGCGGCTGGCCGCCGGTGACCGCCTCACCCCGCTGCTGACCCGGGTCGGTGACAAGCTGGCCCGCAGCAACGCCGTGGCCTGGATCGTCGGCATCGTCGGCTTCCTGCTGGCCCGCGACGCCGCCATCCGCCTGTTCGACTGGATGGGCGCCTGACCCCATGCTGGAGTGACGACCGGACAGGGAGGAGGCTCGCCGATGGCCAGTTCGATCATCGTCATGGTGGCGGGCGTGCTGGTGGCGGCGGCCGGGCTGGCGGGATGGCTCGGCCGGCTGCCGCGCAACAGCGTGGCCGGGGTGCGGACGAGGGCCACCATGCGCAGCGAGCGCGCGTTCGCCGTCGGCAACCGGGTGGCGGGCCCGGCCATTGTGGCGGGCGGCCTGGCCGCGGTGGTGGGCGGGATGCTGGCCCTGGTTCAGGACAGCATCGGCTGGGTGCTCGCCGGGGTCGTGGTCATGGTCCTTCTCGTCATCGTCGGCGGAGTGACCGGCAGCCGGGCCGCCGCCCGGCTCGACGTCTGAGCCGGGCTCTCCCGATCAGCGGCGAGACGCCCGGTGTGGCGCGGGGTCAGGCCGCGAGGCGGAAGTCGCCGCGGCGGGCCGGGCTCTGGGCGCGGAGGGCGCGGTCGGCGAGCTCGAAGCGGCCCTGGCGCAGGTCGATGCGCTGGGGCTGCTGCTGGGCCTCGCGCAGCACGGCCAGGAGCAGGTCGAACAGGGTCAGCCCGAGCGCCCGGCAGATCGCGTCGAGCAGCTCCGACGAGGGCTCCTTGCGCCCCCGCTCCACCTCGGACAGGTGCCCGATGGACACCCCGGCCAGCTCGGAGACCTCGCGGAGGGTCTTCCCCTGAGCCATGCGCGTACGCCGGAGCACCTGACCGATGAGCGTGCGGAGCATCATCCCTGCAACCTACCGGACGGTGACCACCACCTGGCCGTAGCCGGAGAGGGTGTGCCGGCCGTTGTCGGTGGCGGTCAGGGTCAGCACGACGCGCTGGCCCGCCGTCGCGCCGGCCGGAACCGTGAGGCGGCTGCCCGTCAGGACCGCGCCGGTGGCCGTCGAGGCCTCCGTGTAGACCGACCACGTGCTGGTCACCCGGTCGCGGTCGGGATCGGTGACGGCGGCGCGCAGGGTCAGCGTCTGCCCGGGCCGCGCGCTCAGGTCCTTTTGCCTGATCGTCACGGTCGGCGCGTGGTTCGCTTTTTTGTACGACGAGGTGACACCCCAGTCGGCGCGGGCCGCGAAGTCGTCCTCGGCGTCGGGCACCCAGCGGTAGAGCGAGTAGGCCGCCTCGGCCCGGCCGGTGACCGGGTTGACGTCGCCCTGGGGAGCAAACTGGGCGCCGGTGGCGGCGAACCGGCCGCCCCAGCCGCCGAGGGTGGGGTCGTCGAGGAAGCGCAGCCCGTTGCCGATCAGGGGCAGGAAGGCCGGGGTGTCGCCCTCGGAGAGGAAGTCGTAGCGCTCGAAGGGGCCCACGAAGTCGTACAGCCGCCAGGTCGCCAGGTCGTACTTGATCCCGGCCAGTCCCGGCTGCCAGCCGGGCGCCTCCGACTCGCCCTTCAGATATTGCCCGTCGCCGATGAGGTGGTAGCCGTCGAGCAGCGGGCCGTGGCCGGTCTTGATGTTCGGCTTCCACCACGCGTTCGTGTAGTACGGCTTGATGCTCTCCGGGATCGCGGCGTTCGTCTTGCCGCCGGTCCAGGAGGTGAAGGTGAAGCCCCAGTTGTAGACGCGGATGCCGGGCCAGGACTTGCCGATGTAGTCGGCGTAGGCGTTGTCCTGGTTGCCGATCGTGGCGATGACCGCCTTGCCGGCCACCTTGGCGCGGACGGCCGCCCACTGCCGTGTGCCCTTGTACTGTTCCTCGATCGACTTCAGGGCGCGGGCGATGGTGTTCTGCCCGCCCCAGGCCTGGAGCCAGAGGTCGCGCCGGTCGTTGTCGAGCAGGGCGGACTTGATCAGGTCGGAGCCGGCGGTGTCGGCGGAGAAGTCGTTCTCGAAGTCGATGTTGCCGACGGCCACCTTGGAGCGCAGCTCCCGGGCCGACGGGTAGCGGGCGTCGTGCTTGCGCAGGGTGGGCAGGATCCGGTCGTACTGGGAGATCTGCTTCTCGATCCAGCGGTCCGGGTTCCAGCGCCACGTCGTGGCGTCGGCCGAGTTGGCCGGTGTGCCCGCGGTCTGGCCGTTGAAGCTGGTCAGGATGCCGGCGTCCTTGGCCTGGGCGAGAGTGTGGTCGCCGTCGCCCTTCCAGTGGTGCACCGAGGAGGAGTAGACGAGCCCGTCGACGTCGATCTCGTTGGTGTAGTAGAGGAACCGCATCATCGAGTTCATGTCGTCGGCCTCACCGTCGGTGGTGACGATGGTGCGCGGAAATTGGTGATGACTCGGGGAGGCGGCGGCCGGTGACGCCGCGGCGGGGACGATCAGTGCCGTGAGGGCGGCGAGGGCACGGAGCTTCATTGACACTCTCCCAGGATGAATAGATATTCGGGAGCGAATGAGGATTACAAGCATGTGAACACGCTGCTCATGGGGCGTCAAGGGAGCGAATAGGCATGCGTGTGTCACTGTTGGAGGCGAGACTGCCGTCCATCCCCGGGAGCTGAGCATGTCCGACGCACGAGCGCGTGGAGAGACCTTCGACTACGCGGGCGCCACCGTGGAGCTCGTCGACGCGGCCACCGTGCTGGCCGCGGCCCGGGTCAATCCGGTCGAGCTGCTGCGGCGGGCGACCTGGCCCTCGCCGGTGCAGCGGGTCGATCTGACCGTGTCCAGCGCCGACCGCGACGGCGGGCCCGTGCACACGTTCGCGGCCGCGATCAGCACGGCCGACGAGCCGCTGTCCAAGGAGCGCATCCGCAAGCTGGTGCTGGGCAACGACCCCGTGGGGCTGCTGCTGGCCAAGCGGATCGAGGCCGGCGACCCGATCGCCACCCGCATCGTCGATGGTGTGGGCGCGGCGGCCGCGGCGGCGTACCGGCGCTTGGGTCTCGACCGTCCGGAGAAGCCGGCGGCGAACCGCCAGCCCGGCACCATCGCCGACGCCGTCGTGGGTCTTCAGGCCACCGTGACGTACGACGAGAGCGGCACCGTCGTGCGCCTGAGCGCCGAGGTCACGCGGGACGAGGTCACCCCGGCCCACCTTCAGGCCTTCGTCGGGCTGACCCTGCAGGCGGTGCTCGAGCTGACCGGGCCCGACGCGCTGACCGGGCGGCGTTACGTGGTGAGCCGCGAGAGCGTTCCGGCCACGCCGGCGACCACCAAGACGGTCACCCTCGACATGGTCGGCGGCCTCACCAAGGAGGTCAACGAGCTCCGCGAGATCGCGGTCTCCTTCCGGCACCCCGACTCCATGGCGCGGTGGGGCGCGCAGAGGCCGCAGGGCATTTTGATGTACGGCCCGCCCGGCACCGGCAAGACGATGCTGTCCCGGGCCCTGGCCAACGAGATCGGCGCCGACTTCCGCGAGATCCGTACGCCCGAGATCCTCGACAAGTGGCTCGGCGGCTCCGAGCGCAACATCAAGCAGATCTTCCGCGACGCCCGGCGCTACCGGGTGCCGACGCTGATGCTGTTCGACGAGTTCGACTCGATCATCAGCTACGCCGGGTCCGGCGGCGACGCGGCCAGCCAGGCCATCAACGCCGTGGCCGGCATCTTCAAGCAGGAGATGAACGACCTCATCGAGGCCAACCCGAACGTCATCGTCGTGGCCACCACGAACTTCCCGCACCGGGTGGACGACTCGCTGATCCGTTCGGGCCGCTTCGATGTGAAGCTGAGCATCCCGAAACCGGACGAGGCGAGCCGGGCCGAGATCTTCCGCAAGATGATCCGGCAGCTGATCGCCGCGCACGAGGAGCCCGGCTTCCAGATGTTCGCCGACGACCTCGACCTGCCGGCGCTGGCCGCGGCCAGCCACGGCATGACCGGCGCCGACATCAAAGAGGTGCTGCGCCGGGTGCAGCTGGCCAAGGCCATGCAGGACGCCCGCAGCGGAGGCCGCGTCGACCCGATCTCCCAGGCGGAGCTGCTCGCGAGCGTCCGCGACCTCGCGGGTCGTTAGGCGGCCGGCACCTTCTCCTTGTTGCGCACCTGATAGGTGACGGCGCCGGTGCCGGCGATCGCGACGACGGCGGCCAGCACGGCGGTGACCCACTGGCCGTCGGTGATCGTGTCGAAGCCGGTGTTCTCGCCCTGCAACGCGGTGAGCAGGGACGACAGGAAAGCGATGATGCCACTGGTGGCGGCCGAGAAGACCGCCTTAGCGCTGGTGGTGTCCACGGTGACCTCCCGGGTCGTACGTCTCGTCCGACCAGGATGAGCCGCGCGCCGAGCAGGGGAAACACCATGTCGGGAATCAGATCCGCGAGGCCGTGACGGATTCACGCCAGGGGAGTAACGCCGAGCTGGCCAGCACGCCCAGACCGCAGACGAGCAGGGCCGTCCGCACGCTCGTGACGGCGGCCAGCGCGCCGCCGAGAGCGATGAAGACCGGTTGGGCGGTGCGGGAGCTGATCTGCCAGCAGGCGATCACCCGCGACAGATAGCGGTCGTCGGTCTCGGTCATCCGATAGGTGGCGACCGACGGGTTCGACACCCCGGAACCGAACAGGGCGAAGACCTCAAGAGCGATCATGAGTACGAGTCCAGGCGTGCCGGCCGGGATGAAGGCGAGCGGGGCCAGCCACAACGCGCGGAACAGGCCCGACCAGACCAGCACCCGGTGGGCGCCGAGACGGTCGGTCAGCGGGCGCATGGCGAGAGCGCCCAGGATGCCGCCGAGGCAGGACGCGCCCCAGCCGATGCCGTACTGCCAGGGCGGGAAGCCGAGCTCGCGCAGCATCAGGACGGCCAGCAGGGGTGAGGCGGCCATCATGGCCCCGGCGAAGATCTGCTGGTTGAGGAAGAGGGCGCGCAGGCCGCGATGGCCGGCGATGTAGCGCCAGCCCTCGGCGATCTCCCGCCACCGGCCCGTGGCCGCCACGCGCTGCGGCGGGTCGGGCTCGGGGCTGCGCAGAGCCCGTACACCCAAGGCCGAAAGCAGAAAGCTCACCGCGTCCACCGCGATGGTGACGGCGGCGCCCAGCCACGAGGTGAGCGCGCCGCCCAGCGCCGGACCGGCGCTGTAGGCGGTCCAGAAGGTGGCCTCGAAGCGGCCGTTGGCGGTGGCCCGGTCGCCCGGGCCGACCAGCGCCTTCAGATGGGCGCCGCTGGCCGAGGCGAACACGATGGCGGCCACCGACTGGACGATCGCCACCGCGTAGAGCTGCGCGTAGGTGAGCACGCCGCCCGCGATGGCGAGCGGGACGGTGATCAGCGCGGCGAACCGGGCCAGGTCGGCCCCGATCATCACCGGCCGCTTGCGCCGGAACTCGATCCACGGACCGGCCGGCAGGGCCAGCGCGGCCGCGGCCACCCCGGCCAGGGCGGCCAGCAGCGACACCTGCAACTCGCTGACCTTGAGGACGAGGACCGCCACCAGGGGGATCGCGCCGAAGCCGATGCCCGTGCCGAACTCGCTGATCCCGTACGCCGTCCAGAGCCGGCGGAAGTCGGAGCCGAGTGCCACCGGGGCACCCTACCGGGCGGCCGCCTGTCAGGCGGGCGCGGCGCGGTCGACGATCGCGGCCGTGTCGGCGCCGCGGGGCAGCGTGCCGAAGGTGTGGCCCCAGTCGCCGCCGAGGCGGGTGGCGCAGAAGGCGTCGGCGACCTCGGCCGGGGCGTGCCGCACGAGCAGGGAGCCCTGGAGCACGAGGGCCAGCCGCTCGGCGACCCGTCGCGCGTCCGCCTCGTCCGGGCGCTCGTTCTTCAGGGCGGTGACCGCGGCGTCGAGCCGGCGGTCGGCACCCGCCGCGGCCTGGGCCTCGGCCAGGAAGGCGGCCAGCGCGTCGGGCTCCTTGCGCAGCGTGCGCAGGACGTCGAGGGCCTGGACGTTGCCGGAGCCCTCCCAGATCGAGTTGAGCGGGGCGTCGCGGTAGAGCCGGGGCATCCCGGAGTCCTCCACGTAGCCGTTGCCGCCCAGGCATTCCAGGGCCTCGCCGACCAGGACGGGCTGGCGCTTGCTGACCCAGAACTTGCCGACCGCCACCGCGAGCCGCTGGAACGCCTGCTCGCCGCGGTCGACGGCGCCGGCCAGGCGCAGCGCGAGCAGGGTGGCCGCCTCGGACTCGATGGCCATGTCGGCCAGGACGGAGCGCATGACCGGCTTGTCGGCGAGCGGGCCGCCGAAGGCGCCGCGGTGCCGGGTGTGGTGGATCGCCTGGCTGAGGGCGGCCCGCATGCCGGAGGCGGAGCCGGTGACGCAGTCGAGGCGGGTCATGGCGACCATCTCGATGATCGTGCGGACGCCCTGGCCCTCGGGGCCGACCAGCCAGGCCGTGGTGCCGTCGAACTCGGGCTCGGAGGAGGCGTTGCTGCGGTTGCCCAGTTTGTCCTTGAGGCGCTGAATCCTGAAGACGTTCCTCGTGCCGTCCGGGAGCACCCTTGGCACCAGGAAGCACGACAGCCCTTGTTCCGCTTGGGCCAGCACCAGGAACAAGTCCGACATAGGCGCACTTGTGAACCATTTGTGGCCGGTCAGGCGGTAGGTGCCGTCATCCGATTTTTCGGCTTTTGTCGTGTTGGCTCGGACGTCGGAGCCGCCCTGCTTCTCGGTCATGCCCATGCCGGCTATGAGGCCGCGCTTGGTGCTGGGGGTGCGCAGGCCGAAGTCGTACGTCCTCGCCGTCAGCAGTGGCTCGAACATTGCGGACAAGTCGGGATTGTGGCGCAGGGCGGGGACCACGGCGTACGTCATGGAGACCGGGCAGATGTGCCCGGCCTCGACCTGCGACCAGACGAAGACGCCGGCGGCACGGGCGACGTGGGCGCCGGGCCGGGTGTCGGCCCACGGGGCGCCGGCCAGGCCCTCGCCGACCGCGACCTCCATGAGCCGGTGCCACGACGGGTGGAACTCGACCTCGTCCACCCGGTGCCCGTAGCGGTCGTGGGTGAGCAGCCGCGGCTCGTGCCGGTTGGCCTCGTCGGCCCAGCGCTGCGGCTCGGCCGTGCCGGCCAGCTTGCCGAGCCGGTGCAGATCGCCGACCGCCCAGGGCGCGCCCTCCCGGGCCACGGCCGCGAGCAGGGCGGCGTCGGCCGACACGTCGTAGTCCACGAGCGGGGGCGCCTGGTTGAAGACCTCGTGCGTCACCCCCGCAATGTAACTCGCCGGTAACTTGCGCCGCTATCGGCCGGTGGTCCCGTCGATCAGCTCGCGGAGGATGTCGGCGTGCCCCGCGTGCCGGGCCGTCTCGCTCGTCATGTGGGCCAGCACCCACCGCAGGCTGAGGAACTGGCCGTCCACCGGGTGGTGCACCGGCGTGCTGAGGTCGGCCGCGGCCCGGACGACGGCGTTGCTGTGCTCGATCGCGGCCCGGTAGGTGGCGATCACCTCGGCCGTGCCCACCTCGCCCGGCACCGCCATGCCGAAGTCGGGCTCGTCCATCTTCTCGCCGGCCACCGTGTACGCGAACCAGTACCGCTCACCGTCGGTGAGATGCGCGATCAAACCGAGCAGGTTGGTGCCGGTGGGCACCAGCGCCGTGCGGAGCTGCTCGTCGCTCAGCCCCTCGGCCTTCTTGAGGACGGACTCGCGGGCGAAATCCAGGAAGGCGATCGCGGTGTCGAGCTCCCCGTCGTCGTTGCGGGGCACGGGCTTGCGCTGGGTCTCGGCCATGAGCGCACGATAGCGCTTCCACGGGCGCAGCTTTTCCGGGTTCCGCACGGCCCAGATGTGGGTGATCCGATCGCCGGCGACCTCGAACGAATACACCGTGACCACCTCGCCGCCGACCTCGACGACCAGGCCCGGGCGGCCGCTGACCGAACGCTCCACAATGGTGAAGTCGCCGGCCCGGGACGCCAGGTCGGCCCAGATCCGGGCGATCCGCTCACCGCCGGTCAGCGGCTCCAGCAGTGCGGGAACACGGCCGCCGCCGTCGGTCACGGCCGTCGCGTCCGGGTCGAGCAGCCCGATCAGCGCGCCGATGTCCTTGGCCTCCCAGGCCCGCTTGAAGTCGCGGACGACGGCGGCCTGGCGCGCGGCCGGCACCGCCGGAGCGCGCGAGGCGCCCATCCGCCGGCGGGCCGAGGAAGCGAGCTGCCGGCACGCGGCCGGTGTGCGCCCGACGATGTCGGCGACCTCGGCGAACGGATAGCGGAAAACGTCGTGCAGGATGAACGCCACCCGCTCGGCCGGCGTCATCGACTCCAGCACGACCAGGAACGCCATGGTCACCGACTCGTCCAGGGTGATCCGCTCGGCCGGGTCGGCCGGCGTCCCGTCATCGGGGCCGGGCAGCGGCTCCGGGATCCACTCGCCGACGTAGCGCTCGCGCCGCACGCGGGCCGAGCCGAGCTGGTCGAGGCAGATCCGCCCGGCCACCCGGGTGAGCCAGGCCGCCGGCGACTCGATCAGCCCCCGCTGCTTCTCCGGCAGGGCAAACCATCGGGCGTACGTCTCCTGCACGGCGTCCTCGGCCTCGGCCAGGGAACCCAGCATCCGGTAGGCGAGGTTGGTCAGCCGCCGCCGCTCGTTCTCGATCATCAATTCCCCCTCACCGGTACGACGAGACGGCCACCCAGGATGTGAGGTCCTGACATTTCGGGGGCCCGTTTCGTCGTACGGCCATGACCGATTTTCAGGAGATCGCCGACCGCGTCGAAATCGAGGCGTTGCGCGGCGAGTTCACCGACTGCGCCATGACCCGGGACTACGACCGGCTGGCGTCGCTGTTCACCGAGGACGGCGCGCTGCGCATGCCGAACATCCCGGCCGAGCTGATCGGGCGTGACCAGATGCGCGCTTTCGGCCGCCGCGTGCCGTCGCTCGTCGAGTTCCTGGTGCAGAACAGCCACCCCGGCCACCTGAGCCTCGACGGCGACACCGCGGCCGGCCGCACGTACATGCAGGAGATCGGCCGAGCCCGCGACGGCCAGGCTGAGCTGAACTGGGCGATCTACCACGACAAGTACCGGCGCACCGGCGACGGCTGGAAGTTCACCGAGCGCGTCTACGAGGTCCGCTACCACGACACCACCCCGCTGACCGGCACAGCGCCGGCCGTCGACTACGAGGAGTACACCCGATGACCCGGATCGCCGTCATCCTCGGCAGCACCCGCCCACACCGTCGCGGCGAGGAGGTGGCCCGCTGGATCCTTTCCCGAGTCGCACCCCGCACGGACGCGTCGTTCGACTTGATAGACCTCCGTGACCACCCCCTCCCACACTTGGACGAGCCGACCCCGGCCTTGTTCTCCAGCGCCTACGAACACGAACACACCAGAACGTGGTCCTCGACGATCGCCGCGTACGACGGCTACATCCTGGTCACGGCGGAATACAACCACGGCGTCCCGTCCCCGTTGAAGAACGCCTTGGACTACCTCTTCCACGAGTGGGCCAACAAGGCGGTGGGCTTGGTCTCGTACGGCGTGGACGGAGGCGCCCGAGCAGCCGAACAGCTACGCCTGACAGCGGGCGCCCTCCAGATGGCCGACGTGGCACATCAGGTAACGCTCAACCTGTTCACCGAATGGGAAAACTTGACAACGTTCAAACCCACCGAGCGAGCAGCCACAACCCTGGACCGCACCGTGGACCAGGTGGTCGCCTGGAGCACGGCTTTGGCCTCCCTCCGAGCCGCCGTCTGATCACAAAACCCGCCTATTCCAGTGAGCGTTTTCGGTGGTCGAATCGAACGATCTGAAAGGTTCCGCGCGACGCACGCAGTTCACTTTCAGACGGCGAAGGCGACAATTTCGTGACGCTGCCGGACCGCATTCTCTCGCAAAGTGTGCCGCCACCTTGATCACCCAAAATGGTCGATTCCGGATGGCGCGACTGCCGCAATGGCCGCGATTCACGTCGAGGCGAGAGAATACACATTGCCTGGTCGACTCGGCTCGAGGTGCGACCTTCGCCCGGGCTCCCGACCCGGGCGATGCCCACGGCGCCGGCTGGGCTGCCGCCCGAGGCGGAGCGGTTGCTTCCAGCTGGTCGGCCGCCTGGGTTGGTGCATGGGTCCCGCGCTGGTCGGCTGTCTGGGTTTGGTGCGTGGGCTCGAGTCGTTTGGCCGTCTGGGCTTGTGCTGCTGGTGCGGGTTGGTCTGGTGTGTGAGTTCGGGTTGGTCGGCTGTCTGGGCGTGGTGCGTGGGTTCGGGCTGGCCGGGTGTCTGGGCCTGTGCTGCTGGTTCGGGCTCGTCGGCTGTCTGGGTTTGGTGCGTGGGTTCGGGTTGGTCGGCTGTTTGGGCCTGTGCTGCTGGTTCGGGCTCGTTGGCTGTCCGGGATTGGTGCGTGAGTTCGGACTGGCCGGCCGCCTGGGCTTGAGCTCTTGGTTCGGGCTGGCCGCCCGCCTTGGGCGGCGCGGTCGGTTCGGGCCTCGCTTCCGCCTCAACTGTCCTTCCGGAAGGGCGGGCAGGCGCGGTCGACGGCGTGCGTGCCTGGTCAGAGGGCCCGCCGGGGCCCGGGCACCGCACCCAGGTGACGTCGTCATCCCATATCAGAGGTGGTATGCGCTCGGTCGGGTCATGCAGGCCCAACTCACCACACGCCCGCGAGCAACCATGCAACCGGCACAACTTCAGCGCATGGCGTCGTTTCAGACCCCAGTGCCGCCGCTCCGCGTGAGCGCGCCGGAACTCCACCATCTCCGGCGAATGACTCGGCACTCCCGACCAATCCCTCATCGCCGCGATTACCGACCTCGAAAAGAACCCCAGCTGCGCCATGAACCATTATCCCGCACCCTGAAGATCGTCAGCAAGGGAACGATCATGCCTCTTGATGATTGCGGCGAGGCGGACGGGAAGACATATTTCCGGTCGGCCGGATATTGTGAACGCGCACGCGGCGGTGGCATGATTTCATGGTCGGCCGGAGCCGCGCAGGAGTGGGGCTGCCACAACGATTATTGGTGGCCGTCCTCCGCGTTGTTCACCGCGCGGCGACGATCACTGGCGCTTCGATTTCGAGATTTCGCGGGAGGTGGACCGAACGGAGGCGCGGCTGATCCGCGACGGCTCCGTCCTCGAGGGCTGCGGCTGCGCGTCAAGCGGGAGGGGCCGGCGGTGGGACGGTGATGCGGTCGGCGTTCGCCGCGGCGAAGACCTGGCGCCGGTGACCACGTCCATGCTCGGGGGCTGGGTGCGGGCCGCGACGACCGACGCCCACACGGCGACCAGGCCGACCGTCCGGGTGCTGGTCAGGCCGGGCGAAGGCGTCACGGCCGAGACGGGGCTGTACGCCGGCCGGGACCTGGGCGCGAAGCGGGCTCCGCACGAGCGGCGCGCGTGAAGCGGGCTCCGCGCACATGAAACAGGCTCCGCACGCGCCGCGCACGTGAAACGGGCCGCGCACGAGCGGCGCGTGTGGAGTGGGCTCCGCGCGCGTGAACGGGCTTCGCACGAGCGGCGCGTGTGAAGTGGGCTCCGCGCGCGTGAACGGGCTGCGCACGAGCGGCGCGTGTGAAGTGGGCTCCGCGCGCGTGACAATGGCTTCGCTGCGCGGCGTGCGTGAAACGGGCTCCGCACGCGCCGCGCGGGGTGCCGTTCCGGCGGCGCGTGCGGAGGGTCTGTGGTGGTTCGGCGCACAACATCGCACATTGGGTTGGCCGGGCGCATGTCGGAAATCCGTCCGAGTGGAGGGGTCGACCAAGGGCCGCCACTGTGTAGGGTCGTGCGGTCGGTCGCTGTGAGTGAGGCAGGGGAGAGCCGTTGACCGTGCTCGGCGAGCTGGCCGGCGCGCGGGCGCTCGCGGCCGGCAGCGGGGAAGTCGACCTGGTCGAGCGGATCGACCGGGCCACCGCGCAACTGCGCGCGGCCGACGTCACGGTGGCCGTCGTCGGCGAGTTCAAGCAGGGTAAGAGCACCCTGGTCAATGCCCTTCTGCGCACCGACGTCTGCCCGGTCGACGCCGACATCGTGACCGCGGCGCCCATGACCCTGCGCTACGGGCAGCCGCCCGCGGCGTGGGCCGGTGGAACGCCGATCGAGCTCACCTCGGTCCGGGACCATCTGGACGAGCCGATCGAGATCCGGCTCGACCGGCGTCTGCTGGGCGCCGGGCTCGCCATCGTCGACACGCCGGGGGTGGGTGGACTCGACTCGGCCCAGGGCAACGTCACCCTCGCGCTGCTGCCCTCGGCCGGTGCCGCGCTCTTCGTCACCGACGCCGCCCAGGAGCTCACCGCACCGGAGGTCGAGTTTCTCCGGCGTACGGCCGAACGCTGCCCCCGCACCTTCTGCGTCCTCACCAAGACCGACCTCTACGTCGAGTGGCGCCGCATCGCCCAGATCAACGAGGGCCACCTGAAACGGGCCGGGCTGGACGTCCCGATCGTGCCGGTCTCGTCGTTCCTGCGGGCCCGGGCCCAGGCCCGCGACGACACCGCGCTCAACCAGGAGTCCGGCTATCCGCGCCTGGTCGACCTGCTGCGCCGCGACGTCCTCGAGGCGGCCATGAAGGACAAGGTCGCGGCGGCCCAGGCCGAGCTGTCGTTCGTGGTCGAGCGGCTCCGCGAGCGTGTCGACGCCGAAGGGGCGGCTCTGCGGGGAGTGCCGCGGGCGGTCCAGCGGTACGAGGAACGGGCGCGCCGCAGCGCGAACCTGGCCCACGGCACGTGGCAGACGGTCCTCGGCGACGGCATCCAGGATTTGGCGGCCGACGTCGACCACGACCTGCGCGAACGGCTGCGCCGGATCATCCGCGACGGCGAGGGGGTCCTCGAGGGCTCGGATCCGCGCGACACGTGGCAGGACTTCCAGGCCTGGGCCGCCCGCGAAGCCGCCGCGGCCGCCGCCGACAACCTGATGCTGCTGGTCGGCCGCACCGAACAGTTGGCGGCCGAGGTGGCGCAGCGGTTCGGCCTCGAGTGCGACCAGCTGGAGATCGACCTGCCGGCGCCGGAACTGGCCCTGTCGAAGGCGGCCGTGCTCGACGTGAGCTTCCACCAGACCCGCATGCAGCAGTTCCTGGGCGCGTTCACCGCCGCCCGCGTCTCGTACGGCGGGTTCTACCTGCTCGGGGCGGTCGGCGCGCTGTTCAGCGTGGCCTGGGCGGCGCCGCTCGGGCTGATCGCGGGTCTCACGCTGGGCCGGCGGATGATGAAGATGGAGAAGGAGCGCCAGGTGCGCCAGCGCCGCCAGCTGGCGCTGTCGGAGCTGCGCAAATACATCGACGACGTGGGCTTTCACCTGGGTCGCGATTGCCGTGAGGCCGTACGCCGGACCCAGCGCCTTCTCCGCGACGAGTTCACCGGGCGCGCCCGCTCGATCGAACGCTCGGCGACCGCGTCGAGGGCGGCCGCCCACCGCGCGGCCGACCTGTCGGAGGCGGACAAGCAGAAGCGCATGGAGGCGCTGGCCGAGCAGCGCCGCAAGCTGGACGGACTGGCCGCGTGAACCCGGCTCTGCTGGATCAGGTGCGCGGTCTGCTCGACCGGGCGGTGGGTGAGACCGGCAACGCGCGGCTGGTGGCGGCGCGGGCCCGAGTGGACGAGCCGCTGCGGGTGGCCATCGCGGGGCGGGTCAAGGCCGGGAAGTCGACGCTGCTCAACGCGCTCGTGGGTGAGGAGCTGGCGCCGACCGACGCGGGCGAGTGCACGAAGGTCGTCACCTGGTACCTGGACGGTCCCGGGTACGCCGTGACGGCGTACGGGAGTGATGGATCTGTTGACTCCCGGCCCTTCTCGCGGCGCGGCGGGGCCCTGGAGATCTCGCTGGGGCGGCCCGCGGAAGAGATCGAGAAGCTGGAGGTACGTCTTCCCAGTGGGCGGCTGCGGCGGCACACGCTGATCGACACGCCCGGGATCGCGTCGCTGTCGGCCGACGTGTCGCTGCGGACGATGGCCTTCCTGGACGCGGAAGGGGAACGGGCGGCTCAGACCGACGCCGTGCTCTACCTGCTGCGGCACATGCACGGCAGCGACGTGCGCTTCCTGGAGTCGTTCCACGCCGACGGGATCAGCGAGGGGACGCCGGTCAACGCGGTCGGGGTGCTGTCCCGGGCCGACGAGATCGGTGGGTGCCGTCTGGACGCGATGACGGCGGCGGGCCGGATCGCCGATCGCTACGCGGCCGACGAGCGGCTCCGGCGGCTGTGCCCGGTGATCGTGCCGGTGGCGGGTCTGCTCGGCGCGGCCGGGGCGACGCTGCGCGAGGACGAGTTCCGGCTGCTGGGCCAGGTCGCGGCGCTGCCGATGGACGACGTCATCGAGCTGCTGCTCACGGCCGACCGGTTCGCCGATTCCGGCGAGGAGCGGCGGCGGCTTCTGGGTCGG
Organism: Actinoplanes sp. CA-131856; assembly: GCF_050956135.1. Lineage (GTDB taxonomy): Bacteria > Actinomycetota > Actinomycetes > Mycobacteriales > Micromonosporaceae > Actinoplanes. Next base: position 5,414,916 of record NZ_CP191849.1, on the reverse strand, counting down.
CTGGGGCTTTTCGGTGTACGGCTGTCCGTGCGCCTCATCAAGGACGGTGCGGTCGGCGACGCGCCCGGGCTGGCCGCGGCCCTGACCGAGGAGAGCGGCATCGGACGGCTGCGTGAGGTGCTGACCGCGCAGTTCGCGGGGCGGGCCGAAGTGCTGAAGGCCCGCTCGGCGCTGGCCGTGCTCGACGAATGCGTGGTGCCCGGGTCGGGGGCGGCGGTCGAGGCGGAGCGGATCCGGGCCGGGGCGCACGAGCTGACCGAGCTGCGGCTGCTGCGGATGGTGCGGGCGGGCCGCGTGCCGGCCAAGGACGACCAGCTGGCCGAGATGGACCGGCTGATCGGCGGGAGCGGCATCGACCCGTACAGCCGCTTGGGTCTGTCCCCGGCCGCGACCGACGGCGACGTGGCCGAACAGGCGCGGGCGGCCCGGTCGAAGTGGCAGCGGATCGCCGAGCATCCGCTCTCCGCCCGCGACCTCAAAACCGCGGCGCGGGCGGTGACCCGTACGTGTGAAGGGCTACTGGCTCTCAGAACCAGCAGGGATGGGCCTCACGCTGGCCCAGTTTGGTGACGACGGCCTCGCCGGTGCCGTCGGCCTTGAGAAGGACGATCCTGGGGCGTTCGTAGGGCCCGCGGGCGAAGGCGAACCAGTCGCCGTCCGGTGACCAGCTCGGATCCTGCTCGCGGGACGGGTCGTCGGTCAGCTGCCGGGGATTCCTGCCGTCGCGGCCGACGATCCAGATGTCGGAGTCGCCGTTCTCGCCCTCGCGGGTGAACAGCACCTGGGTGCCGTCGGGGGAGAGCGCGGGGTCGTTGGCCTGGCCCATGGCGGCGGTGGTGATCTGGCGGCCGGGCTCCTTGATGTTCGCCATGTCGAGCTCGTAGATCTGCTTGACGCCGCCGCGCTGCACCCAGTACGCGATGGCCTTGCCGTCGGCCGACCAGAACGGGTCGTCCTTGGGGTCCTTGGAGAAGGTGAGCTGCTTGTGGGGGCCGCCGTCGACCGGCATGGTGAAAAGCTGGGTGACGCCGTCGACCTTCTTGACGAAGGCGAGCTTGCTGTCGTCGGACGACCAGGCGACCCGCCCCGGCGCGTCGTCGATGATCTTCCGCCGCTCGGTGCCGTCCGCGTTCATCACGTAGATCTCGCTGGCGGTGCCGGTGTTGTGGGTGAGAGCGATCTGCCGGCGGTCGTGCGACCACTTGGGCAGGACGTCACCGGCCTCGGTGCCGGCGAGGGGCGTCCGTGGGGTGTCGTCGCCGGGCTGGAAGGCGTAGATCTTCGAGATCCGGCCCGGCCCGGAGTCGTCACCGGTGTCCACCCGGACCAGGATCTTCTTGTCGGTCGGGTAGGCCACGGGAGCGACGCTGCTCTTCTGAAAGGCGTCGTCGTTGGTCTTCTCGGGCTCGTCGTCCCGGCTGAACGCGATGTAGGCCGCCGTCCCGGCCGCGACGAGCACGGCCACGAAGGCGCCGGTGATCGCGAGCAGCCGGTTGTTGCGCCGTTTGGGGGAGGGATCACCCGGCATGATCGGCGCCCGCGGCTCCTGAACCGGCGCGTATCCGCCCTGCTGGCTCGGAGGAGTGAAGACCGGCGTGCGAGCCATGGGCGCGGCGCCCGGCATCGTTGCCGTGTCCCAGGGCGCGGCGCCCGGCATCATTGCCGTCTCCGTGGACGCGGCGCCCGGCATCATTGCCGTCTCCGTGGACGCGGCGCCCGGCATCATTGTCGTCTCCGAGGGCACGGCGCCCGGCATCGTTGCCGTCTCCGAGGGCGCCCCTATACCCGACATTTCCGAAGTGTCGGACATGGGGGAGGTGCCGGGCACGGAGGCTGCACCCCGGGTGAACTGCACGCCCGCGGCGGCCGAGCTCGCCCGCCGCGGTGTGGAAGGCAGCGGCGCGGTGGCCGGCGGCGGCGTGGCGACTGGCGGCGTCGGAGAGGCGAGCGCGGAAGGCTGCGGCGCGGTGGCCGACGGCGCGGACGAGGCGTATGTGGAGGGCTGCGGCGCGGTGGCCGGCGGCGCGGACGAGGCGTATGTGGAGGGCTGCGGCGCGGTGGCCGGCGGCGTGGGAGACGTCGGGGCGGCGGGCGACGGCGCGGGGATCGGTGAGGTGCGGGTTGCGGGCTCGGCGGCCGGGACTGTGGTGTTTCGGCGCGGGGGGACCGCTGTCGCGGCGCCGGACAGAGCCGCGCCCAGGGCCACGCTGTGTTCCGGGTGGGGGTCGGCGGCGACCGGGCGGCTCAGCTCGTCGGTCAGGATCTGGGCGACCAGGGGGATCCGGGACGAGCCGCCGGCCAGCAGGATCGCGCTCAGGTCGCCGGGGGTCACGCCGGCGCCGCGCAAGGCGCGGCGGGTCGCGTCGATCGTGTCGGACAGGGCCGGGGCGATCATCGACTCCAGTTCGGAGCGGTTGAGGCGCACCTGCCGGTGCAGGCCCGGCAGCGCCACTGGGATCATCGTCTCGGTGTCGAACGACAGCGCCTCCTTCGCCTCGACGCAGTCGCGCCGCAGCCGGGCCAGGGCCGTCACCACCTCCGGATCGTCGCCGTCGAGGTCGCCCGCCGCGTCGCCCAGCACCTCGAGGACGTGGCCGAACACCGCCTCGTCGAAGTCGGCGCCGCCCAGCTGTTCGATGCCCTCGGCCTCGCCCAGCAGCACGAAGTCGTCGCCCTCGCGCCGCAGCACCGCCACGTCGAACGTGCCGCCGCCCAGGTCGTAGACCGCCACCGTCTCGCCCGGGCCGACCCGGCGCGCCGTCGCGTGGCGCAGGGCCGCCGCCTCCGGCTCCGTGCGGAACAGGACCGGGCCCACGTCGGCCAGCCGGACCGCCTGGTCGAACTGCTCCCTCTTGTACGGTCCCCAGTTCGCCGGGTGGGTCAGGGTGATCGTGGACGGTGGGCCGCCGCGCAGCCGCACCACCGTGTCGAGCACGTGCCGCAGCAGCTTGCCGGTGAGCGCGTGGGCCGAGAACGGCACCCCACCGGCCAGGATGGGCACCGGGTCGCCGATGCGCCGCTTGAACTCGCGGGCCAGCCGGTCCGGTTCGGCCTGGCCCCGCCGCTCGGCCGCCTCACCGATCAGCAGGCCGCCCTCGGCCGTCACGAGGACCAGTGAGGGGATTTCGGCCCGGCGCGTGCCGAGGCGTACGACATCGACCCGCCCGTCGCTCTCGCGCACCGCCGCCGCGGTCTGTGTCGTGCCCAGGTCAACGCCGAGGGAGTACTCCGAAGCCACGCCCCGATGTTTCCAGAATCGCGCCATCAGCACCCCTGCCCGAATGGGTAACGGCGCGGTTCAACCAGGCGGATTCACGACAGAATGATCTCACGTAGGAGCGATTGCCTTGATCAACTTCTCGGGCGGAGTTCACCTGACGGAAACCTCCTCCGAACCTAGCGATGGGTAGAGTCCCGCCATTCTTGACAACGTCGACCCCTTCATCGGAACCGCGGCGACCGACCTGGCGGCGCCGCACGGACTGGCCGCCACCTGGTGGTGGCCCAAACCGCAGGTGGGCAACACCCATCCGGGTGCCACCTCGCCGCTCGGCATGGTGTCCGCGTGCGCCTACTCCGGCGCGTACCCGACCGGGTACGGCCTCTACAGCAAGAACACCGAGGGGGTGCCGGAGGAGATGTTCGACCGTTTGCAGGCCTCCGGGTTCACCCACTTCCAGCAGTCCGGCACCGGCGCCATCCGCAAGTATTACAACTACGTCCGGGTCACCCCGATGGTGCAGCCGCTCGACGAGCTCGGCCAGTCGTGGGCCCTGTCCGGAGAGGAGGCCTCGCCCGGCTACTACGCGGCCACCCTGGACACCGGCATCCGCTGCGAGATCACCGTCGGGGCCAAGGTCGCCGTGCACCGGTACACGTTCCCGGCCAGCAGCAGCGGCCGCGTCGTGATCGACATGTCGATGGGCGGTCTCGCGGTCGAGCTGGGCCGGACCGTTCCGCTGCGGGCCCAGGTCGAGAGCATGGGCCTGGGCCGCGCCCAGGGCACCGTGGTCATGGAGGGCGTGCCGCTCAGTGTGTACGCCGAGGTCGACGCGCCCGGCTGGCGGCAGATGCTGTGGTACGACCGGCGGCTGATCGACGGCGGCACCCGCCTCGACTTCGACAGCATCCGGCACACCAACCTGCGCCCGTTCGGCATGCTCTTCCGCGGCAACGCCCGGGCCGGGCAGACCGTCGAGGTGCGGCTCGGTTTCTCGCTGCGAGGCTGCGACCAGGCCCGCGACAACCTGCGCGGCGAGTGCGGCGAGGACGGCCCGTCGTTCGGCCGGGTCCGCTCGGCGACCCGGTCCCGCTGGCGTGAGCATCTGGACAAGGTCAAGGTCGACGGGGGTACGCAGGCCCGCCGCACCGTGTTCTCGACGGCGCTCTACCACTCGCTGATCAAGCCGTGCTTCGCCGACGACGAAAGCCCGTTCTGGCCCAATTCAGGCCCGTACGCCTTCGACGTCTGCACGATGTGGGACATCTACAAGACGCAGTTGCCGCTGCTGGCCGCGATCGCCCCCGAACGCTCGGCCGATCTGCTGGAGTCGCTCATCCGGGTCTGCGAGGAGGAGGGCAACTTCCCGATCGGATATCGGATGGCCCGCGGCGCCGACCGCTTCTTCCGGCAGGCCAGCGCGCTCGCGCACACCGCCATCGCCGACGCCCAGGCGCTGGGCCGGGCCGAGATCGACTGGGCCTGGGCCCTGGTCCACATGGTCGACGACCTGCGGCGCATGTACGGCGAGGACTTCTACGAGCACGGCGTCGTCCACCCGATCACGCACACCCTCGACCTGGCCTACGCCTATCAGTGCACGGCCCGGGTGGCCCGCGCGCTGGGCGACAAACGCCTGGCCAAAGATCTGGAGGAGAAGGCCAAGGGCTGGGTGAACGCGTTCGACCCGGCCACCGGGCTGCTGCGCGACTCGGAGTTCTACGAGGGCGGCAAGTGGAACTACTCGTTCCGGCTGACCCACGACATGGCCGCCCGGATCGCCCTGGCCGGCGGCGACGACGCGTTCCTGGCCAAGCTCGACCGGTTCTTCGGCTACGGCGCCGACCCGGTCACGCAGCCCGGGCGGCGTCCCCGGCCGGCCGAGATGGCCGCCGGATACGCGCTGAACCGCTTCGAGGGCCTGAACAACGAGCCCGACATGGAGGCGCCCTGGGCGTACCACTGGGCCGGCCGTCCGGGACGTACCGCCGAGATCGTGCAGTCGGCCTTGACCTGGCAGTTCGGCACCGGGCCGGGTGGCCTGCCCGGAAACGACGACTCGGGCGGCCTGAGCTCGTGGTACGTGTGGGCCTCGCTCGGCCTGTTCCCCGTCGCCGGGCAGCAGCAGTTCCTGGTCAACGCGCCGGCCTTCGAGCGCGCGGCCATCCAGATGCCGGGCGGCGAGTTCGTCGTCGAGACCAGCGGCCTGCGGGACAACCCGATCGGCAGCGACGGACTCGACCGCGAACTTCCGGCCCAGTACGTCCAATCGGCCACCCTGAACGGCGAACCGCTGCACGGCACGCACCTGAGCGCGGCCACCGTGCACCGTGGCGGCCGGCTGCACCTGCGGCTGGGCCCGGAGCCGACGAACTGGGGACGCGGGAACCGCCCGCCCTCCCTGTCCGACCCGCCACCACCGGAGGAACGTTGACCCAGCCCGATCGCCGACTCGTCATCGTGGTCCGTGCCGACCCGGTGATCTGCGGCCACTCCGGCGAGGCCCGCAACCTCGCCGAGGTGGCGCTGACCCGGGGCTTCACCGACGTACGCCTGCTGACCTGGCCCATCGGCGTGCTGCAGTCCGCCGGGCTGCCGCTCAAGCCGCTGGACCGCCTCCTGCCGTACAGCGACGGCATCACTGTCGAACGGCCGGAGGCCGTCGGTGACTACCGGGTGCCGGACGGCCGGCATCTGGCCGGGCTGACCGGCCGCCTGGTCGAGCTGCTGGCCGACCCGGTTCCGACCGTGTGCCTGTCGATGTATCTGGTGCCGCACACGCAGGTGGTGGTGGACGCCGTGAACTCGGCACGCGCGGCCGGCTTCGCCCCGGACGTCCACACCGTCGCCAAGGCGGTCGGCTCCGACGTCACGAACGTGATCCGCTCGTGCCTGCGCGAGGGGCGCTTCGGCGCGGCCACCGTCCTGTTCACCACCTTCCTGGCCAACGACGAGGTGGTGGCGGTCTCCGAGTACACCCGTGACGAGATCATCGCCTCGGCTCTCGAGGTGGACGAGGCGTGCGGCACGTCGTTCGCCGATCAGTGCCGGTCGCGCGTCACGGTCAGCTATCCGCCGATCGACTCGTCGGCCTACCTCGACCTCGACGAGGACGCGGTCGACGCGGCCCTGGCCAAGCGGGGGCTGACCCGCGGCGGCTACGTGCTGTTCCTGTCCCGGGTGGCCCGGGCCAAGGGCATCTACGACCTGGTCATCGCGTACGGGCAGATGCGCTCCCGGGACAAGGTGAAGCTGGTCGTGGCCGGCACCGGGCCGGCGCTCGAGCACGTCCAGGCCATGGCCAAGGAGGACGACCAGATCATCTTCCTGACCGACGTCGACGACGAGGAGAAGCCGCTGCTCATGCGCGGCTGCGCGGCGTACGCCCTGCCGACCAAGCCGGAACCGGACTTCGTCGAGACGTTCGGCATCGCCCTGGCCGAGAAGGCCCTGGCCGGCGGCGGCCCGATCATCACGACGCTCACCGGCGGTACCGGCGAGGCGGTCGGCGACACGGCGATCATCGTGGAGGCGGGCGACATCACGGCCCTGGCCGAGGCGATCGACACCGCGGTGCTCGACATGTCGGAGTCCGACAAGGAGGATCTGGCCAAGCGCGCCCGCGACCACGCGATGACCTTCGACCGGGGCGCCGTCTTCGACGACCTCTTCCCGCCGGTCGCGTGATCGCGTTCCCGCACGGTGGCCGGGCTCCCGGCTACCGTGCGGGGGTGCTCGACTTCTCCGATCCCGGCTTCGTCCGCGACCCTTATCCGGCCTTGGCCGCCCTGCGTGAGCGGCAGCCCCTGAGCTGGCACGAGCCGACCGGGCAGTGGCTGGCCGCGAGCCACGCCACCGCCGGCGCGGTCCTGCGCGACCGCCGGCTGGGCCGCTTGTGGACCGACCGGGAGCCGGCCCCGCAGTACGAGCCGTTCAACCTGCTGCACCGCAACCAGATGATGGAGAACGAGCCGCCCGCGCACACCCGGCTCCGGTCGGCGGTCGCCGCGGCCTTCAACCGGGGACACGTCGCCCGCTTGCGACCGGCCATCGCCGCCTCGGCCGCCGCCCTGCTGGCCGGGGCCGGCACGACATTCGATCTGCTGGCCGACGTGGCCGAGCCGCTCGCCGTCGAGGTGATCGCGGAGCTGCTCGGCGTCCCGGCCGAGGACCGTCGGTGGTTACGGCCGTGGTCCGCCGCCATCGTCCGGATGTACGAGGTCACGCGCACCCCGGCCGACGAGGCGGCCGCCCTCGACGCGTGCCGCGAGTTCACCGGCTACCTGCGCCATCTGGCCGCCCGCCGCGCGGCCGGCCCCCGAGACGACATGATCAGCCACATGGCCGCCGGCGACCTCTCGCCCGACGAGCTGGTCGCCTCGGCGATCCTGCTGCTCAACGCCGGCCACGAGGCCTCGGTCAACGCGCTCGGCGGTGGCGTGGTCGCACTGCTGCGCCACCCGGCCGAACTGGCCCGGCTGCGCGCCGACCGTTCCCTGATCGACAGCGCGGCCGAGGAGATGATCCGCTACGACCCGCCGCTGCACATGTTCGTCCGCACCGCCGCCGCCGACGTCCGCGTGGGCGACGTGACGATCCCGGCCGGGGCGTCCGTCGCCGCCCTGCTCGGCGCGGCCAACCGTGACCCGCTGGTCTTCACCGACCCGGATCGGTTCGACGTGACCCGCGCCCCGAACCCGCATCTGGGCTTCGGCGCCGGCCTGCACTTCTGCCTGGGCGCGCCGCTGGCCCGTTTGGAGCTGCGGGCGGCGCTGACCGCCCTGCTCGACCATGCTCCGCACCTGGCCCTGGCCGAGGAGCCGGTCCAGCGCCCGACCTTCGTGCTGCGCGCCTACGAGGCCGTCCACCTGACCACGGAAAGCTGACCGGCGCCGGTCGTCAACGTGCGATGCCGGTGCTGGTTGTCGGCGTGCGATGCCGGCGCTGTTGTCAGCGTGCGATGCCGGCGCCCAGCAGAGCGGCCGTGGGGAGGGCGAGCCGGCCGTCCCGGTCGAGGTGGGCCGCGGTGTGCCGGTCGTACTGTTCGCGGACGCGGCCGAGGGTGCCGGCGTCCTGGCGGCGGATCACGGCGCCGGGCGAGCCGATGCCGTTGGCGGGCCCGCTCCACCACGACTCCGGGTCGGTGCGGTGGATCCAGGCGAGGATCTCGCCGGTCACGCCGGCGAGACCGGCCCGCCGGAGCAGGCCGGACAGGCCCTCGGTGGTGCGGGGGAAGTCCTTGTCCGGTGCGAGCCGGGGCAGGTCGGCGGGACGTTCGACGCCGGCCGCGTCGAAGATGGTGGACCACAGCTGCTGCGCCGGCGGCGCGGGATGGGGCCAGATCGTCACGGCCACGCGGCCGCCGGGGCGCACCACGCGGCGCAGCTCCCGGACGGCCGCCGTCGGATCACCGACGTGGTTGACGACGAAGTTGGCCACCGCGGCGTCGAAGGAGCCGCCCGCGAACGGCAACTCCGGCAGGACGGCCTGATGGATCTCGGCGGCCGGGACGCGGCGGGCGGTCAGCTCCAGCATGCTCGGCTCGGCGTCGACGGCCACCACGTGGGCGCCGCGGGCCCAGGCCAGCGCGGCGACCGTGCCGGTGCCGGTGCCGGCGTCCAGCACCCGGGTGCCGGCCTCGACGGCCGCAGCGTCCAGCAGCGGGCCGGCGGGGTGGGCGCACAAGGCGGCGAAGCTGCCCTGAAAGGCCTCGGCCCGGCCCGCCCACTGGGTGCGCTCGTGCTGATCAAAATCGTTCGTGGTGGTCCCCATGATGATCGACAACCTAGCGGACGCCTCGTGCATTTGTGCGCCCTCCGGCGTTAGCCCGGTGTTGGGGCGTCCGTCGGCTGGGGTGAGCAGAGTGACCCTCTGCTTCATGATCATCGAGGGGGAGTGGGCATGGCGAGCGATCAGACGCTGCCGGAGTGGGCCGATCCGGAGGTTCCCGAGTCGACGCTGGACGCGCAGGCCGTGTCGCGGCGGGGGATCCTCAAGAGCGCGGGGCTGTTCGGGGCCGGCTTCGCGGCGGCCGGTGCTCTCGCTCCGTCACCGGCGGCGGCTCACTCGTCGCATGCGGCGCCGGACGACGGTGACTTCGCGTATCTGGCCGGCGACCACCATGTGCACACGGTGTACAGCCACGACGCGAAATACACGTTCAGTCAGCAGGCCATGCGGGCGGCCCAGTTCGGTCTCGACTGGATGGTCATGACCGAGCACAGCAACATCGGGCACGCCACCGCCGGCGGCGCCCTGGCCGAGCACGCGGAGGTGGTCACGGCCCGCGCCGAGAACCCGCGCATGCTGCTGTTCCAGGGTCTGGAGTGGTACATCCCGGGCGCCGAGCACGCGACGGTGTTCACCGCGCCGGGTGCCAACGAGGCGACGATCCTGCGGGACTTCGAGTTGGCGTACGACGGGAAGCTCCTCAATCGCACGACGTCCACCGCCGACAACGAGGCGCTGGCCGTCGCGGCGATCAAGTGGCTGGCCGCCCGCAAGCGCGCCGGCGACGTCCCGGACGTGCTGGTGCTGGCCAACCACCCGTCCCGGCTCGGCATCGACTCGCCGTCCGAGCTGCGCGGATGGCGCGACGCCGACCCGAGCATCATGATCGGCATGGAGGGCGCGCCGGGCGCACAGGGCGCCGCCCTGCCCGGATGGCGCGGCGCCACCAGCATCCGCGGCGAGTACGAGAACAAGCCGTCCGACCAGTCCTGGCCCGGGTACCCCGCCGAGGCGTACGTGACCTATGGCGGTTTTGACTGGATGACGGCCACCGTGGGTGGCATGTGGGACGCGATGCTCGCGGAGGGCAAGCTCTTCTCCATCACGTCCAACTCCGACAACCACCGGACCGTGTACGACACGTGGCGCAACGGCGACTGGCCGGCCGGGCAGAACTTCGACAACACCGGCAAACTGCCCGACCCCGTGCCGACGGCGACGCCGCAGGCCGGCAGTGACTTCTGGCCAGGCCAGTTCAGCCGTACGCATGTGGGTGTGACCCGCTACGGCTACCGCGAGGTGATGGACGGGCTGCGCGCCGGCCGCGTCTGGGTCGACCACGGCCAGCTGCTGGACGCCATCGACGTCCGGCTCGTCGGGGGATCGAAATCGGCCACGCTGGGCGGGCGCCTGCGCGCGCGCCGGGGCGAGAGGCTGACGCTGCTCGTCACGGTGACCACGGCGTCCCGGCCGAACCTGCACAACGTGGTGCCTTCCCTGGCCCACGTCGATGTCATTCAGGGTGCCGTACGGGGACCCGCCGCCGACAGGAGCACGTGGCGCGCCCCCGCCACACGCGTGACGCGCAGCGTGGGAACGGCCGGGCGCAAGGGCACGTTCACGCTGCGCATCCCGATCGACCCGGTCCGCGAGCCCGGCTATCTGCGCCTGCGCGGCAGCGACGGCCGCCGGAACGGCCCCGGCCTGCTGGGCAAGGCGATCGACCCGCGAGGCCCGGTCGCGCACACGCCCGGCGACGGCGACCCGTGGCTGGACACGTGGTTCTACACCAACCCCATCTTCATCGACCTGTGATGGAGGGCGGCCCGGGAAGACCCCCACGCCGGGCCGCCGACGAGCCTCGATGACAACCGGTCATCGGGGCTCGTCCCTTTTCGGTACGGTGTCGCGATGCTCGCCATCAAGCCCCTGCATCTGCTGGTCTGCCTGATCGTCGTGATCGGGCTGGTCGTGGCCCTGATCGTGGCCGCCCGCCGCCGATGACCGTCCAAAAGTGTCATACCCCCGGTCTAGGGTCGCCCCATGACGCAGATCGGCAGCGCGTCCCGGCCCGTGCGACCCCCACGGGCCGTGGCGCCGCAGTTTTCCGCGGGGTTGTCACGAGAGTTCCCTGGGCGGCTTCCTCGCTCCTTGCTGGGGCGCTTCCTGTCGATTTTCCGCCGGCGGTCCGGGCACGCCGGCCGCGCTGTCCTGTTCGGGCGGTCTGATTTCCTTGGGCCATTCCTTCGGCCCCTCTCTGCCTCGCCGGTGCGGCTTTCTGCAGTGCGTGACCTGCGCGGAGGTGGGCGGTGACGGGCTCGGCCGGCGTGGTGGCGGGGCAGGTGCGGGGTCTCGTCGCCGAGGGCGCCGACCATCGCGAGGCGGAGCGGGCGCTGCGCGCGGCCGGGTGGACGCCGTGCGGTGCCGGCGACTGGGCGATCGCCCTGCGATCACCGGACGGGACGACGGCCGCGCGCATCAGCCCGTTCGACCCCACCGGGCCCTATGCGGCGGCGCTCTACCGGGAGGCCGCCCACACCGGGCAGGTGCCCATGCTGTTCGACCATCGCCGGCTGGCCGGTGGCGGTGACCTCCAGCTCATGGAGTGGCTCGAGGCGGTGCCCGGGGACGAGGCGGCGGCGTTCCACGAGGCGATCGCGGCCGGGGCCCCGCAGGTCGCCGAGCTGGTCCGTGTCGTCCGGCTGGTCCACGAGCGGGCACGGCGCGCACTGCCGTGGTGTGGCCCGCTCGACACCAACCCGTCGAACGTCATGCGCGCCGCCGACGGCCACCTCGTCGTGGCCGACCTGTTCTACGCGGACGGGCCAGCCCTCTACGAGACGGCGGCCACCGACCCTGACTTCCTGGTGTCCCACATCCCCGAGCCGGAGCGCCGATTCATGACCGAGATCCCTATGACCAGTTCCGGCCCCTGGCACGCCCGCGAGCGGGAGTCCACGCGCGCCGCCGTAGCGGCGGCCGACGCCCGTAGGGAGGTGACCACCACCTGATGCAGTCCGCACGGCACGACGACCTGACCGCCCGCCAGCACCGCATCCTGTCCTTCCTCCGCGAGTGGACCGGCCGGCACGGCTACCCGCCCACCATCCGCGAGATCGGCGAAGCGGTCGGCCTGACCTCGTCCTCCAGCGTCGCCTATCAACTGACCCAGTTGGAACGCAAGGGACACCTCCACCGCCGAGCCGGCCGAGCGCTCCTCACCGACCGCCCGCGCCGGTCCGCCGGTCCCGGAGAGCCACTGCCGGCGTCCCGCGACGGCGAACGTCCCTCATCGGGGGCACGTCGACCAGCAACGCCATTCGCAACGCCCCCGGCCGCCGAGCGCACGACTCCGGCCGACCCGCTTCCGGGCCGGACCGGCGCGATCCCGGCCGTGCCCTGCGATGACGGGCCTGGCGCCAGCGGGATCGGCTTTGGTGCGACAGATGCGGGCGGCGCGAGGGTCGCCCGGGCCTGTGTCGGCGGTGCCACCGCGAGTGGCGCGGGCGCTGCCGCAGCCTGCGTTGGTGGGGCCGAGGTGGGTCGTGCGAGCGATGGTGCGACCTGCGCCGGCGAGGTGGGCACGGGTGGCTCGACCGCGGACGGCCGGGGCGGGGCCGCGGGAATCGGCGGGGACGGGGGTCCTGGCGGTGGGGTGGTCCGCGGCGACGGGGCGTGTTCGGGTGAGGTTGGTGGGCGGTTCTTCGGGCCGGTGGCCCGGGACGGGTGGCTTGCGCTTCCCCGGGCTGTCGTCGGTGAAGGGGAGCACTTCATGGTGCGGGTCCGCGATGATGTGATGGCCGGCTCGGGGATCCGGGGCGGTGATCTCGTGGTTGTGCGGCGGCAGTCCGGTGCTCAGGCCGGTGAGATCGTCGCCGTGACGGTGGAGGGGGAGGCTGTGGTGCGGGTGTTCGAACGGCAGGTGTGGGCGGCCCGGTCCAGGCCCGCGAGGCACGTGCCAGGCGACGAGGCTGTTGTGCTCGGCCGTGTCGTCGCCGTTCTTCGGCAGCTGTGATGGTGCTTCCGGCGGACAGCCACGTCCACAGTGAATGGTCCTGGGACGCCACCGGCGGGGACATGGAGGCCACCTGTGCCCGCGCCCTTGAGATCGGGTTGCCGGCTGTGGCCTTCACCGAGCACATGGACCACACCGTGTGGCGTATCGAGCTCGAAGGGCCGTACGCCCTCGATGTTCTGCTCGAGACCGCCGACTCGGAAGGGATTCTGACGCCGCCCCGCTTCGACGCCGTGGGATATCTGGCGGCGGTCGAGCGATGCCGGGAACGGTTTCCGGAGCTGCGGATTCTCAGCGGGCTGGAGATGGGTGAGCCGCACTGGCACGCCGAGGCCGTGGGGCGGGTGCTCGCGGCGGGGCCGTTCGACCGGCTGCTCGGGTCGCTGCACGCCCTCCCGGACAACGGGGTCTACGCCGAGCCGTGGGGGATCTATCCGCATCGGGAGCCGGCCAGTGTGATGCGGGAATATCTCGAAGCGGTCGCGGTCATGGCCCGCACCGACTCGCCGTTCGCGGTGCTGGCTCATGTCGACTATCCGGTTCGGTCGTGGCCGGGGCACTTCGAGCCCTCGGAGTTCGAGGAGGAGTTCCGGTACGCGCTGCGGGCCACCGCCGAGTCGGGGCGGGCGCTGGAGATCAATACCCGGATCCCGCTGCACTCCACGATCCTGCGCTGGTGGCACGAGGAGGGCGGGGACGCCGTCACCTTCGGCAGCGACGCCCACTTTCCCGAGTTCGTGGGGCATGGCTTCGCCGACGCCGCGCAGATGGCCGAGGCGCACGGATTCCGGCCCGGGCCACGCCCGTACGACCTTTGGGGAAGGGCTTAACCCTTGTACGGCGGCGCCACGCCCCAGCCCCAGCGCGGCACCGGGGCCCGCTCCGGCGGGGTCGCGCCGGGCTGGGAATTGGCCACGGCCAGGCGGGTGCCCCACTCGATGTAGGACATGAAAGCGGCCCGGAACTCGGGATCGGCCGGCAGCCCCACCTCGTCGGCGGCGTCGGTCAGCAGGCTCACCCAGCGGCGGCGCTGCGGCTCGGTGATGCCCTTGCCCACGTGGTGGGCGAGCATGTGGGCGTAGCCGCCCCGGTCGGCGGTGTAGCGGGCCGGGCCGCCGAAAACCTCCGACAGCCACATGGCCACCCAGCGCGGATGGGCCGGGTCCATGTGGGCGAACAGCGGGCCGATCAGGTCGTCGGCGGCCACCAGTTCATAGAAGCGGCTGGTCAGGCGCTCGAACGCCGCGGTGCCGCCGGCCCAGTCGTACAGGCTCGGAACCGAACCGCCGGGACCGCGGAGCCCGGTCGGCTCGTAGAGGCGCGGCCCGCCGACGGGCGGGAAACCGGGGAGCAGGTCGGCCGGTGAAACCCTGGGACGGTCGGCGGCCGACGTCCACGTGATCCGCAGGAGATAGGTGTCGGGATCGCCGGTGTCGCGGCTCACCTCGTAGTCGGCGCACTGCGGCGCGCTCGCCAGGGAGCGCGCCGCCCGCTCGAACTCGCCGGTGTCGCCGGGGACGTGGTACCGGATGTACTCGACGGTCATCCGCCCACCGTAGACCGCGACCGCTCAGCCCGTGGTCCAGCCGATGGCGGGGGCGATGTGCTTGGTGATCGTCTCCAGGATGCGGGCGTTGTAGGCGACACCCAGCTGGTTCGGCACGGTGAACAGGATCGTGTCGGCCGCCTGCACGGCCGCGTCCGCCGCGAGCTCGGCCGCGATCCGGTCGGGCTCACCGGCGTACGTGCGGCCGAAGCGTGACCGGACCCCCTCCAGCAGCCCCACCTGGTCGCCCTGGTCCTGGCGGCCGAAGTAGACCCGGTCGATGTCCTCGGTGATCGGCAGGACGCTCCGGGAGATCGACACGCGCGGCTCGCGGCTGTGGCCGGCCTGCTCCCACGCCTCGCGGTAGAGGGCGATCTGTTCGGCCTGCAACTCGTCGAACGGCACCCCGGTGTCCTCCGAGAGCAGGGTGGAGCTCTGCAGGTTCACGCCGAGCTGGGCCGCCCACTGCGCGGTGGCCCGGGTGCCGGCGCCCCACCAGATCCGGTCGCGCAGGCCGGGGGACTGGGGCTGGATGGCCAGGCCGCCGCTGACGCCGCCGGTGCGGGCTGGATCGGTGCGGGCGACGGCCTCGCCGGAGATCGCCGACAGGAAGTACTCCGTCTTCGAGCGGGCCAGGTCGGCCGCCGTCGTGCCCTCGGGCGGGATGTAGCCGAACTCGTGGGCGCCGTTCAGGGCGGTCTCCGGGGATCCCCGCGAGACGCCGAGCTGCAGCCGCCCGCCGCTGATCAGGTCGGCCGCCGCGGCCTCCTCGGCCATGTAGAGCGGGTTCTCGTAGCGCATGTCGATGACGCCGGTGCCGATCTCGATGCGCCTGGTGCGGGCGCCGATCGCCGCCAGCAGCGGGAACGGCGAGGCCAGCTGGCGCTCGAAGTGGTGCACCCGGACGAACGCGCCGTCGACGCCCAGCTCCTCGGCCGCCTCGGCCAGCTCGATGGTCTGGAGCAGGGCGTCGGCCCCGGTGCGGGTCTGCGAGCCCGCGGCGTCGCGCCAGTGGCCGAAGGACAGGAAACCGATCTTCTTCTTCACGTCGCTGCCAACCGCCGGGGCCGTCCGCCTATTTCCGTACGCATGAATCCCCGCGAAACGGGAAAATTGGGCAGCTGACAACGACGCCCGAAAGGACCGAAATGTTAAAGTATCTGACCGCCGTGGCCGCTGCGGCGGGGCTGCTGGTGGCGCCGGCGCAACCGGCCGTCGCCGCGCCGAGCCTTCAGGACCTGAGTTTCCTGTACGCCGCGCACGAGTCCCATCTGTTCGAGATTGCCGGGGGCCGCGTCGCCGAGACGCGGGCCACCGTGCCCGAGGTCCGCGCCCTGGCCACCCGCATGGTCCGCGAGCACACGGAGATGGACCGGGTGCTGACCGCGACCGCCCAGCGGCTGGGCGTGGGGCTGCCGGCCGAGCCGAACGCCGCCCAGCGCAGCCGCGTCGCGCAGTACGAGACGTACGACCCGGCCCGCTTCGACATCGTCTACGTCCTCACCCAGCTCCTCGCCCACCAGACGGCCGTGTCCGACGGGCGGCGCCAGATCAAGGACGGGTCCGAGCCGAGCGTGGTCAAGCTCGCCCAGGACGCCGCGCCCATGATCGCCGGGCACCACCGGACGCTGATCAGCGTCCGGAAGCAGCTCCAGTCCTGATCTGGAACTGGTCGACGATCTCCTGGAGCTCGCGGGACATCAACTCGAGGTTCTCCGCCGTCTCCTGGGCCTCGGCCACGCCGTCCTTGGTCACCTGGGCCGAGGTCGCGACCCCGGAGACGCCCTCGGCGATCTCGCCCGAGCCGGTCGCGGCCTCGGTGATGTTGCGACCCATCTCGGCGGTGGTCGCCGTCTGCTCCTCGACGGCCGCCGCGATCGTCGTCGAATGCTCGTTGACCTCGCCGATGATGCCGGTGATCCGGTCGATGGCGCCGATCGCGGCCGTGGTGTCGTGCTGGATGGCCGTCACCCGGCGCGAGATGTCCTCGGTCGCCTTCGCCGTCTCCTGGGCCAGGTCCTTGACCTCGGAGGCCACCACCGCGAAGCCCTTGCCGGCCTCGCCCGCGCGGGCCGCCTCGATCGTCGCGTTCAGCGCGAGCAGGTTGGTCTGCTCGGCGATCGAGGTGATCAGCTTGACCACCTCGCCGATCTCGGCGCTGGAGCGGCCGAGCTGCCCGATGGTCTCGCCGGCCTCGCGGGCGCTGTCGACGCCGCTGGCCGCCACCCCGGCCGCCTGACTGGCGCTGCCCGAGATCTCGCGGATGGCCGCGTTCATCTCCTCGGTGCCGGCGGCCACGGTCTGCACACTGTGCGAGACCTCCTCGGCGGCCGAGGCGACCCGGTCCGACTGCTCGGACGCGCCGGCGGCGGCGTCGGAGATGCGGCCCGAGGCCGCGGTGAGCTCGTGCGAGGCCCCGGCCAGGGTACGACTGTGGTCGCTGATCCGGTGGAAGGCGGTGATCAGCACGTCCAGCGTGCTGTTCACGGCCCGGCCCATGGTGGCCAGCTCGTCCCGGCCGGTCTCCGGCGCCCGCACGGTCAGGTTCTTGTTCGCGACCGAGCGCAGCGTCTCGACGGTGGCGCTGAGCGGCCGGGTGATGCTGCGGGTGACCAGCACCGCGAGCAGCCCGGCCAGCACCAGGGCCAGGGCGCCGGCCACGACCATGAACGTCCGGGCCGTGTCGGCCGCGTCGTTGGCCTCGGTCTTGGCGTCGGCGGCGGCGGTGGCGGTCAGCGCCGTGAGGTCGTCGATGGCGCTGATGATCTTGTCCATCCACTCCAGCGCGGATCCGGCCACCAGCGTGCCGGCCTGCTTGGTGGCGCTCGCCGTGCCCTGGCGGTAGAGCGCGATGATCTGCTCGTCGACCGCCATGAACTGGGTGAACGCCTCCTCGGCGGCGGCGACGGCGGCCTCCTCCTCGGCGGTGAGGCCGTCCGCGCGCAGCACTTTGAGATCCTCGGCGAAGGCGGCGGTGGAGGCGAGGAAGTTCTTGCGCTGCCCGACCGTGTCGGAGGTGGCGTTCTCCACCCCGCGCACGGTGTCGAAGGCGTACCCGGTCTGCCAGCCGTTGAAGTCGGCCGTGCGGAACTTCGCCGTGAGGGCGTCCGCCCTCGCGCCGGCGGCGTCGGCCAGCCTCTCGGTCGCGTTCTCGGCCGAGTTCTGCCCCCACAGGCCGATCCCGAGCGCGATGACCATGCACAGGCACACGCCGGTGAACGCGCCACCCAGCCGTACGCCGATCTTGATGTTGCCGAGCACGCCCATCGATGCCTCTCAGACGCGGAAACGAGCCACTACCGAACGGAGCTCGTCGGAAACGCGGGACAGCTCGGTCACCGAGGCGTCGGCCTCGGTGAGCGCGCTGGTCTGTGCTTGTACGGACTCGGCCACCACGTTGATGTTGCCGGCGATGTTCGAGCTGCCGCTGGCGGCGTCGCCGATGCTGCGGCTCATCTCGTTGGTGGTGGCCGTCTGCTCCTCGACCGCCGAGGCGATGGTGACCTGGTAGTCGTTGATCTCCGAGATGATCCGGGAGATCTCGCCGATCGCGTCGACGGCGCTCGACGTGTCGTCCTGAATGGCCTCGACCCGCCGCGAGATGTCCTCGGTGGCCTTCGCGGTCTCCTGGGCGAGGTCCTTGACCTCGGTCGCCACCACGGCGAAGCCCTTGCCGGCCTCGCCCGCGCGGGCCGCCTCGATCGTCGCGTTCAGCGCGAGCAGGTTGGTCTGCTCGGCGATCTGGGTGATCACCTTGACCACGTTGCCGATCTCCTCGGAGGAGGTGCCGAGCTTGGCCACGGTGTCGTTGGTGTTCTGGGCGACGCCGACCGCGCGGGCCGCGACCTGGGCCGCGTTGTTGGCGTTCTCGGCGATCTCGCGGATCGAGACGCCCATCTCGTCGCTGCCCGCGGCCACCGACTGCACGCTGGTCGAGACGTCGCCGGCGCTGTTGGCCACGACGTTGGCCTGTTCGGCGGCCTCGCGGGCGCCCTCGGCGAGCCGGGTGCTGATGCTCGCGAGCCGCTGCGTGCCCTCGCCGAGGGTGGCCGCGCCGTGGTTGAGGTCGTCGACCGTCTGCCGGAGGCCGTCGCGGGCGCGATTGACGGCGTACGCCATGGCGCCCAGCTCGTCGTGCGAACGCACCTCGGCCGCGACCGTCAGGTCGCCCTCGGCCACCGCGTCCAGCGCCTTGGAGACCGTGGCCAGCTGCGGCCGGATGAGGCGGATCACCCCGACGCAGACCGCGAGCGCGAGCAGCAGGCCGATGGCCAGGCCGATCAGGGTGACCGTGCGGGCGCTCTTGTAGGCGTTCTCGCCCGCGGTCGCCATCGCGTCCGCCTCGGCGTCCTCGGTCTCCTGGAGCTTCTCGATGTCCGAGGTCATGGTGGCCTCGGTCTCGTTGAACGCGGTGAGCAGGTCGGCCGGGGCCGGTGTGTCGAACTTCGCGGGGATCGCCTCGCCGAAGAAGGCGTAGTCGCGCAGCGCCCGGTAGTGCTCGAGCGCGTCGCTGAACTCGGACAGCACGGCGGTGCGGGTGGCCGACCCGGTGGTGGCGGCGGCATAGGCCTCGAGCGCGTCGTCGGCCGTCTTGTCCCCGGTCTCGATGGTCGTGCGGCCGCTCGCCCGCGCGGCGTCGGTCTTGGCGCTGGAGACCTGCACCATGCCGCGGAACATCACCGCGAGCCCGCCGCGGATGTTCGCGACCTGCTGAAGGCTGTCGACGTGCTGCGCCTTCATGACCTTGAGATCGTCACCGAGGGTGGCCATCCGGTTGATCGAGATGACAGTGACCGCGATGGCCACCACCGCCATGCAGACGGCGGCCGCGATCGTCTTGGCCAGCAGGCTCCGGTCGGCGAAATACGCCGTGAGCGGCTTGCGGTCAATCGTGGTCGCGAATCCACCGCGATCGGGCATCGCACTTCCCCCTAGAACCAGGACCGACGGAACAACGGTAGATCCGGACTCACTAAGTGGGGCGAAATTCGCCAAAACCCCTGCAACGGGCACGCGGCTGCGATACGCACCGTTATTTCCGCGCTGTTAACGCGGACGGTGTTGATCCTCTCACCGTCGGGAGGCGCTCAAGGTGATCACCGCTCGGTAGCATCGCCCGTCGTTCCCCCTTATGTCCCAAGGAGCGAGTGAATGCCGTTCAAGGCTGAGTACATCTGGATCGACGGCACCGAGCCGACCGCCAAGCTCCGGTCGAAGACGAAGATCGTCGAGGACGGCGCCGACCTGCCGATCTGGGGCTTCGACGGCTCCAGCACGAACCAGGCGCCCGGCGACAAGTCGGACTGCGTGCTCAAGCCGGTCTTCGTCTGCCCCGACCCGATCCGCGGCGGCGACAACAAGCTGGTCCTGTGCGAGGTGCTGCTGATCGACGGCCGGCCGCACCCGACGAACACCCGCGCCGAGTGCGCCGAGGTCGCCGCCAAGTTCGCCGACCAGGAGCCGATCTTCGGCATCGAGCAGGAGTACACCTTCTTCCAGGACGGCCGCCCGCTCGGCTTCCCGCTCGGCGGCGGCTTCCCCGCCCCGCAGGGTGGCTACTACTGCGGCGTCGGCGCCGACGAGGTGTTCGGCCGCGACATCGTCGAGAAGCACATGGACCTGTGCCTCGAGGCCGGCCTGCACCTGAGCGGCATCAACGCCGAGGTCATGCCCGGGCAGTGGGAGTTCCAGATCGGCCCGGTGGCCGCACCGCAGGTCGCCGACGAGCTGTGGGTGGCCCGCTGGCTGCTCTACCGCATCGCCGAGGACTTCAACGTCAGCGCCACCCTCGACCCCAAGCCGGTCAAGGGCGACTGGAACGGCGCCGGCGCGCACACCAACTTCTCCACCGCGGCCATGCGTGAGAACTACGACGCGATCATCACGGCGGCCGAGTCGCTCGGCAAGGACGGCAAGGTCGCCGAGCACATCGCCGGCTACGGCGCCGACATCCAGCACCGGCTCACCGGCATGCACGAGACGGCTCCGTGGAGCGAGTACAGCTACGGCGTCTCGGACCGGGCCGCCTCGGTGCGCATCCCGTGGCAGGTCGAGAAGGACGGCAAGGGCTACATCGAGGACCGCCGCCCGAACGCCAACTGCGACCCGTACGTCGTCACCCGCCTGCTGATCAACACCGTCTGCTCGGCCCTGGCCTGACGTAGCGTTGCGCCCGGAGGGTGGGGAACACCTTCCGGGCGTACGGCGGGAGAGGTCCTTGATCTTCGACATCCGGCCCGGTGATCCGGCGTCGCCGGTGATCCTGCACGTGCCGCATGCCTCGCGCGCGCTGACGGCGGAGGCGCGGGCGTCGATCCTGCTGGACGACGGCGAGCTGGCCGAGGAGCTGGACCATCTCACCGACGCGCACACGGCGGAGATCGCGGCCGGTGTGCCGGGGGTCTGGGAGTTCCGGAACCGCTGGTCGCGGCTGGTGGTCGATCCGGAGCGGTTCCCCGACGAGCGCGAGGAGATGCTCGCGGTGGGCATGGGGGCCGTCTATACGCACGGCTACGCGGGGCGGCGGTTGCGGAGCAGCGATCCGGATCGGGATCGCCGGTTCATCGAGGAGCATTTCCAGCCGTACGCCTCGGGAATGACCGATCTCGTGGGGGAGCGGCTCGCGGCGACCGGCCGGGCGATCATCGTGGACGTCCATTCGTACCCGGTGGTGGCGTTGCCCTACGAGCTGCACGGCGACGGCCCGCGCCCGCCGATATGTGTCGGCACGGATGATTTCCACACCCCACCCGCGCTCGCCGCCGCCGCAAAAGCGACATTTCCTGAAATGTCGCTCAACTCCCCGTTCGCGGGTTGCTATGTGCCGCTGAAGTACTACGGCCGGGAGCCGGCGGTGCAAGCGGTCATGATCGAGATCCGCCGGGACTGCGACCCGGAGGTGGTGGCGCGGCAGTTGACCGCCTTCGTCGAGGCGATCAGCTGACGGTCACCGGGCCGAGTCGCAGGATCCCGTCATCGAGGGGCTCACACCGGATGCCGCCCTTGCCCCGCAGCGCCTTCCACGCGCCCGGCCCCACGGCCACGTCCATCCACGCGCAGGGGTGCGCCCTGCGGTTGACCTTCAGCCGCACCGGCCCGTCACCCGAGTCGAGCGTCAGCACCTGACCGATCAGATCGTCCACGATCAGGCCCGCGATGAGCACGTTCCGGCGTACCTCGGCCAGGCCTCTGCCTTGCGGCAGCCACTCCTGGCTGATCACCGTCACGCTCGCGTCGCGGTGGGCCGGCTTGCCGAAGTAGCGGTCACCCACGATCCCCAGGCCCTTGCGGATCTCGACGAACGGGACCAGCTCGCCCGGCGGGGCCGGCGCCGGGCCGTCCGCGGGCCGCCCCTCGAAGCGGTGAACGGGCGAGGCGAGCAGTTCGACGATCTCCGGCACCCCGGAATCTTAGGCACGGCAGGCGGACAGCCCCTCCAGCACTCCCGAGCGATAGGCAGCGATCCGGTCGAACGCCGTCGGCCCGCTGCCGTCCGAGGCCCGGCCGAACGCCAGCAGCGCCGACACCGCCTCGTCGAGATCGCCCGGCGACAGGCGCAGCGACTTCCGGTCTTCACGGGTGAGCACGTCGTTCGTCCACGACCCGGCCAGGCAGTCGACCGCTAGCTGACCGGCCCGGTCCCGGGTCTCGGCGCCGCGCCGGTCCTGCGCCGCCCGCGCGAACAGGTCGCCCAGCAGCATCCCGACCGCGTAGTCGCCGATCTTCGAGTGCAGCTGCGGGCCCAGGTCGGTCGTGTCGAACGCCGCGAAGTCGCCGTCCGGGCAGTAGAAGGCGGCGCCGCCGGCCGACGCGTCCGGCCGCTCGCAGGCCGGCGGCGAGCCGGCCTCGAACGCCTGCACCTGTAGTTGCGGCCACTGCTCGCCGGTGAGCTGCGGATATGTCCGCTGCCAGTAGCCCTGAGCGTCGGCCGCCAGCGACTGGACCGCCTCGTCGTACGGCAGGTCGCCGCCCGTGGCCGCCTCCTCCTGGGTGCTGAACGGCACCTCGGTCACCGGCAGATTGCTCGCCCGGTATCGCGCGCACTGACCGGCGCCGTCCTCGACGCCCTCCTGGAGGGCCCGGATGCGGTCGAAAGCGTTGCCGTGCGCTCCTTCGGCCTCGGCCGGCGTGCCCGGCTGATCGCGCAGCAGAAGAAGCCCCGCGACCGTGGTGTCCAATTGCTCCGCGGTCAGCTTCTTGAACGCCTTCGACCGTCCCGCGAGCACGTCGGCCAGCCATGCACCGGCGTAGCAGTCGGCCTGCTGTTCGAGGACCACGGTCTGCTGGTTGTCCGGACCGATCCGGGCCTGGATGGCGTGCCCGTATTCGTGCGCCATCACCACACCGACCAGCACCGGGCCGTAATCGGCCTCCAGCGATGGAATGAGCGTCTGCGCGTCCCAGGCGATGAAGTCCTGATCGGGGCAGTAGAACGCGTTCGGCGAATAGTCCGCCTGCTGCCCGCCGCAGGCCGGCGGCGGATCGCTCTCGGTGTAGGGGTGATAGCCGCCCTTGATCGGCTGGAACGCCTGCCCGCCGGCCAGGCCGGGGAACTTCTCACCCCAGAACCGTTCGACGTCCTTCAAAGCATTTGTCACCGTGCCCGACGCCCGCTGCGGGGCCGGATCGTCCTCCAGGGACGGAAACGCGCATGCCGCGAGCATCACCACGATCACGACCGCGAACAGTCGCCACGCCTTCACCGACATCAATCCTCCCGGGGCACCTATACCCCGTTATAGAGGTGGTCATCCAGCCAGCCGTTCCAGCAGCGGCCGCAGCGCCCGGGCCCGGGCCGCCTGCCAGCACCGCAGCGTCGGCAGTCCGGCGAGCGGCGGCAGCGCCGACCGGTAGCGCCACATCCCGGCCAGCGCCGCCACGAACCGCGACGCCCCCTCGGGCAGTCCCCACAACGTCTCCTCGGCCACCCGCAGCGCCGCAGCGGGCCCGTCCCGGTGCCCGCCGGCGATCACGTCCGCCGCCAGCCGCGCACCGTCCAGCCACGACGCCCCGGCACAGCCGAAGCTCCAGTCCACCAGCGTCGCCGCCCGCGGGCCGACCAGGGCGTTGTCCGCTCGCACGTCCTGATGGACCAATGACGCCCCGGCCGTCCACTCCGGCCACCCGTGGGCCAGCCGAGCCAGCCGGGGCGCGTGCTCCCGCTCCCATTCGTCGAGGTCTCCGGCCCGATCCCAGCCGTCCAGGTCCGTCAACAGCTCGCCGATCCGCGGCACCCCGGCCGGCGCGGGCAGGCTCCCGATCTCGGCGCAGGCGGCGGCGACCAGCCCGGCGCCCCGGTCGTCCCACGGCGGCCCGGCCGGCACACCCTCGACCCGCGACATGATCAGCGCGAACCAGCCGTCGACCTCGGCCGTGCCGATCAGCTTCGGCGCGGGCGCGGCCGCCGGCAGTGCCGCCAGGACGACCGCCTCGCGCCGGTACGCGCGGCAGGAGCCCGTGGCGGAGACCGGCACGGCCTTCACGAAGATCTCCCGGCCGTCGGACAGGCCGAGGATCGCGGCCGGGCCCGGTGTCATCCCTCCGTGCACGTCGCGGCTGCTCACCGCCGGTGCGCCGGAGATCGAAGTCACCTTTTGCCGTAGCGACACGGGCGCTTCCGCCCAAGCCGGACGCTGCGTGAACACCGTCGTACTGTGCCACTAGATTGGTCGCCATGGTGGTGAGCGAAACCCTCGGCGTCGTCGCCCACCCCGGCGGCCTGCTGGTCGACCGTCCCGAGTTGAGCGTCGGCGTGTCCTTGATCGTCTCCCGGCCGACCGGCCTGGAGATCCGGCTGGCCGCCCGCCACCCGGCCGAGCCCGGCGACGAGCCACCCGGGCTGGACGAGTGGGGCGAGCTGCGCCCCGGCCCGGCCGGGGTGACGGCGCCGCGGGTGCTGCTGCCCGAGTACGACGAGGGCATGCACCTGCGGGTCGGCCTGCTCGGCCCGTCGGGCCGGGCCCAGTGGGTTTACGGGTCGACGTCGGTCTACTCGGGGCGCTACGTCGAGGTGCGCACCACGGTGGTGCTGCCGCCCGTCTTCGACCACGTCGACCTGGTGCTGGCCTGGCCCGAGATCGGATTTCCGGAAGCGGTGATCAGCCTGGCCCTGCCCGGACGGGCCGCCGTGCAGCGGGGCACGTTCTCGGTGTGGGAGGCGACCCCGGTGGCCACGCTGGCGGCCGGGACGGCCCCGGCCGGCGACACGTCGGTGCTGCCCGAGCCGCCGCTGCTGGGCGACCCGGGCTCCCCGCGGATCGAGGCCGGCCGCCTCGCCGCCGACCCGTGCGTGCTGGTCCGCGACCGCGACGCCGTGATCGTGCTGTCCCGGGTGACCCGCTCCGGCCCGATCCTGGCTCTGGAGGTGGAGAGCCTGGCCCGGGGCGAGGCGGCGACCCGGCTCGAACAGGTCGAGCTGCCCGGCGACGACTTCGTGCGGCTGCGGCCCACGGTGGCCCTGCTGCACGGCGCCTCGGCGTTCCCGCTGCGCGCCTACGAGGGCGGCTACAGCGGCGGGGCCGGCACCTTCCACGCCACCGAGGAGTTCGCGGTGGCCAGCGCCGAGGCCCTCGACCTGCTGGTGGCCTGGCCGGCCGCGGGCATACCGGCCCACCGGGCGGTGGTTCCGCTGAACCGGCTCGACGGGTGATCCGGCTCCCGGCGGGCCGGGTCGTGCTGGCCGACCGGCGTACCCGGCGCCAATGGCAGGTCGATCTGGCCCCCTTCGCGATCGCGGCCCTGCCGGTGACCGAGGACGAGTACGGTTCGGTCCCCGGCTCCCGCCTTCCCGCGGCCGAGGTGTCGTGGCTCGACGCGGTGCGCTTCTGCAACGAGCGCTCGTCGCTGGAAGGGCTGACCCCGGCGTACGGCATCGACGGTGACGACGTGGCATGGGATCGTTCGGCCGGCGGCTACCGGCTGCCGACCGAGGCGGAGTGGGAGTTCGCCTGCCGCGCCGGCACCGACGGCCCCCGCTACGGCGACCTCGCCGACATCGCGTGGTACCGGGACAATTCAGGTGGCAAGGCGCACGAGGTCGGCACCCGGGCGGCGAACGCCTGGGGCCTGTTCGACATGATCGGCAACGTCTGGAACTGGTGCTGGGACCTGTACGACCCGTCGGTCTACGGCACCTACCGCGTCCTGCGCGGCGGCGGCTGGTTCGACGAGCACTGGAGCTGCCGGGCCTCCGTACGCCGCCGCAGCCACCCCTCCTTCCGCGTCGACGACGTCGGCTTCCGCCTGGCCCGGACCATCACGGCCTGACCTCCGCTTCCTCAAGTCGCTGGGCCCCGGTGCCGACAAGGAGTGTCCGACAGGGGGACGGCCGGGGGAGAGAACGTGGCAGCAGAGCGGGATCAGGTACGGGCGCCGGGCGCGCTCACGCGGGGCCCACGCCCGGCGTGGCACCGGGCCGGGCTGACGGTGGCCGCCGTGACGCTGGCCGTGACCGGCGCCGGAGCGTTCCTGGCCGACACGTACGCCACCCAGGCGACCTGCGACCACATCAGCGGCATCGGCGTCGCCGGCGAGGGCTACGACAGCGTGAAGGACGGCTTCGACCGGCACGCGGGCCTGCTCCTGCTGCACAGCGACCTGCGCCACGCCGTCAAGGGCCTCGCCGCCGACGAGCGGAAGCGCCAGGCCCTCGCGGCCCAGGACGCCACCGCCGAGACGGTCCAGGCCGCGCTCGCCCTCGACGACGACATCGAGAGCCGGGCCCGGGTCGCCCAGGCTTCGTGCAACCTGCCCGTGGTCGGCGTGCTCTTCCCGGGTGAGGACGCCTCCCTCGCCGCCGCGACGACGGCCATCGTGGCCACCCCGGCCGCCTCTTCCTCTCCCTCTCCGTCTTCCTCTCCCTCTCCGTCTTCTTCTTCGTCCTCCGCCTCCTCTTCCTCCGTGCCGTCCGCCCCATCGGCGCCTCCGGCCACCACGCCGGTCGCGGTTCCCTCGGCCGCGCCGGCGGCCCCGGAGCCGGACGAGGTCGCGGAGCCCGCGCCGGTGTACGTGGCCGCCCCGGCCGAGATCGCCCACGCCCAGGCCCGTGTGGCCGAGGCCGGCGCCGAGTACCGGCGGCTGCTCGCCTCGCCCGAGGCCACCCTCGCCCAGCGGGACGTCGCCCTCTACGAGCTGGCGGCGGCCAAGACCCACCTGGCCGACCTCAAGGCCGGCAACCCGAATGCCCGCCATCTGAAGCTGGAGCTGTGGGGCGCGAACGCCTATCTGTCGGCCGCCATCGCCGACTACCGGGCCCTGCTGACCGACCCGGCCGCGACCGATGGCGACAGGACCAAGGCCGTGGCGGTCGTCGACTACTGGCAGGCCCGGCTGGACGCCCTCGCCGACCTTCTCTAACATCGTTAGAGGCGTGCTCTAACGATGTTAGAGAGAGGGTTGAGGGTTGGCGCTGGACAGGGAAAAGGTCGTCGCGGCGGCGCTGGAGCTGCTCGACGAGGGCGGCCTCGACGGCTTGACGCTGCGGAAGCTGGGTGATCGGCTGGGCGTACGCGCGCCCACGCTCTACTGGTACGTGAAGGACAAGGCCGCGCTCGTCGCCGCCCTGGCCGAGGCGATCCTGAGCGATCTGAACGACCTGCCGCGGCCGGTCGCGGGGCAGACGTGGGACGACTGGCTCGCCGGGGTGGCCGTGCGGCTCCGGGCCGCGATGATCGCCCACCCGGACGGCGCGCGGATCGTCTCCACGGCGACCCTGTCGGAGACGCTGGCCGGGGTCTCCGAGCTCGCCATGCGGACGCTCTTCACCCACGGCGTGCCGCTACGCCAGGCCCGCTTGACGGTGCTGGTCGTCGTGCGGTTCACCATCGGCCACGTGCTGGACGAGCAGTCGCCGAGACCGTCCGGCCCCTTCGACGTGGACGGCTTCACCGAACGCCATCCGACGCTGGTGGCGGCGATCGGCGACTACCTGCTCGACGGCCGCACCGCCGACGACCTGTTCGCCGACGCCGTCCGGGTGATCGTCAGCCGATGACCTTGCCGGCGGCGACCTCGAGGTGCCGGGTGGTGCTGACCGCCTCCAGCATCCGCCGGTCGTGGGTGACGAGAAGAAGCGTTCCGGTGTACGAGCTGAGGGCCGACTCCAGCTGCTCGATGGCGGCCAGATCGAGGTGGTTGGTCGGCTCGTCGAGCACGAGCAGGTTGACCCCGCGCGCCTGGAGAAGCGCCAGCGCCGCCCGCGTGCGCTCGCCCGGCGACAGCGTGGCCGCGGGCCGCAGCACGTGCGCGGCCTTGAGCCCGAACTTCGCCAGCAGCGTCCGCACGTCGGCGTCGGAGAACTCGGGAACCGCCGCACCGAACGCCCGGGCCAGCGTCTCGTCGCCCAGGAACAGCCCCCGCGCCTGATCGATCTCGCCGACGACGACACCGGGCCCGAGCGCCGCGCTGCCCTCGTCGAGCGGCAGCCGCCCGAGCAGAGCAGCGAGCAGCGTCGACTTGCCCGACCCGTTGGCGCCGGTGATGGCCACCCGGTCGGCCCAGTCGATCTGCAACGTCACCGGCCCCAGCGTGAACCCGCCCCGGCGCACCACGGCCTCACGCATGGTCGCCACCACCGCGCCCGCCCGCGGCGCCGCGGCGATCTCCATCCGCAGCTCCCACTCCTTGCGGGGCTCCTCGACCACGTCGAGCCGCTCGATGAGCTTCTCGGTCTGCCGGGCCTTGGCCGCCTGCTTCTCACTGGCCTCGGCCCGGTACTTCTTGCCGATCTTGTCGTTGTCCGGCGCCTTACGATGCGCGTTCCGGACACCCTTCTCCATCCAGGCCCGCTGCATGCGAGCCCGTTCGAGCAGGTCGTCCTTCTTCTCGGCGTACTCCTCGTACTGCTCACGAGCGTGCAGCCGGGCCCGCTCCCGCTCCTCCAGATAGGCGGTGTAGCCGCCGCCGACCAGGTTGACGCGCTGCTGAGCGAGGTCGAGCTCCAGCACCTTGGTCACGGTCCGCGAGAGAAACTCCCGGTCGTGGCTGACCAGCACGGTCCCGGCCCGCAGCCCGGAGACGAACTCTTCGAGCCGCCGCAGCCCGTCAAGATCGAGGTCGTTCGTAGGCTCATCGAGCAGAAAAACGTCATAACGGCTCAGAAGCAGCGAAGCCATACCGGCCCGCGCCGCCTGCCCACCGGACAGCGCGGTCATCTGATGATCGAGCGCGACATCAAGCCCGAGCTCGGCCGCAACCTGAGCCGCCCGCTCGTCCAGATCGGCCCCACCGAGATCAAGCCACCGTTCCAGCGCCGCCGAGTACGCGTCATCAGCACCGGCCCGCCCTTCGGTGAGCGCCGCGGTGGCTTCGTCGAGCGCCAGCTGCGCCGGCCCGACCCCGGTACGCCGCCCGAGAAAATCCCGCACGCTCTCACCGGAGCGCCGCTCCCTTTCCTGCGGCAGATATCCGACGTTCGCGCTGGGCGGGCTGAGGGACACCGTTCCGCTTTCCACAGGCAGAATCCCCGCCAGAGTCCGGAGAAGCGTCGTCTTGCCGGCCCCGTTGACCCCGACCAGCCCGATGACGTCCCCCGGCGCCACCACAAGGTAAAGCCCACTGAACAGCGTCCGGTCACCGTGCCCCGCAGCAAGCTCGCGGGCAATCATCGTCGCGCTCATATCGCCCCAGATCCTACGGAGCCCCCCAACCGGTTTTCCGCACCGCCGCCCCGCTACCCGTCGATCCGAGATCACGCCGCCGCTAGCCCGGCCACCGCAAAAGCCGCCGGCCCGCGCCGCCGCCCTTGGCCGCCCACCCCTGCTGGGGTGCACACTCTCCGTCCGTGCCCGCTGGCCTTCCTGCCCGCTGGCCTTCCTGCCCGCTGGCCTGGCTGCTGTCGCTGCGCTGTGTCGCCGCTCGGCCGCGCTTCCATAGCAGGCCGCCGCGCCCGCCGCTGCGCCCGGCACGTCGCCGTCCGGGCGGTAGCGCTGACCCGTCGCGCCGCGCTCAGCCACCTCGCCGCCCAGCGCACTGGCCTGGCTGGCGGCGCAGGGCAGTGCCGCCACCCTGCCGCGATCTCAGTCGCGCCGCCGATCGGCCGTGTCGTCGGGCCGACCTGCCGTTGGGCCGGGCCGCGAGCCGGTCGTGCTGGCGGCCACGTCGCCGCTCAGCGCGCACGCGCGGGTGCCGGCGCTCGGTCGCGTCGCCGGCCGGGAGAACTGTCGGGCACGCGCGAGCTTGCCTGGGCGCCACGGGTCGGCCGCATTGCTGGTTGGAGACGCTGAAGGGCGCGCCGCGCGGTCTGGCGTTTGTCAGAGGGTCATGGGGACCGCCTTTCCTCGGACTCGGATGCCTGGCTCGCCTGCGTGCAGTTCGATGGTCAGGCGGCTGGGGCGGCCCATGTCGTCGCCCTGGCGGAGGCTTATCGTGTCGCCGTCGTGGGCCAGGCCCTGTGCTCGCAGGTAGCCGCCCAAGGCCGCGGCGGCGGCTCCGGTGGCCGGGTCCTCGTAGACGCCGCCGATCGGGAACGGGTTGCGGACGTCGAAGGTGCCGGGGGCGGCCTGGTGGATCAGCTGGATGGTGGTCCAGCCCTTCGACTCCATCAGGGCCTTCAGGACGGGCACGTCGTAGTCGAGCTCGGCCAGGCGGCGGCGGGTCGCGGCGGCCACCACCGGGTGGTAGGCGCCCGCGTAGGCGAGCTTGGGTGGCAGCAGGGTGTCCAGCTCGTCGACGGACCAGCCGAGGGCCTCCAGCAGGGCCTCCACGTCGTCGGCCTCCAGTGGGGTCACCGCCGTGGCCACGCTGGTCAGGGTGGCCACGCCGTCGCCGGTGACGCTGACCGGGACCTCGCCGGCGTTCGTCACGAAGACGTGGTCGCCGGGGCCCAGGGCCACCGCTGTCGCCACCGTGGCGTGGCCGCAGAACGGGACCTCGGCCAGCGGACTGAAATAGCGCACGCGTTTCCGGCCGTCGCCCTCATCCGATGTCACGAACGCCGTCTCCGAATAGCCGACCTCGGCCGCGACGCGCAGCATCTCTGCCTCGTCCAGGGCCGTCGCGTCGAGCACGACGCCGGCCGGGTTGCCGCCTTTCGGGTCGTCGCTGAACGCCACCCACCGCTCGATCTCCGTCATGCGGGTCAGCCTCCCGCGCCGCCCGCCGCGGGCACCAGAGCCAAAAGTATGTGTCTGGCCCACCGTGACCCACCACCTCACGCGAAAGCCGCGCTATGGCCGTGACCCACCACCTGGGCCGCGCCGCGCCGCGGGTGGCGCCAGGTTCTGCGGGTGGGCTTCCCGGCGTACCCCCAAAAGAACTGGATCTTTCGTCACATCAACTTGTCAGAGGGTCGGAGTAGCGTCTTTCCCGTGACAGATGCACCAGTTGCGATCACGCCCGAGATCCCCTCCGACCTTCCGCGCACCCTGGGTGAGCTGCGGGCCTCCGGCCATGCCTACCGCGGTGTGAAGCAGGAGCTGCGCGACAACCTGCTCGAGCGGCTGCGCACCGGCGCGCCGCGCTTCCCGGGCATCGTGGGCTATGACGACACGGTGCTGCCCGAGGTGGAGCGTGCCCTGCTCGCCGGGCACGACATGGTGCTGCTCGGCGAGCGTGGGCAGGGCAAGACCCGGCTCATCCGTGGCCTCATCGGGCTGCTCGACGAGTGGACGCCGTTCATCGCCGGCTCCGAGCTGCACGAGCATCCCTTCCATCCGCTGACCCCGGCCTCGCGGCGGCTGGCCGCCGAGACCGGTGACCTGCTGCCCATTTCCTGGCTGCACCGCTCCGAGCGGTACGGCGAGAAACTGGCGACCCCGGACACGAGCGTCGGCGACCTGATCGGCGACGTCGACCCGATCAAGGTGGCCGAGGGGCGTGCCCTGGGCGACCCCGAGACGATCCACTTCGGTCTCGTGCCCCGGACGAACCGGGGCATCTTCGCGGTCAATGAGCTGCCCGACCTGGCCGAGCGCATCCAGGTGTCGCTGCTCAACGTGCTCGAGGAGCGCGACATCCAGGTGCGTGGCTACCAGCTTCGGCTGCCGCTCGACCTGCTGCTGGTGGCCTCGGCCAACCCGGAGGACTACACCAACCGGGGCCGGATCATCACGCCGCTCAAGGACCGGTTCGGCGCCGAGATCCGCACCCACTACCCGGTCGACCTGTCGCTCGAGACGGCGCTGATCCGGCAGGAGGCCGACCTCGTCGCGTCCGTGCCCGACCACCTGATCGACGTGCTGGCCCGCTACACCCGCGCGGTCCGCGAGTCGCCGGCGGTGGACGCCCGCTCGGGCATCTCGGCCCGGTTCGCGATCGCGGCGGCCGAGACGGTGGCGGCCTCGGCGCTGCGCCGGTCCGGGTTCCGCAACGAGAAAGAGGCGGTCGCCCGCATCGGCGACACGCCGTCGGTGACCTCGACTCTGCGCGGCAAGGTCGAGTTCGAGAGCGGTGAGGAGGGGCGCGAGACCGAGGTCCTGGCCCACCTGCTGCGGGTGGCCACGGCCGAGACGTTCCGCGACCGGCTGGGCGGGCTCGACCTGTCCGGGTTCACGTCGCTGGTCGCCGAGGGCGCCATCATCGAGACGGGTGACCTGGTCAGCGCCGAGGAGCTGCTCGGGCAGATCGGGCCGGTGCCGGGGCTGGCCAAGGTTCTCGACCGGCTCGGGCTGGGCGACGCGCCCTCGCCGGGGCAGGCCGCCTCGGGCATCGAGTTCGTCCTCGAGGGGCTCCATCTGACCCGGCGGCTGGCGAAGGAGCTCACCGACGACGGCCGCACCCTCTACGGGAGCTGACATGGCGGGAAACAGGTTCCGGTACGGGGCGTGGCGCGACGGGCCCGATCCGCTGGCCCCGCCCTACGACGTGCGGGCCGCCGTCGACGAGGTGGGGGAGCGGGTGCTGGCGGGCGACAGCCTGCGCGACGTGCTCCGCGATCTTGTGCGCCGGGGGCCCCGGTCGGGGCGAGGGCTCGACGAGCTGCGCGACCGGGCTCGCAGGCTCCGGCGTGATGCCCTGCGGCGGGGCAATCTCGACGGGGCGGTGACCCGGGCGCAGCAGCTCCTTGATCAAGCCGTCGCCACGGAGCGTGACGCGCTGCGGGGCCGGGATGACGCCGAAGCGCGTTTTGCCGAGGCTGTTCTGGACAATTTGCCCCGGTCGACGTCGCGGGCCGTGGAGGAATTGTCCGAATACAACTGGACATCTCAGGAAGCTCGCGACCTGTACCAGCAGATCCTCGACGGTCTGCGGCGGGAAGTCGTCGAGCAGCGCTTCGCCGGTATGAAACAGGCCCTCGAGAACGGCGACTTCGCCGGCGTCGAGGAAATGGTGGCCGACCTCAACCAGCTCCTGGAGAAACATGCCCGCGGCGAGGACACGAACGACGCGTTCCAGCAGTTCATGGACAAGCACGGCCAGTTCTTCCCGGAGAACCCGAAGGACATGGACGAGCTGATCGACTCCCTGGCCCGGCGGGCCGCGGCGGCCGAGCGGCTGATGCGCTCGCTGTCGCCGCAGCAGCAGGAGGAGCTGTCGCGCCTGATGGACCAGGCGCTCGGCGACGGGCCACTGCGGGGGCAGATGGCCGAGCTGACCGACAACCTCCGGGCGCTGCGCCCGGGGCTCAACTGGGGTCGCGGCGAGCGGATGCGGGGCCCGAACGATCTCGGGTACGGCGACGCGGCGGCCGCCCTGGGCGAGATCGGTGAGCTGGACGAGCTGCTCGACCAGCTGGGCCAGGAGCATCCGGGAGCCACCCTCGACGACGTCGACGTGGAGATGGTGGAGCGCCAGCTCGGCCGCTCGGCCGCCGACGACGTGCGGCGGCTGCGCGAGCTGGAACGAGAGCTGAGCCGTCAGGGCTGGGTGACCCGCGACGCCGAGGGCCTGACGCTGTCGCCGAAGGCGTTGCGCCGGCTCGGGCGTACGGCCCTGGCCAAGGTCTTCGACGATCTGTCCGGCCGCAAGCAGGGCCAGCACGACCTGCGCGACGCCGGGGCGGCGGGCGATCTGATCGGCTCGTCGCGCCGCTGGGAGTTCGGCGACGAGCAGCCGCTCGACGTGGTCCGGACGATCGGCAACGCGGTCCGCCGCCAGGCCGCCTCGGGCGGTGTCGGCGTGCTGCCGGTGCGCCTCGAGCCGGACGACTTCGAGGTGGCGGAGACGGAGCGCCGGGCGTCGGCGGCGGTGGCCCTGCTGGTCGATCTTTCCTATTCGATGTACGCCGACGGGCGCTGGGGCCCGATGAAACAGACCGCGCTCGCGCTGTCCCACCTGGTCGCGACCCAGTTCCCGCAGGACTCGCTGCAGATCATCGGATTCGGCCTGCACGCGGCCGCGCTGTCGCAGGGCGAGCTGGCGGCGATCGACCCGACCATGGAGAAGGGCACGAACCTCCAGCACGCCCTCAAGCTGGCCGCCCGCCACCTGCGCCGTCATCCCGGATCCGAGCCGGTGGTGCTGGTGGTCACCGACGGCGAGCCGACGGCCCATCTGGAGCCGGACGGGGAGGCCATGTTCTGGTGGCCGCCGCTGCCTGAGACGGTCCAGGCGACGATCCACGAGGTCGATCATCTGACGCGCTTCGGCGCCACGCTGAACTTCTTCATGCTCGGCGAGGACCCGGGCCTCCAGCGTTTCGTCGCCGCGGTGGCCGAACGCAACGGCGGCCGCGTCTTCAGCCCCGACGCGGAGGAGCTGGGCCGCTATGTGGTCGACGACTACGTGAGGGCCAGAAGAGGAAGGCATTAGAGGTACGCCGGAGAGCCCGCCGCTCACACGGGATGAGCGGCGGGCCCTGCCGTAAGGTGTCGCCGATGGGATGGGACGCGCTCACACAGTGGGGCGACGACGTCGTTCGGGTCGAGCCGCTGACCGGTGGCGTGGCCAACGAGGTGTGGAGCGTGCGCGCCGGCGGCCGGCGCGTGGTGGCCCGGCTCGGCCGCCGCAGCGACGCCGACCTGGCGTGGGAGACGGGGCTGCTCAGCTTCCTCGCCGGTGAAGGGCTGACAGTGCCGGTCCCGATCCCGACCAAGGACGGCCGGTTCTTCGCGGACGGGCTGGTGGTGACGACGTACCTGGAGGGCGGCCCACCCGCGTCTCAGGACGACTGGCGCCGGGTGGCGGCCACGCTGCGCGAGGTGCACCGCTTGACGAAGGGCTGGCCGCAGCGCCCGGGTTGGCGTTCGTCGACCGACCTGCTGCAAGCCGACTCGGGGACGAAGGTGGACCTGCGGGCGATGCCGGCCGAGGGCGTGGCGCGATGCCGGGCGGCGTGGGCGCGCCTGGCCGGCCGCGAGACCAGTGTCGTGCACGGCGATCCCAATCCCGGCAACATCCGCATGACCGCGAGCCACGTCGGCCTGATCGACTGGGACGAGTCCCACATCGACGTCCCCGACCTCGACCTGGTTCTGCCGGGAAACGCCGCCTCCCTGGACGAGGAAACTCTCGACATCGCCGCCCAGGCA